>JBFYLJ010000022.1:0-24225 GCA_041305465.1 Methanothrix sp.
CGCCAGTCCATCCTCAAGCGCGCCTTCGAGGGCAAGCTCGTCCCCCAGGACCCCGGCGATGAGCACGCCTCTGTGCTCCTGGAGCGGATCAGAGCGGAAAAGGCGAAAGCGCCTGCGAAGAGCGGAAGAAGAAATGGTAGTAATAATAGTAATAGTGACCGGCAAATGAGGCTAGCTCAATGACCGAAGAATCCACCATCGTCCAGCGCCTCTGGAACTACTGCAACGTGCTCCGTGACGACGGCGTGAGCTACGGCGACTACGTGGAGCAGCTCACCTACCTCCTCTTTCTGAAGATGGCAGACGAGCAGACCCGCCCGCCCTTTAACAA
Source organism: Methanothrix sp. (assembly GCA_041305465.1). Lineage (GTDB taxonomy): Archaea > Halobacteriota > Methanosarcinia > Methanotrichales > Methanotrichaceae > Methanothrix. The sequence goes on from JBFYLJ010000022.1 coordinate 332, forward strand.
AGATTCCAAGATCCCGCCGGGCCTGGACTGGCAGAGCCTCCTCTCCAAAGATGGAGCCGAGCTTGAGGAGCAATACCGCCGCATCCTCGAAACGCTCGGCAAAGGGCCTGGCATGCTGGGCGTGATCTTTCGCAAGTCGCAAAGCAAGATCCAGGACCCGGCCAAGCTGCGCCGCCTGGTGGAGCTGATCAACGGCGAAACCTGGGTGGGCCTGGACGTGGATGTCAAAGGCGCCATCTACGAGGGGCTTCTGGAGAAGAACGCCGAGGACGTTAAGGGCGGAGCAGGCCAGTACTTCACGCCCCGGCCGCTCATCCGGGCAATGGTGGAAGTCGTGCGGCCCAAACCGGGTGAGACCATTTACGATCCTGCCTGCGGCACGGGCGGCTTTCTGCTCGCAGCCTACGATTATCTTTCCGACCGCAAGAGATTCGATCTGGACATAGAGCAAAAGCAAAATCTGAAGCTGCACACCCTGCGGGGAAAGGACGTGGTGGACGGGGTGGTCAGGCTGTGTGCCATGAACCTCTACCTGCACGGCATCGGTGGCGAGGAGAGCCCCATCGAGGTGGGCGACTCTCTGATCTCTTACCCGGACGATCACTACGACCTGGTTCTCACCAATCCGCCTTTCGGCAAGAAGAGCAGTGTTACCATCGTAAACGGAGAGGGAAAAGCCGACCGGGATGCTCTCTCCTACAACCGCCAGGATTTCTGGGCCACAACCTCCAACAAGCAGCTCAACTTCCTGCAGCATGTTCGCAATCTGCTCAAGATAAACGGTCGGGCGGCGCTCGTGGTGCCGGATAACGTCCTCTTCGAGGGCGGAGCAGGCGAGACTGTACGGCGAAGACTGCTGCAGGACTGCGACCTTCACACTCTGCTGCGCCTTCCCACGGGCGTCTTCTACGCTCAGGGCGTCAAGGCCAATGTGCTCTTCTTTGACAGAAAACCGGCCAGCGAGACGCCATGGACGCAGAAGATGTGGATCTACGACCTGCGGACAAATCAGCACTTCACTCTCAAGACCAATCCGCTCAAGCTGGAGGACCTGCAGGATTTCATCAAATGCTACAATCCCGAGAACAGGCACGACCGGCTGGAGACGAAACGTTTCCGGGCTTTTTCTTACGAGGATCTGGTGAAACGGGACAAAGCCAGCCTGGATATCTTCTGGCTCAAGGACGAGAGCCTGGAGGATTCAGACAACTTGCCCGATCCGGCGATCCTGGCGCGGGAGATCGTGGAGAGCCTTGAGAGTGCGCTGGAGCATTTTCGGGGCATCGAGGACGAGCTGAAAGAGTGATGAGCACAGCCCAACCGAACACGCCGACGCCCACATGCACATGCGGGCGCATGGGCGCGGACCCGGGCAGGCGCATGCCTGGGCCTGAGCCGTCCAGCGAAGATGCAGGATCTTGCCTATATCTCAAAGGATAGATAGATAAACAAATAGAAGGATTTTCGCAGAGGAAGAGGAAGGTTTGATCTCATGTCCAACACAGAGAAGTTTCTAAAAGAGGCATTCGCAGGCGAATCGCAGGCCAATCGCAAGTACAGCGCCTTTGCAGCCAAGGCGGATAAAGAGGGATTTGCACAGGCAGCCAGGCTCTTTCGGGCGGCTGCGGCAGCAGAAGAGGTTCATGCAGTAAATCATCTGCGAGTTCTGAAAGGCATCAAGTCCACCAAAGAGAACATACAATCAGCCATATCCGGAGAGGACGAGGAATGGGAAGCGATGTATCCGGAGATGATTGCGACCGCCCAGGCGGAAGGCAATAAGGCAGCAGAAACATCCTTCCACTATGCCAACGAGGTGGAGAAGATCCATTCCCTGCTCTATCGGAAGCTGCTGGGCGATCTGAGCCCGAGCCAGGAAGCATTCCCCTACTACGTCTGCCCCTACTGCGGCAATACGGTGGAGCGCGAAGCGCCCGGCGTCTGTCCCGTCTGCGGAGCAGAGGGCAAGCTCTTCATGAGAGTGGACTGAAATTTTACTCCAGAGTGATTTAGAGAATTGAAGGATAATTCAATCAGGGTCGATATCGTACGTTCCTGGCAAGAGGAAGAGATCGTGGATCTCTATCGCGCCGCTGGCTGGTGGAAAGATGAGATGGATCCAAACAGGATCAACGCTCTGATCCAGGGAAGCTTTCTATTCGCCGTAGCGATTGATATTTCTACCGGCAGGGCCGTGGGTATGGGCCGTGTGATTTCTGATGGGATGGCAGATGCGTATATTCAGGATCTGGTAGTGCAGAGCGATAAGAGGAGTTGGGGGGTGGGAACAATGATTCTCGCCAGGCTTTTGGAGGAGTGCAAGATACGCAAGATCACCTGGATCGGCCTGATAGCAAAACCGGGCAAAGAGGATTTTTACAGGTCGCTGGGATTTGCGCCTATGCCCGGACATGTGCCCATGCTCTATCATGAGGTGGCAAGAGAATGCTGAGCGATGCAGACTTTAGGCCCGTCACACTCTCTGACCGGGATTTCTTTCTCAGGCATTACCAGAGCTATCCCCAGGAACACAGCGATAATACCTTCACCAACATGGTCTGCTGGAATGACTATGCCCATTACAGGTACGCCTACCTGGAGGGCGGCATCGTTCTTTGCAGCACAATCGCAGGATTGACGCGTTATCGCCCTCCCATCGGCCCGAGAAATCCAAAGCTTCTTGCAGACGTCCTGAGGCTTGCCTCCAGGAGCAAGGAAGAGCAACCTTTTGTAATCCTGGACCAGGATACAAAAGACTGGATTGCCGGACTATATCCGGATCTTTCATTTCATCCACAGAGAAAGTACTTTGAATATGTCTATCTGGCCTCGGATCTGGCGGAATTGCCGGGCAAGAAATATCTAACCATCCGCCACCAGCTTAACAAATTTCAGAAGACCTGCACCCCCGGAGTAGAGATGATAAGCGAAGAGAATCTCGGCGAGATCAAGGATTTCCTGAACCTGTGGTGCGATTGGAAGGACTGCGAATCCGATCCTGTGCTCGCCAGTGAAAAGGAAGCAGTGTCCTTTGCCTTATCTCATTATAAAGAGCTGCAGATCTCAGGACTAGCCATCCGCGCTAACGGCAAGATCGGTGCCATGTCCCTCTTTGAAGGATTAAACAGGGATACGGCTCTGGTTCATTTCGAGAAGGGCCTGTCGGATTGCAGAGGAATCTACAGGGCCGTCAATGCCGAGACTGCCAGGATCCTGGCTAAAGATTACATTTACATCAACCGGGAGAGCGACATGGGCGTAGAGGGCATCCGGGAGGCGAAGACACGATATCATCCCCATCACATGGTAGAGGTGCATATGCTCAGTAGGGATCAGCTAGAGCAGTTATTGTGAAAAGGTGATGATATTGTTTGTTAGTCCAGATGCTCGTAGAGAGCTCTCGCCGGAATATTTAGGATTCGGGTGGTTATCTCTACGAATAGACCTTCCTGTTGCATTCTGTCCATTCCGAATTTGTCGTCCAGGGCCAGTCTTTCCATCTCTAGAGCAATGAGCCTTGTCTGAATCTTGGCAATTTTGTAATGATTTCCCAGAAGAGCAATAATATTCATGAAGTATCCAATACTGCGTGGCTTCTCTGATGACAGATTCTTAATCAAGCCGCACTCAATACAGTAGGGATGGGGCTTTAGTCCTCTCTCTCTTCCTTCAAAGTAGTAGGGCAGCCAGATCTTCTCTCTGCTGCCAGATATCTTGTGCTCGCATCCAGACATCTATTTATTCCCTCGTTTCTAATTAGAATCATAGATTCGAAGCATTAAAACTTTTTGCAGCATGGATGTAAGCACGCCATACGCTTCCAGCGGATATAGTCTCCTGCCAATAATCCTTTTTCGTGAAAATTATACTCAATCTTTTTGCTGTTCATCTAAATTGCACCATATTAGCATTAGCAAAAAAAGAGAGTTGAATTAATAAATTATTTTTATATATTAGCCAGACAGAGGATAAAATGATGGTGCGAAAGTCATTCCTGCGCGAATGAGAATAATAATAGTATAACAGTACTAAAAAAGGGAGGGTGATATCCCACTTACAGGTCAATGCGTGGGATATTCTCAACGGATTCTGGATTGGCCAGAGCAGACAGGTCTCCGGTCTCCTTTCCAAGGGCCTTGGCCTTGATGACACGGCGCATGATCTTGCCGGATCGGGTCTTGGGGACATCCTTGACGAAGTAGACCTTGTCGGGGTAAGCGACTGGGCCCAGAACCTTTCTGACGTGAGTGGAGATCTCCTTAGCGAGCTCTGGAGACTCAGCAACGCCATCCCTGAGAATGACGAAGGCCACAATCTTCTCGCCCTTGACTTCATCGGGCTGGCCGACTACGGCTGCCTCGGCGACCTTGGGGTGAGAAACGGCGGCGGACTCGACCTCAGCGTTGGAGATTCTATGTCCTGCTACCTTCAGCACATCATCGATTCTGCCCTGGATCCACCAGTAGCCATCCTTGTCGCGGGTGGCCTTGTCTCCAGCCAGATATGTGCCGGGCTTGGTCTGCCAGTACATCTCCCAGTATTCCTTCTGATATCTGACGGTATCTCTGAAGAAGGCACGGAGCATGGACGGCCATGGGGTCTTCTGGACGATGTTGCCGCCGTAGCCGAGTGGCACGGAGTTAGCATCCTCGTCGAAGATATCTGTGTTGAATCCGGGCAATGGGAAGCATACGGAGCCGGGCTTCTCGGGTGTCATGGCCAGAGGGGCGATGACGTGGCATCCGGTCTCAGTCTGCCACCAGGTATCGATGATGGGTGCCTGGTCTGCGCCGATATTCTTTCTGTACCACATGTAAGCTTCGGGGTTCAGGGGCTCGCCCACAGATGCCAGAATTCTGACGGTGGACAGGTCGTACTTCTTCACAAAGGCCTCGCCGGTCTTCATGAACATCCTGATGGCGGTGGGTGCTGTGTAGAATACGGAGACGCCGTACCTCTCAATGATGGACCACCAGCGGCCCAGATCGGGGAAGTCCGGAGAGCCTTCATAGAGAATGCTGGAAGCGCCAAGGCAGAGTGGGCCGTAGACCACGTAGCTGTGACCGGTGATCCATCCGCAGTCTGCGGTGCACCAGAAGACATCATCGTCGTGAACATCCAATACCCAGGAGGTTGTCTGAGCGGGAGCGACGGCATAACCGCCGTGAGCATGCTCAATACCCTTGGGCTTGCCGGTTGTTCCGGAGGTGTACAGAATGAAAAGCCTGTCCTCTGGATCGAGCGGGACGGTCTCGCACTGGGCGGATTGGCCAGCTGTGAAATCATCGTAGAAGACATCGCGTCCCTCGGTCATGGGAACGGCAACGCCGGTTCTCTTGACGACTACTACCTTCTTGACGGAGGGGGCGCTCTTCATGGCCTCATCCACATTGGGCTTGAGGGGCAGGGGCTTTCCGCGCCTGTAGAAGCCGTCAGCAGTGACGACAACCTTGGCCTCGGCATCGTTGACCCTGCTGGCCAGGCCACCGGAGGAGAATCCGGAGAACACGATGGTGTGAATGGCACCGATCTTGGCGCAAGCGAGCATGGTGATGGGCAGCTCAGGGATCATGGGCAGGTAGGCAACGACTCTGTCTCCCTTCTCAACGCCCACACTCTTGAGGGCATTGGCCATCTTGTTGACCTCTCGGTACAGCTCGTAGTAGGTGATGGTCCTGTTGTCGCCCACGGGCTCGCCGATAAAGTAGTAGGCAACCTTGTTCCTGTTTGCGGACTTGGCATGCCTGTCTACGGCGTTGTAGGCTACGTTGATCTTGCCGCCGGTGAACCACTTGAAGTAGGGCTTTCCGGAGTCATCAAGAACCTGGGTGTAGGGCTGGAACCAATCTGCATAGGTCTGAGCCATCTCATCCCAGAAATCAATGTAATTATCGGAGCACCACTTTCGCATCTCTGTCTCAGTCTTGAAGCCCTTCTTCTTCATCCACTGGAATGCATTGGAGTGCTCAACTATCCACTGCGGGGTGTTGAAAATCCTGGTCTCTTCGGCCAAAGATGCCGTTTTCGCTGTATCAGCCAATTTCATACCTCCTTGTGATCAAGTGTTCCCCATTCTGAATTGTCCGGGCCTATATGTGAAGAATCGTTCTTTGTACCTCTCATTCGCCTCTGCCCTGACCGCCATCCGACAAAGCGCGGAATGGTTTTGGGAAACATCGGCTCAAAACCTACCTGATCATTTATAAAGTTATCGCGATATAAATCATCATGATCTTTCATTATAACGATTTTTTGCTAATAATATCAATAATAGCAAGTAATTGATTATGTTGTAACTTCTGGATCATTTATTCGCCATTCTTAGTGATTGACTATGATAAAGAATGCTGGTGACAAGAATTACAGCAAGAGGCAAGACAAAAAAAGGAAAAAAGATTATTCCGTTCACTTGATGAGCGGAATGGCTTCGACAGATTCTGGGTTGGCCAGAGCGGAGATGTCACCAGTGGGATTACCCAGAGCCTTGGCCTTGATGACGCGGCGCATGATCTTGCCTGACCGGGTCTTGGGTACATCGTTCACGAAGTAGACGGACTCAGGATAGGCCACGGGGCCCAGGACGGAGCGCACGTGCTTGGATAAGTCCTTGTCGAGACCAGGAGTGGCTTCAATGCCTGTCTTGAGGATAACGAAGGCCACGATTACCTCGCCCTTGACCTCGTCTGGCTTGCCGATGACAGCAGCCTCGGCGACCTTGGGATGAGATACCAGGGCGCTTTCGACCTCAGCATTGGAGATTCTGTGTCCGGCTACCTTCAGCACATCATCGATTCTGCCCTGGATGGTGAAGTATCCATCCTTATCCTTGGTGGCCTTGTCTCCAGCCAGGTATGTGCCGGGTCTGATATCCCAGTAAGTGGACCAGTACTCCTTCTGGTACCTGACCGTGTCTTTGTAGAAGGCACGGAGCATGGATGGCCAGGGTGTATTGCTGACGATGTTGCCTCCAGATCCTGGCGGCACGGGATTGGCATCCTCATCCACGATATCCACGTTAAAGCCGGGCAGCGGGAAGGTGGGAGAGCCGGGCTTCAAGGGGGTAATGGGCAAGGGTGACACCAGGAAGCATCCAGTCTCTGTCTGCCACCAGGTGTCCATGATCTGCAGCTTGCCGCCTCCGAAGTTGTTTCTGTACCATATCCAGGCTTCGGGATTGATGGGCTCGCCCACTGATCCCAGCAGCCGCAGACAGGAAATGTCGTGCGTCTTGGGCCACTGATCTCCGGCCTTCATGAACATTCTGACGGCTGTCGGTGCTGTATAGAGCACTGATACCTTATTCTCGCTGATGATCTTAAACCACCTGCTGAAGTCGGGATAGTCAGGGGATCCCTCATAGATCATGCTCGTAGCACCCAGGCAGAGCGGGCCGTAGACTACGTAGCTGTGGCCGGTAATCCATCCGACGTCAGCCGTGCACCACCAGACATCGGTGTCTTTGATATCGAAGACCCAACTCAATGTCTGGGCCGGGGTGACGCAGTATCCGCCGTGGACGTGCTCAATACCCTTGGGCTTGCCGGTGGTTCCGGAGGTGTAGAGGATAAACAGCCGATCCTCGCCATCCATTTTCTCACTCTCGCACACATCGGATTGTTTGGCCACCAGTTCGTGGTACCAGATATCCTTTCCAGCCTTCATGGGAACATCGATGCCTGCTCTTTTTACCACTACGATATTGGTGACGCTTGGCGTATTAGCCGTCGCTTCATCCACGTTTGGCTTGAGTGGCAGGGGCTTTCCGCGCCTGAAGAAGCCGTCGGTAGTAATCACTACCTTGGATTCAGCATCGAGGACTCTGCTGTTAAGACCGCCGGAGGAAAATCCGGAGAATACCACGCTGTGTATGGCACCGATCTTGGCACATGCCAGCATGGCAATGGGGGTTTCAGGGATCATGGGCATGTAGATGCTGACTCTATCTCCCTTGCCAACTCCCAGGCTCTTGAGGCCGTTTGCAAATTTGTTGACCCTCTTGGCCAGATCTGCATAGGTGATCTTCTCTGTAGGCTGATCGACGGGCTCGGGGACAAATATATAGGCTACCTTGTCCTTTTTAGCGCCCGCAGCATGCCGATCCACTGCATTGTAGGCCACATTGATCTTGCCACCTACGAACCACTTGGCATAAGGCGGTACCCAGTTAAGGACCTGGGCATAAGGCTCAAACCAATCAGCATAGGTCTTAGCCATCTCGTCCCAGAAGGTGATGAAATTCTGGCCGGTCCAGGCGCGCATCTCCCGCTCGCTCTTGAATCCCTTCTTCTTCATCCATTGCATGACATTAGAATTCTCAACGAGCTCCTTGGACGGCTCGAATACTCTCGTCTCCTCATAAAGAACAGACGTTGTTGCTTTTTGCTCAGCCAATTTTGTAACCTCCGTTTGAATCCCCACGTCTTCCCTGACTCCCCTCAAATCTGCCTGATTGCCTGTCCAAAGCCTTGGGACAATCATCCTGCACGATCTTTCCCTTATATTCCATGACCGAAATGCCTGGCCAACGGGAGTCATTGGGAATATTGTAGCGATCGATAATTATCCCGGTTTTTCATTTATAAAGTTGTCGAGGTAACTTTTTATAATGATTATTAATTATCATGATAATTGTAATTATTAGATAGATTTTTAGGCAGATTTTTAGAAAAAGAGGCTCTTGTTATTTCAAGTTGCTAACCGAAATAGCAAGGAAACAAGTAACTGAAATAAGATCCTTTGCCAAAGAAAAATAAAAAAAGGTAGGTCCGCTCAAGTGATGAGCGGGATGGCATCGACTGCATCGGGATTAGCCAGGGCGGAGACGTCACCCGTGGGTTGGCCCATTGCTTTGGCCTTGATGACGCGGCGCATAATCTTGCCGCTCCTCGTCTTGGGCACGTCCTTGACGAAGTAAATCGCCTCTGGACTGGCTAATGGTCCCAGGGCAGATCTCACATGCTTGACCAGTTCCTTCTTCAGTTCATCTGTCCCTTCGATTCCTCCTCTAAGGGAAACGAAGGCCACGATGACCTCGCCCTTGACTTGGTCTGGCTTGCCGATGACAGCAGCCTCGCCAACCTTGGGATGAGAGACGAAAGCGGACTCGACCTCAGCGTTGGAGATTCTGTGGCCTGCTACCTTCAGCACATCATCGATTCTGCCCTGGATAGTGAAGTATCCATCCTTGTCCTTGGTGGCCTTATCGCCGGCCAGATATGTGCCGGGTCTGATCTCCCAGTAGGTGGACCAATACTCCTTCTGGTACCTAACCGTATCTTTGTAGAAGGCCCTGAGCATGGATGGCCAGGGTGTATTGCTCACTATATTGCCGCCGGAGCCGGCTGGCACGGGGTTGGCATCCTCATCCAGGATATCGATGTTGAATCCAGGTAGCGGGAAGGTCGCAGAGCCGGGCTTGAGCGGGGTGATAGGCAGGGGAGACACCAGGAAGGTGCCGGTCTCAGTCTGCCACCAGGTATCCATGATCTGGCATTTGCCAGCACCGAAGTGCTCTCTATACCACATCCATGCCTCAGGATTAATGGGCTCGCCCACTGATCCAAGCAACCTTATGCTGGATATATCATAATCCTTGGCCCATTTCTCGCCGGCCTTCATGAACATCCTGATGGCTGTTGGTGCAGTGTAGAAGACGGACACCTTGTTGTCCTGGATGATCTTGAAAAACCTACCAAAGTCCGGAAAGTCCGGAGCGCCCTCATACATCATGCTTGTTGCACCGAGGCAAAGAGGTCCATAGACTATGTAAGAGTGGCCTGTGATCCATCCGATATCGGCTGTGCACCACCAGACATCACTATCCTTGATGTCGAAGACCCAATGCAAGGTTTGAGCCGGACCAACCTGATAGCCGCCATGGACATGCTCGATGCCCTTGGGTTTGCCGGTCGTTCCGGAGGTGTAAAGGATGAAAAGCCGATCCTCTGAGTCCATCTTCTCGCACTCGCATTCTTCGGACTTTCCTGCCACCAGATCATGCCAGTAGATGTCTCTGCCCTGCTTCATGGGCACTTGTAGTCCTGTCCTCTTGACCACTATTACATTTTTCACCGTTGGGGTATTGGTTGTGGCCTCGTCCACATTAGGCTTGAGAGGAATGGGCTTACCGCGCCGGTATAAACCATCAGTGGTTATCACAGCTTTGGCCTCAGCATCCATGATTCTGCTTTCAAGGCCGCCTGAAGAAAATCCGGAGAAAACAATGCAGTGAATTGCTCCGATCTTGGCGATGGCGAGCATTGCAATGGGCAGCTGGGGGATCATGGGCATGTACAACATGACTCTATCTCCTTTCTGCACGCCCAGGCTCTTTAGGCCGTTGGCGAACTTATTGACCTCCTTGTAGAGCTGTAGATAAGTGATCCTCTGGGTAGGCTGGTCGGTGGGCTCAGGCACGAAGATGTAGGCCACCTTGTCCTTTTTCGCGCCCAGAGCATGTCTGTCCACAGAGTTATAGGCCACGTTGCACTTGCCGCCCACGAACCACTTGGCATAGGGTGGTATCCATTCCAGGGTCGAGGACCAGGGCTCAAACCAATCGGCATAGGTCTTGGCCATCTCACCCCAGAACTGGATGTAGTTAGCAGAGCACCATAGACGCAGCTCCCGCTCCGTCTTAAATCCCTTCTCTTTCATCCACTTCATGACGTTGGAGTTATCTACGAGTTCCTTGCTCGGCTCGAATACTCTGGTCTCTTCATATAGCACTGATGTCTTTGCCGTTGCTTTCTGCTCAGCCATTTTTAACCTCCTTTCACAATTCATGTCTCTATAACCAATTCAATCAGCTTCTTGTAAGTATACTATCATATATACTGACAAATGCAGGCCTCCATCTATACACGAAGGGGTCTTAGAAACATTATCATGATTGATAATTTTCATTATTAATAAGCTTAGTGGTACTCTAAACCAAGAACAAATTGCTATCATTGAAGGCAATACTAGATACCCTGCCACGAGTATCTGTCTGTTTAGGAAGGCTCTTTGCGGCATTCGAATAGCCTTTTATAAGAAATAGTTTTATATTTCAATAATAGAATATGATCATCTAAATTATAAAAGTCGCTTCGCGATTTAGCCTTTCAACATTTGACCGGATACATAGAATGCACTGCAATCTTCTACCAGTACCCTAATCGATGATCCGAGCTTGGGCCCGCCCTTGACCACTATCCCTAGATAATTCTCCGCCCTGGCCTTCATGGTGCCGTCCCGCCCGCGCTCTGTGATCCTGGCTTCCAAGACCTCACCCTTGTACCGCTCATTTCTTGAAGCCGCAATCTTCAGCCACATTCGGGTCACTTCTCTTGATCGATCCTTCTTGATTCTGTCCGGCATGTCATACTTTTGGGCGGCAGCAGTTCCTGGTCGCGCCGAGAATCTGGTGATATTGACCTTATCCGGTTGCAGACGCTCTATAAGACGCATGGTCTCTATAAAGTCTTCATCTGTCTCACCGGGAAAACCCACAATCACATCCGTGATTATAGTGATTCTAGGATAAGATGACCTAAAGGCGCTCACAAGCGTCAGGAAGTCCGCCACCGAGTACCTGCGACCCATACTGCGAAGGATCTCCTCTGAGCCTGATTGCACCGGTATATGGAGGAAGCGGTATATCTTTGGGCTTTGATATGCCGCCAGCAGCTGATCTTTGACTAAAAGAGCGCTATTCGGATTCATCATGCCCACGCGCAGCCGAAAATTGCCTTGGATCTTCACCAACTTATCCAGCAATTTGCCCAGATCTGTTCCGATATCCGATCCATAGGCGGCTGTGTCCTGGGCGGTGATCTGCACCTCTGCCGTTCCCAAAGCAGCCAGCGTTTCCACCTCGTCTGCCACATCTTCTGGTCTGCGACTTCTAAGACTGCCCCTTGCCCTGGCAACTATGCAATAGCTGCAAGAACCGTTGCATCCTTCCGCTACATTGACGACAGAGCAAAGGTCGTCCGAAGGGGAAGATTTGTGGGGCAGAGTCTCAGGATAGGAGCCATGCTGCAACTCGCCCAGAGGCCGCATAGAAGATTCGTTAAAGAGATGAGAGATACCGGCAGCTGAGGATCGATTCAGCAGCCCCTGCCGCTGCCGACAACGTATGCCGCGAATCGACTCCGGTATTGCAGCGCTCAAGCATCCTGCCACAATCAGCCGCTCGCCTTGCAGCTGGCAAAGCCTTCGCACAACCTTTCTCTCTGTCTTTTCCGTGACTGCGCAGGTATTCACAATTACGGCATCCGCCTCCTCTAGAGTTGATGGAACATGACCCATCTCCTGCAAGGCCCTAGCCAGATCCTGCGAGTTTCCCAGATTGGCGGTACAACCATAAGTCTCGATATAAAATTTCATGCTTCTTCCAAACTTGCCATCTCTTCTCTACGTACCTGATATATTCCTACTATTATGCCCATTATGGCAGGGGCCAGGAAAAAGCCCCCTATGCCAGCCACCAGAGCGCCCCCTAGAAAGGATAGCATAACCAGTAAAGGATGTAGGGAGGATTTGGCCGCTACCAGGTATGGCCGAATCAAGAGTTCCGAAGGCAGGTAGATGAGCGCGGAAGATATAAGGAAGAAAACTGCTGCGCCTTGCATCCCCACCACGAAATACCGGTATATTGTCACCGGAATGATGACTACCCAAGAAGTGAGGAATGGGACCATCCCGGCCACAAAGACTATGCTCGCCAGGGCAAAAGGTCTGGGCAGACTGAAGGCATAGAAGATGAACGCAGCTATGATGCTGCCTAAAATAGAGGTATAAATCGTGCCGATAAATATGCCGCTCAGGATATAATCGATGCGGCTCATGTATTTTCTATACGCCTCTTTCTCCCTTTGCGGCAACAGGGATATTATCGATTCCACAAAGCTCTCTCCGTCCACCAGCACGAAGTAGCAGACCGGGATGGAGACTATGAAGTTGATGATTCCCAAAGAAGCAACTCTTCCAATGTGAAAGACAGGGATGGATGAGGCAATTGGGGCAATGGTGCTTGCAGCATTCTCCAGGCCGCTTGTTAGCAGATCCTTCATCCAGGGTGCCATATCCCGAGAGGTCTGCGCGGTTAAAATGCCAAGAGCAGTTCTGATCGCCTCTTGATTCTTGGCCAGGATTAAGATCTGGTTGGCAATCTCAATCATTCCCAGGCCCAGGACCAGAAAGATGGGCAATACTATGCAAACGGCGGCAACCAGAGATCCCAGCCGCTTTCTCTTGCCGAATTTATCCCGGATGGGCTTGCCCACGTAGGCGAAGACGGTCCCCAGGATTATGCCGTCCAGGAAAGGGAAGAAGAAATAAAAGATCAAGAGCACCGAAGCCAGAGCTAGGATCAACATTCCTTTATGTTCCGAGCACCATTTACCGGGATCAAAGTCCATGCATCACAACAGAAAATAACCTTCGTTTCCCTGATAGATATTTGTTATGGCTACAAAAATTGGTAATGCCTGCAATATCAGGCGCATGCCAGGGCCAGCATCTCCTCCAATTTTTCCATAGGCAGGCCAGCATTCTGGTTTTGCTCTGCTACCCAGGCCTTCAGCTTCTTTATGGGCTTGCCGCAATCTATGATATCTGCAGCCTTTTGCATGCCGTCTTGCAGGTCGCTGGCATGATCCGTGATGCAGAGGACAGGCGCAGCATTCAGACAGACAATATCTCTCCTGCAGCTATGATCCTCTCCGGATAAGACCCGCAGCAGCTTTATGGCTTCTGCCTCATTTTCTCCACTGTAAAGAATAGATGATTCATCTGCGTCTCCTGCTCCCAGGTCCTCAGCTTTTAAGGCATAAGTTCGAATCATCCCATCTTCGGTGAGTTCTGCTACATGAGACTGGCCCAGGGGGGATAGCTCATCCATGCCTCGTAGATCATCCCGACTCCTGCCATGTACGACAAAAGCCCTCTTATAGCCGATCTCTCTCATGGCCTCTGTGATCGGCAGCACCATCTCTTTAGCATAGACGCCCCGCACTGCATAGGTGGGCCTGGCCGGATTGGCCAGAGACCCGGCCACATTCAGGATTGTGCCGAATCTGATCTGAGATAAGATTCTGTAAAGGGCGGAGGGGTGCACCTTGGCGCTCATGCCGTTGAAGATGCCGATTCCGGCGCGCTCAATGCTTCTTTTCACCAGATTTGCGTCGCATTCCACATCTACCCCAAGAGTCTCCAGGATGTCGATGGCGCCGCATTTTGAGGTTATGGCCCTTGCCCCATGTTTTGCCATGGCTATGCCGTCGCTAGCTGCCACCAGCGATGCGGCGGTGCTGATGTTGAAGGTCTTGATAGAGTCCATGCCGGTTCCGCAATTCTCTACCAGAGGACCGTTTACATCAGGACTAACCTTTACGGTGTCTATTTCGTAAATGGCTTCCCAGATGCCTGCTATCTCGGCTGGCGTTGCGCCCTTGGCGGTTATGGCGGCCAGAAATGCGCCCTGCTGCAAATCAGGCTGCTTGTTATTCAAAATCTGCTTGAAGAGAAAGGATGCTTCTTCTCTTGTCAGATTGCTGCCCTTAATAAGGGCGTTCACCTGACTGCCAAAATATCTAAGACTATCTTCCATTATCTTGTTCTCCGCTTACTAAAACGGCTTTCTGCGAAGCGTTTCTTTGTGCATCACAAAGACGACTTTATCTGTCCATGCAAACAACTGATTTCATTCCGCTTCTTTGAGAAGAATGGCAAAATGCTTCCTTTATTCCGGCAAGATTTGTCTTCTTAGTGATTAGCCAGTCGGCCTTGATCATGCCTTTGGCCAAAAGCTCTACAGCCTGCCGATTTTGCCGGCTGGTGCATCCGTAGGCCCCAATGACGGCAAGCTCATGGTAGTGAATAGAGCGAATATCGATTTTCACTTGATAATTTCCTGGAGCCGGCCCGGAGAAGATGCAGATCCTTCCCCTCGGGGAGAGCTGCTTGAGAAGATCGTCACCCATCCGAACTTCCGGTGTAGCGGTAAGGATGACATCCACCCCTTCTCTGCCAATCTCCTCGGCTAGAGCTGCTTTTCCTGACTCATCAGCTAAATCGACTACCACTGCGCTGGTGTGCTTTCTGAGCAGGCGTATGCGATCAGGCTTTTTTTCTGTGACTATTATCTTCTCGGCAGCATGATGTTCGGCTAAGAGAGCATTCAGAGCGCCGATGGGACCGCCGCCGTAAATGAGAACGCGGTCACCTCTGCAAACGCGGGCCTGTTCCTGGCCGTTGATACAACAGGCAACAGGCTCCGCCAGAGCGGCTAGGCACGGATCAGTTCCTGGTGGCAGAAGGTTCATGCCATGAGAGATGCTCTTCTCTGGCAGGGCCAGGAGCTGGGCAAAACCTCCGTCGCAGTTGAAACCCATGATACGGATATCGGAACAGAGGTTATCGGCACCCCTCCGGCAGGGCCTGCATTTTCCGCAGGCGATGCCAGGCCATAGCTGCACTTCGTCCCCTTCGGCAAGGGATGAGTCTGAATCAATCTCCACGATCCTGCCCACCATCTCATGTCCCAGCACGCGTGGAAGATCCAGGTCACGGTGGCCCAGCTTATGCATCTTGAGATCTGTGCCGCATACGGCGCAGGCCAAGATCTCCACCAGTGCACCCCCCGTGGGGGTCAACGGATCGGGATAATCGTCCAGCTCCATAACACCCAGAGCTTTTAGAACGGCTGCTTTCATTTCTTGGGAAGCTCCACAGTCATGAGCACCCGGTCCGTCTCCTCGACAAGCTGGATCTGACTAAATCCATAAATCCCGGCCAGAAGGGCCGCTCCGCCCATGCCAACGCCCTCTTTGACGTATCCCTGGGCATAGATTTGCACAGGAGGAATTTTGGAGTTCTCCAATCCCGGATCAGAGTAATAGTAAGGCCGACCGGTAGATTCTACGATCTCCCTGAAGTTGGCAGTCTTGTCCTCCACGATATATTTGGTGGTAGCAATGCAGATGTCTCCCTCGACTTTCAGGGCTTTTCCCAGGGCCAGCACCGCGGCCATCTGTGTGCCGCCGGCTAAGACCACCCGGCAGCCCTGCAGGCCTTGCATGAGTCCCAGAGCCGCTGCCATCATAGGGTCTCCCACCTGCTCGATTGCTCTAAAAGGATCATTCTTCAAGCTACCGGTATTGATGCCTGCCCGCTGAAATGCTTTGGCCACCACGCTCTGCTTGAGAGCTGTGGGATTGGACTGGAAGCTGCTGCTCACATTGACATCATAGCCCAGAGCCCAGAGAACGGCCATAGCTGTCGTCGTGCCTCCTGCGATGGACTCACCGATGAAGACGCAGTCGGAGAGTCTGGCGAGCTTCTTTCCAAGAATTGCGGCATTTTCGTAGAGGTTGCGAGCGTTCGGAACAGCAGGATCACTACGAATGTCGCTGCCTGCAGATCCGCCAAGCTCAGCATAGGGAACGGCCGGCTTCTTACGAAGTCCCGAAGCCACGAATAAGGAAGGTATGCCGGTCAGATTCAAAGCTGCCTTGGTGACGATAGCAGGAGTGGGTGAGCCGCCTGGTGCTTCCGGCAGCTCGGGCATGGTGATGATGCGGTTGGTCTCCACCAGCTCGGCATCAGCGCCGGGGGTGTAGTCGGTCAACTCCGGCGTGGTTCCGGCGGCAGATAGGCCGGGAATCTTACCGGTGTCGGTATTGGAGATTATGCAGAGAAATAACGGCCGCTGGGGCTTTGGCTCGAAATCGGGATAAATCCAGTTTGGCATGACTCTAGCCTCGGTCTGCACATATATGAAACCAACGGCAGTGGACTTAATTTAATTAAACTTGTGTTGCCTGGCGCACAAGCGAGCTTTGGCGAGAATACTCCGTTTATCATTGTCGCGATGCTTCAACCACGATTGCCATGATTAATACTCTTGATGCAATAATCAAGCAGTATTTTTCCGCGATGGTCATTTCCGTCTTATCCCCCAGAGGGCTCTGGAGTAGAACTGCCTGCAAGAAAATAGATATACTAGGAGGAGATTGGCAATGAAGGCGTTACGTGCATATACCGATGGCTTTGGATACCCCGAGATCTCTAAATCACGGGACCGGCGGCAGAAGAGGATAAAGCTAAAAAAGCCGAAAGCCAAAGGCAAAAGCGAAAATTAATAACCAAAAAGGAAGAGTGTGAAATCATGAGTGAAGCCAGAGATAGAAAGTTGAAACGTGAGCGCAGATTCGAAATGCAAAAGGCTGAAAAGGTCCTGCGAGCATGCAGGAGCAGGAGAGGCTATGAGCTCTTTGCAGAGCCAGAGAAGAAAAAGCAAAAATAGAAGGCAGAGAGGTTATTTGGGCGGCACTTCTTTTTTTGGATGATTATTTTCGCAAAGCATTTGGTTATTCTATTTTTTTGCCATTGCAGTCCTCAAGAACCCCCATACTCGCGCACAGAAGAACAAAGAAATGACATCTTGACAGTCTGAAAGCGGTGCTCTGCCTCAATTCGCGCGCTGCTCTTAAACTACCACATTATTTCTTCATGCCAACAAGTTGAACTACAAAAGAATATATATTCATATCTGCTGCCAAGATGGCATATTAACGCTCAAATGGACGAGATAGATAAAGAATATTGGCAGAAATCATGATCCGCTTAAAGGAGAAATAGCAAATTTGTCGCTAAATGGCATGACTATGAAGGCAGCAAGTTGCCTTAGATCAAGGATGGACTGCCAGAAGATGCAGCACGCAACAAATGATCCTGATGCCAAGACCTACATAAAATGAGAGCGACATTGACTTCCTTTTCGAAAAATGAAGGGATCGAGAATAAAGAGTCTACAGCGAAGACAGTTGGCATTATGCATCATTTGGTGCAAAGTTTGAGGGTAATAACACTGCGAAACGCAGCAATCATAGCCGCTGCGATATTCTTGATTTGCGGATTATCATGGTATTTTCTGAAGGAAGACCCTGCAAGCAACACTATATTCAGCGATCTGAGTTCAATATTCATAAACGGCCTGGGTACACTGTGTCTGTTATATGCCGCAAGATTATCTCGTAGTTACGATAAAAGGCTCTACTACGGTTGGCTACTGCTATTTTCATCCCAATTTTCCTTCTTCTTGGGAGACGTCTTCTTTGCCTACTATGATCTCATATTGAAGCAGAGCACATCACCGACTATCTCGGATATTTTTTATCTCCTTGCTTATCCATTATTTCTTGCGGGCATACTATCACTACCATCAGCTGATTTCAAGCTGAGCGAGCGAATTAAGCTGCTCTTGGATACGGGAATAGTCCTTATCTCGTCTGTCCTCATCTATTGGTCGCTCCTCATCGCCCCAACCATCGAGCAGAATCTTGGAACGGATCCACTAACAATGTTTCTGGCAGTAGCTTATCCCATAGGAGATCTCATACTGCTCTTCGCCCTGGTCGAGCTGCTCTTTCGAAGACGCAGAAACTTGGGCACGAATCCATTTGTTTTCTTGGTGCTCTTTTGTGCAGGAAACATATTCGCTGATGCCATCTATATGAGTGAGTCTATGGCAGGAACTTATGTTTCGGGAGAGCCGCAGGACATGATTTGGATATTTTCTTACCTTATGATTGGCCTTGCAGGTATATCCCAAGTCAATAATCTGCGAACTGGCCGTTATGACGAAAAACCGGCGCAAAACCACCATTATGGTGAGGAAATGTGGCCCCTTTATCTTCCTTATTTTTGTGCTGCCTTCGCCTTTCTAATGTTGGTTTACAGCTACCAACATCCCCTTGCAGTCCAATTCTCCATCCTTGGATCCTCTGTGGGACTTATTATCAGCCTCGTAATAGCTCGCCAGGTTCTGGTATTGAGAGAGAATGTGACTCTTTATAAGGAGGCGCAAGAAGAGATTGCCGAGCGCAGAGAGATGCAAATTCAAGTCATACGCCTCAATGAAGGGCTGGAGAAAAGAGTTGCAGAGCGCACCTCTCAACTCGAGGCGACCAACAAAGATTTGCAGAAACAAATTCAGGTGCGTCAGATGGCAGAGGATGCTCTTAAGGACTCCGAGCGCAGACTGGCTGATATTATCAACTTCTTACCCGATGCAACATTTGTTATAAACAGAGATGGTGTGGTAATTGCATGGAACAAAGCTATCGAGAAGATTACAGGCATCAAGGCTGCTTATATTCTGGGAAAAGGCAACTTTGAGTATGCACTTCCCTTCTACAAAAAGAGAAGGCCTATGCTAATCAACATGGTTCTAAAGCCCGAAGCCTCTTTAGAAAAGGAATACGAGCGCATCAAATGGCAAGAAGACGGCACATTGGTAGGAGACTCCTTTATCTCCGACATGCTGGGCAAGCCTACATATTTATTGGGAAGCGCTGGGGTCCTCTATGACTCAGAGGGGACGATCTATGGTGCCATAGAGTCCATAAGGGATATTACAGATCGAAAAATGGCAGAAGAAGACCTGAAGAGCGCCAAGAATAGAGCTGAATCGGCCACAAAGGCCAAATCGAAATTCCTGGCCAATATGAGCCATGAGATCCGCACCCCCATGAATGCCGTCATCGGCATGAGCGATCTTCTCTTGCAGATGGATCCAAAAATTGAGCAGCGTGATTACCTGGAGACCATTCGGAGCAGCGGAAATGCCCTGCTCGCAATAATCAACGACATTTTAGACTATTCAAAGATTGATGGAGATAAACTCGAGCTGGACATCCAGCCTTTTGATCTGGCCAGATGTATTGAGGTTTCGATGGATCTAGTGGCAGCCAGGGCGGCAGAGAAGGGGCTGGAGCTTACTTATTTCCAGGAGGAGGATGTGCCTACAATGCTTATGGGCGATGAGATTAGGCTGCGTCAGATACTCACCAATCTCCTGGGAAATGCCGTGAAATTTACGGAAAAGGGCGAGGTCTTACTGTCGGTTATCTCTTCTCCCATGCAGTGCGACAAAGTCATGCTCCATTTTGTAATCAAAGATACTGGTATCGGCATATCCCAGGAAAACCTGGGCAAGCTATTTCAGTCATTTACTCAGGTTGACTCATCTACAACCAGGTATTACGGCGGAACCGGCCTTGGGCTGGCTATAAGCCGCAAGCTGGTGGAGATGATGGGAGGAGAGATCTCCGTAGAAAGTAAGGCTGGAAAAGGCAGCACCTTTTACTTTTCCATCTTATGCGGCGTTTCTGCTGAAAATAAGGTGAAGTCGCCAGGCGATCTAATTCTGGCAGGAAAGAGCGTTCTAATTGTAGAAGGCAGCGAATCTTTACGAAATATGCTCATGAAAGCTACAAAGTCCTGGAAAATGGATGTGTTGGCAATATCAGGAGGAAAAGATGCTGCTGAGATCCTAGAGAGAGAGAAATACGACTATGTGATTATGGATGCTTTCTTGCCGGATATGGATCAGAGACTCTTCTTGAGCCGGATCAAGGCTATGCAAAACCATCCATTTATTGTGATGGTAAGCCACTTAGGAAGCAAGGTAGAGCGAGATCCTTCTGTGAGCGGCTATCTTAGCAAGCCAGTCAAACCTCTGCAACTCAAGCGTCTACTGGTAAGCGTGCTCGTTCCCAAGAGCCTGGAGATAAAAGCGGCAAGAGGGCAGCCGCCGTTAGGCCAGATGGAAAAGAGAAATGATCTTGTCATTCTCCTGGCCGAGGATAATCCGGTAAATCAGAAGGTGGCTCTCAGCATGCTAAAGCGCCTCGATTATAAAGCAGATGTTGCCAGCGACGGCCTTAGCGTTCTGGCATCTTTGGAAAGAAAGGATTATGATGTCATTCTCATGGACATACAAATGCCGGATATGGATGGATTGGAGGCCACTCGCAGCATTCGCGAGCAAAAAACGAAAAAGCAGCCTTGCATAATAGCCATGACGGCTTATGCTCTTGATGGAGATCGAGAGGAATTCCTTGAAGCTGGCATGGACGATTATCTCAGCAAACCGATACGTATAGATGAACTGAAGTTGGCATTGGAAAAATGCGAGAATGTCTTGAAATTGAGTGGGTCATAATATGATGAATATTCAGATCATTCGATCCTCTTCTTTTTCCTCTATGTTGAGTTCCGGCAACGCATTCATGTACTCCTTAATCATAATAGGAAATGATCTGGATTCCATAAAGCGAAGGCCGAGCTGTTCTGCCCATCGTTGTATACCCAGATCTTGAGAGACAACGGCCGCATCCAGCTCCTTTGCCAATAACAATACATCGATGTCCGGAGCGCTGTCCAGTATGCCATAACGCAGTGCAGCTCTGTACTTCTCTCGAAACTTACGTATAATGCTGCCCACGATCTCCCGCTCGATCTCGTCTTTCATGTTTGCCAGGCCGCCCTCACGCTCGGAGAGAGATATGCATCTGGAGACACATTCCCATATGGCCTCTTCGGAGATGTTCATGCCTTTGTTTATTCGGCTTCTCATGTAATCGACATATTCGTAAAAAATCTTGGACGGCACCTTTACCTTATATCTGTCCGGTGACTTTTTAACAAGCCAGGTATCGACCTTACCAAGAACTCGAGCATCGCAATTATTATGCCTGGCGAAATCCTTGATCTCGTTGTATACGGAAGGATATGGGATGTAACAACTGATTCCCAGGTGTAGCCTTCCTTCTGCCACCCGATCCAATATGGCATTCATTCCCTCGCAGATACTGGCGGCACCCTCACTCTCCCAGGCTAAAGAGTCCGTGAGGGCAGTGGTATCCAGCACGAACCTTTGGCGTAACATTAATGACTGTAATGAATAAGTGATATAAGATACCTTCTGAATAGATAAAATAATGAAAAAAAAGATGGATCATTTAGGCCGTCTTCATTCTGGCCACTTCCTCCAGTCCCAGCTCCTTGATGGACTCATCTCTCATCTTGAACTTCTGGATCTTACCGCTTACAGTCATGGGGAAGTCATCCACGAATTTGATATACCTGGGGACTTTGAAGTGCGCGATCCTTCCCTTACAAAAAGCCTTGATCTCATCTTCGCTGGCCGTGACCCCTTTTTTGAGTTTGATCCAGGCCATGATCTCCTCTCCATACTTCTTGTCAGGCACACCAATGACCTGCACATCGCTTACGGCTGGATGGGTGTAGAGGAACTCCTCGATCTCTCGGGGATAGATATTCTCCCCGCCCCGGATGACCATGTCCTTGAGCCGGCCTGTGATCTTGCAATAGTCCTCCTCATCCAGAGTGCCCAGGTCGCCGGTGTGAAGCCACCCTTCTTTATCCACGCACTGGTCGGTGGCCACCTGATTGTTGTAGTAGCAGCGCATAATCATGTAGCCGCGAGCACATATCTCGCCCGTCTCCCCGCGGTGGACCATTTTCCCAGTCTTGGGGTCCACGATCTTCATCTCGGTATGGGGCATAGGCCTGCCGATGGTCGAAACCCTCTGCTCCAGGGAGTCGTCGGTGGAGGACATGGTGATGCCGGGTGAGGCTTCCGTCTGGCCGTAGGTGATCACCACCTCTCGCATGTTCATGAGCGTGCTCACCTTCTTCATGAACTCAATGGGGCAGGGCGATCCCGCCATGATTCCTGTGCGCAGACTTGAGAAGTCGTATTTGGAAAAATCAGGGTGCTCAAGCTCGGCGATGAACATGGTAGGCACACCGTGCACTGCTGTGCATCGCTCCTTTTCTATGGCCGACATGACCAGGGCGGGATCGAAGTATTCAGCAGGCAGCACCATTGTGGCACCGTGTGTCATGCAGGCCATATTGGAGAGAACCATTCCAAAGCAATGGTAAAAGGGAACAGGTATGCAAAGCCGATCTTTATCCGTGAAATTCATGCATTCGCCGATGAAGTAGCCGTTGTTCAAGATGTTATGATGTGTGAGAACCACGCCCTTTGGGAAGCCGGTTGTGCCCGAAGTATACTGAATGTTTATGGGATCGTCAAAGTCCAGGCTCTCTTCCCTCTCCTCTAAAATCTCATCAGGCACCTCATCACCCATCTTAAGAACATCATCCCAGGACCACATCCCCTGCGGCTTCTCACCCTTGATCATCACGGCTGTGCGCAAAAACGGCAGCTTTTCTGAGTGAATCTTTCCTAGCTGAGCTGTCTTGGCCTCCGGGCAGACCTCATAGAACATCTGCACGTAGTCCGAGCTCTTGAAGCGGTCCATGAGCAGCAGGGCCTGCGCTTCCGATTGGCGCAGAGCATATTCCAGTTCATGCGTCCGGTAGGCGGGATTGATGTTGACCATGATGATGCCGGCTTTTGCCGTTGCGAACTGGGTGATTATCCATTCTGCCAAGTTCGTGGCCCAAATAGCCAGACGGTCGCCCTTCTGAAGGCCCAGTGCGATAAAACCCTTCGCGGCGCGATCCAGCTCCTTTTGCAGCTCGCGGTATGTGTATCGCGTCCCCTGGTGGATGGATACAATTGCGTCATTATCAGGATATTTTTCCGCAATTTCATCGAACATATCGCCGATAGTCTTTCCAATAAGCGGTTTTTCTGAGCCGCGAAAAGCATAACTGTATGAGACTTTGCCTGGCATGAAATTGCCTGTCAATCGCTAAGGAGATATAACATTATCTTAAGATAAATTTAGAGAATGTGGAAATTTATTGCCAATTAATTTGTCATTTCGACCAACAGGTATATCATCCAGTTTATCATCTATAAGTCGTTACATTTTCGTCGATTCAAAGAGATTTGTTGAGATGTTTTTTGTAGCGAGCTTCGATTCTTTGAATCGATTCAAAAGGTACGTGAATTAAATGTTTGAAAGAAAATATGAAAACAGCGGTAGTGGTAGCAGCAGCAGAGGCGGCTACAATAGCGGTCCCAGAGAAATGACAGATGTAACTTGCTCCGAATGCGGCAAGCAAACCCAGGTTCCCTTCAAGCCGGACGGATCAAGGCCGGTTTACTGCAGCGAGTGCTA
>JBFYLJ010000023.1:0-17513 GCA_041305465.1 Methanothrix sp.
TGCCAGCACTACCTCTGCTCCTTCCACCAACATCAGATCGAGGCACCCTTGACCGTAACCAAGCTTGATTTTGCTGTTATTTGAATTCATAAACATATTACTACCACGCTCACCACAAAGACACAAAGGCACAAAGACGACTTACGTCTTCCAGATCACAGTGCGGCTCAGCATCTCGGAAAAAGCTTCGAATATGGGGCGATCAGTTTTCACAAGGAAGTAATCCGCCCCAACCTGGCTGCATGCCGCTTTGATGCGATTGTTGTGCTCCGCCATGCGTCTTAAATACTCCTGCCTCTCCTCCTCAGTAACACGAGTGATAAGCGGCAGGCCGCTCTCCATATCCACGAACTTGATATCGCCTCCAAAAGACATCTCCGTCTCTTGAGGTGCCAGTACTTGAATTACCACCAGCTCATGCCCGGATAGCCGGTAGATGCTGGAGAGGACTTCATCTGTCTCACCCAGCAAGTCGGATATCAGGACAACCAGGCTGGTTGTCTTTAGAAGCGATTCCACCTGATCAGCGATGGCAAGCAAGCTCGTCCCCCCTCTGGGCCTGGTCCCATCCAGAGCCTCGATGGATTGAAAGAGATTTCTTCTTCCCCGCTTGGGCTCGCCGGGATAGAGTTTCTTGCAGAAGAGCGATATGGCATACTTCTCATTTTCAAGGGTTGCCAGATAGGCAAAGCCGGCTGCCAGGCGCGCTGCATAGCCGAACTTTCCCTCATAGCCCATGCTGGCGCTGCCGTCCAGAAGGATGTGCACTACAAGGCTTCTCTCTTCCTCATGCTCCCGGATGTAGAGCTTCTCAGTTCGACCGTAAACCTTCCAGTCAACCAGTTTGAAGTCGTCTCCTTTGCGGTATTCCCGATAGCCGACCGGGCTGATGCCGTGTCCAAAGCGCAGTGACTTTCTGCCTCCGCTGTAGGCGGTCGATACTCGCTTTTTGACCAGCAGAGAGAACTTCTCCAGCTCTTTAAAGAACTCTGTATCCATGATCTGTCCTTTAAGAATTAAGTGCGCTATTCAGAGGGGGGAACATTTCAGAGGGACTGACTCTTTAAAATGTCTGTTACCACCTGGTCACGGGTCAGGCCCTTTCGCTCCGCCTCGAAGCCCAGGATGATTCTGTGTCTCAAGACAGGATAGGCCATGACATGCAGATCATCTTTGGAGACATATTTTCTGCCCTGCAGGAAAGCTCTGGCCTTGGCGGAGAGTATGAGACCGATGGTGGCCCTGGGGCTGGCTCCGTATGCGACGCCCTCCCACTTGCGCGTGGCCAGCACGAGACTCACTGTCGCCGCCTTCAGATCATCGGAGACAGGTATGTCGCGGCAAAGCTGCTGGAGTGCTATCAACTCATCCTTGCCGACCACCGGCTCCACCATGGGCTCGCCGCGAATTGTATATCTCTCCAGGATCTCCAGCTCCTCATCTCTGGAGGGATATTCCATAAAGATTTTGAGCAGGAATCGATCAAGCTGGGCCTCGGGAAGAGGAAAAGTGCCTTCCATCTCAATTGGGTTTTGAGTGGCCAGGATAAAGAATGGTTTATCGAGAAGATATGTCTTGTTTCCCACAGTCACCTGCTTTTCCTGCATGGCCTCCAAGAGAGCGCTCTGCGTCTTGGGGGACGCCCGGTTTATCTCGTCGGCTAAAACGATATTAGAGAAGACGGGTCCTGCCTCGAAGCGAAACTTCTTGCTTTTGTCGATCTCGTCGATTATGGTCGTGCCGGTGATATCTGCGGGCATAAGGTCCGGGGTGCATTGAATCCTGCTGAAATCAAGTCCCAGACAGGAGGCCGTGGTCTTCACCAGCAGCGTTTTGGCAAGACCCGGATTGCTCTCCAGGAGGGCGTGGCCCCCGGCCAGAATGGCAACCAGGAGCTGCTCGATGGCCACATTCTGGCCGACAATGACTTTATCGATCTCGCGCCGGAGCCTTTTGAATATCTCCGGTGCCCGGCTGTAGACTGCTTTGTGATCCTCCGACATTGTTCTCTCCTTCTCTCATTTTCTGGAGGGGGTTTTCGGGTAATTATAGCTTTTCCCTATTGCTCTTTTCTTGATTATATGGCAAAGCATTTTGGAACGACTTGATTTACCCATGTTCGCAAATCTTCATCCGCTTCCCCGATCTTTCTATCAATCAGAATTCGCTTGACAGTCATCATCCAATTTACTCTGATCATGGAATCAAACAACAAACCGGATTTATCAAATGTTGCCGTTCCCTTTAAAATCAATCTCTCGAATGGTTCTGGTTTATCTTTAATTCGAGTTGTTATATACGCAACGATAAGTTGCATATCCTTAAGATCATGATATAGAACCAGTGCAGGTCTAACTTCATCTGTAACAAGATCAGTGTGAGAAAGAGGAAGCAGACTTATGTCGCCTTTCTTTATATTTTCGTGCATGTATGGGAGCTTGAGTAGTACTTATGAGGTTCGTCTGGGAGCGAGATCGCAGATATCTCCATCAAGCCATCTATTATTTCATCTTCCGACATATCAGCATCAGATTTATAGGAAATATGCCTTTTGGTATGCGAGTTAGCAGACACTATTTTATCATTTACACTCTCACACATTATAGCTACCTACATGCAGCCTAGAATATAAGCCTTTCATCGAATTAGCGCACATTTATTCTTAGTTGTATAAAATAAAAAGTTGTTTGATCTACAGTACGTCAATTATCCCCTAGCATCTTCCTCAGCTCTGACACATTCGCTTTGATCTGGTCCTCAAGAGCCTCGATCTTGTCCAGAATCACTTCCGGCTTCTCGTACTCTACCTCTTCGTACTCGATCTCTCTGTACTTTGATATTGACAGGTCGTAGCCGTTCTCTTTGATCTCGTTGTAGGGCACGAAAAAGCACTTGCCCTTTCTGTCCGCAGGTCTCTCCTCGCGCCTCTTTTTGTACCGCTCGATGGTAGCCGGAATATCGCCCTTGCCGTCGATGAAGTTCCTTTTGTCGTCTAGAGAGTAGCCGTCTTTCTCCATGTTGTAGAACCAGACCCGCTCCGTCCTGCCGCCCTTGGTGAAGATCAGGACCGCCGTAGATACCCCCGCGTAGGGCCGGAAGACTCCGGAGGGCATGGAGACTATCCCTTCCAGCTGGCACTTTTCCAGCAAGAGCTGGCGCAGCCTTTTGTGGGCTTTGGAGCTACCGAAGAGCACGCCTTCGGGCACGATCAAGCCGCACCGCCCTCCGTTTTCAAGGAGCTGCATCATCCTCTCCACGAAGAGAAGCTCGGTCTTCTTGGTGCCGAGCGTCATTCAATTGTTCATCCTTAGATAATTTCGAAGGGCAAGTCCTGCACGCTGGCTTTGCTCCCGGCTATGATGCCAATTTGAATCTTTCCTTTCTTAGGAAGGACCTTACTACTATCTTTATCCGATGTATCGATATTTCCCAGCTTGAAGGTAACGTTGCCTTTTTTCCACATCGGCTCCTTAGAGAACCTGACCCTCTTGCCGCCAATGGTTATGAAACATGTGCTGGGATCGTCTCCAAAATTCGTGCCGGTGATCATGATATCATCATCGAGTTTGCCAGTGCTTTTGCTGATAAAATCAAGCCTCGGCGCGCTCTGATCATCCTTGGTGAGGATCTTCTTGCCAACGTATGAACCCTGGCCGATTCCCATCAATGCCAGGAGAGTACCATCGATATCAGGCAACTGCGCTGATGCTCCGGTCGAGCCAACGACATCATTCAGGGTTTTTAGAAGGAAGATGCCAATGCCTACGAACGTCCAGGCCATGAGCTGTATCTTTGCTAAATCCGGATAACCGTCGTCATCGAAGAAGAGGCCGCCCTTGCTCGTGTCAGTCTTATCGATCTGTTCCTTATCCACATATTTGGAGGATATTCCTTTTGCCGCCAGCATGGTGGTTGCACTCAGCCCCATAGCCAGGATGAGGTTTTGAGGGATGTTCAGGCCGATAGAGACTATATTGTGGTTGTAGTAAGCATCTACTACAATTACTATATAAGCATACAGTGCCGCTACAGTCCACAGCAGGAACTGCAACTTCGAGGTGCTGGTTGCGCCATCATATCCCTTCCATATTGTGGGAATAGGTTTCTTTTCACGATGGCCCCAGTGGTATATAATGCAGAGAAGCACGATGAACAGGAACGGAATTGCCAGCAGAAATATAAACCATCTCCCTGGACCTACCTCGACCTCCAGCTCCCTTGGAAAGGAGTCTAGCTCTTGACCACTCAGCACTCTTATCGAGCCGTTGCCATCAACCAGCTTGATCGAATCCAATTGCCAGAACCCTTCTCCAGTCCCGCTATCGAATGTCTTATCCCTTTTGTAGGACCCGTTTTTCGCATCACCCAGGATTGGAGGGGGCAGGAAAGTCACGCTTATTCTGTCTCTGTGGAAGGGATCCCAGAAAGAGTGTGGCCCAAGAAAAGTGGCCGACGTCGCAAATTCTGTCAATTCCTTACCCATGAGTCCTTTTTCAGCGTAAATCGTTGCCAGGAAGGTCACTGTCTTTGCAGAGCCATCTATTTTTACTTGTTTGGGCTCAAAATCAAAGCTCTTTAGATTGAGCTCTTTTTGGAGAATAAGATCTTCGGAAATGCGATCTGAGGCTAATGCCGTCATGGGCATCAGAATTAGCATAAATGCCAGGAGCATAGATGCCGGGATCAGGCAGTACTGCTTCAATAGCGTAACCTCCAATGCGAAGATGTATTTCATATTAAAATATCCTGAAAGAATTTAGAGTTTGCCATCATTGAAACGCACGATAGACTTGAGAGATCTAAAAAATAGACATCCTATTCCCATAAAAAAATTGGCAGGCAGGCCGACAGTCTGCCGCCACCCGGCCTTTGCCTTCGGTGCGTCTTATGCGACGCCCCTTTCATTGCCCAAACCGATGGGTCTTCTCTCCTGCTTTAACCCTGATCGTACTGCGGCAGGCAGTAATGGCATCCGTTATAGCCACGCCGCAGCGCAAGCTGAAGATCGTCATAGGGGACCTTATGCCGCCCGCTGATCTTCCTCGCCCACGCACAATTGGGAAGATGAAGCTCCAGACTGCCCGGATTGCTGTTGGCAATATAAGCCGGCGTGCCGACTGTCCTTGCTACGAGGCTGACCCGGCCGGTCGTCCTCCCGTTCACACGCTGCTCAATCATCACAGGATAGACCTCCCCCGTCCGCGCGCCCGCAGGCAGCTTAACCTCTACCCTGATCAGTGTGTTCTCTTCAGACTTGAGCTTGATGCCGGTAAGCGAGACGGTGTTGCCGGTGAGGAAAGCGATTTGACTCACCATGCCGCCCTCAGATTCCCAGACCTTGTTCAGCCCGGCAGACATCACACCTTCAAGATAGCGAGTTGGAACCTTGAGCCGGACCTCTCCGCCCGTGGGTGCCGAGGAGCTGTCGATGTAGAGCGCGCCGATGGATGGACCCGGAATGCCTGCAACATAAAACTCAGCGCTTGTGGTGCTGTCAGCCAGTAGGTCTTTGACTATCTCATTCTTCCATGCCAGGTTGTCTTCCCAGCGCACTTTGTCAACATCCTCCTGGAGAATGGGATCTTCCGGATGAGTGACTGTGGCGAACAGGCAGAAGTGACCCGGCTCGACCGGGTTTTCACCTGGAGAGGGCGGCACCCATTCAAATGCTGCGGTGATAGCCTCTCCATCACCTCCAGCACCATGCGCCGGCACTGTAATGGTTCGGGTATTGCCAGCCGCACCGTCCACTTTAATTCCATCGGTCTTCCAGTGAGGTTTGGTGAGGTTCGTGCCTGGGTTTGCCCAGTAGAGCTTCACAGTTGCATTGTTGGCTGCCTTTGATCCACGATTGTGCACCCGCACGAAGACATAGTTCGTCTGCCCGTACTCGGGATTTGGAGCAGGGGGAAGCGCAGGGTCGTTGGTCAGATTTATCCAGATATCCGGCGATAGATAGTGGCATCCAGTCGATGGTGGGACGCCATCATCCGCAGGATTATCCTTTATGTAGACATCAACAAAATCAAGACCGCCGGCGACCACCAGTCCATAGTCTTGCTTCTTGTTGACACCGGGCATGGCCGCCGTCGGGACGTTGATGCCCGTAACGCGCACAGTATGAGTTCCGATCTGAGGTGAATTGAGCACGACCTGCTGAACATTGCTGTTGGCGGGGGCTCCCTGGATCACTGTTCCATCCGGAGCGACAACCGATAGGCGCAGCTGATTGACAAGGCCCCCTGCTGCGGGAGTACTCTGATAGTCAGTCCAGACCAGAGTAGCGCGGAAGGGGACTGCATTGTTGACAACCGCAAAGGTATGGTTCCTCAGATCTCCTGTTCCCACAGCATCGGCTGCGAAGTCGCGAAATTCCAGCTTGGAAGGATAAGCTGGGAAAAGAGCCCTTTCCAGGTTGATGCGACCCCAGCCCTCATCGTTATTTGGCACTGCTCCAACCTCCGGCGGAGTATATTGACCAGTCATCGATACCGCGCCGTGGATCAGTGTGGCTTTGACCAGAGCGGCTGACGGATTGCTAATCATGCAGGCATTTTGCAGATACTGGCGAATGAGAGCAACCGTGCCGGCTGTGATGGGAGCTGCCATGCTCGTCCCGCCCATGAACATGTAGAAATTGCGGCGGGCGTCACCAGCCGGCAGCAGCCCCCAGCCATGCTCGCTGGCGACACTGGAACGCACTGAGAGGATGTTGGTCCCGGGAGCCACCACATCAGGCTTGATTCGGCCATCGTCCGTTGGGCCCCGACTGCTGAAAGCCGCCATGCCCTCCGGATCATCGGACACATGATCCGTTATTATCGGCAAAGCCGGAAAATCCGCGAGCCATGAGCCGGTTCCATAAGGTATATCATACCCGGGCGCAGGAACCGACCCGGTCGGGCGGTTATTTTCGGATGCACCAACGGTGATGCAGTTTTTAGCAGTTGCCTGCACAAGCAGGGAATCAGCATCGATCACACCATTGCTATTGCCGTCCCTTCCCTCGTTGCCTGCTGCAAAGAGAATTACCGCATCTTTGTGGTTCCAGGAAAATTCATCAATGTCCTGGCTTTCTGCGGTGTACTGGCCGCAAATCAGATTACCGGACTCGTCCTCGCATCCGCCCCAGCTATTGGTAAAGATCCTCGCACCATCATTGTAGGACTGCAAGAAAAGGGTATTGAGATCATCCGGAATGCCGACCAGGTAATGGCCATCGGCCAATTGTGCCTGGTAGGCAGGTTTAACGTCCAAGTATTGCTCTATTGCCTGGAAGACCAACCTGGCATTGTACGCCATGCCGCGAATGCCGCCCCCTGATCGCACACCGCTGCCCAGCACTGATCCGGCAACATGAGTACCGTGGCCGCTCTCCAGATCAGCAGCGCCATCATCCCAAGAGGAATTGTCCAAATAGGGATGAAGCCACGCAGGGATTGCCAAGCTGTGAATAGCAACAATCCTGCCCTCGAAATCGTCATGCATGGTAGCATCGTTGTTGCCGGAATCCAGGCCTGTGTCCGCCACGGCAATGATCTGGCCCTCACCGTCAAGTCCATGATGGTTCCAGACGGGCTGCACGCCGATGATGCCGCAGGCCACGTCATTGACAAGCTTGGGTATAACATAAGGCTCAATCCATTGCACGCCTTGCAGGCTGGCAAGAGCTGCGATCTGAGCAGGATCCAGGGATATGCGCATGGCCGCTTGATCTGCTGAGATGACACTGCCGCCGAGGCTTTCTATCTTCTCCCGAACTGTTGATGCATCGTCTGCCCTATGGAGCAGCACGCGCAAATTGCCAAACCGTGAGGGCTTGAAAGTCTCTGATGAAATCGCCAGGTCTGGAAGGCAAGCAAGAGAAATCTTGCCGCGAACGCCCATGAGAAGAGGGCTGATCTTGTAAGCTGGCTGGTAAGGACCTACATAGCGCACAAAATCCAGTTTAGATAGCTGTTCCTTAACTTTGGCAGTCGTCCGTACCATAAAGGCATTTTCGGGAATATAATCGCCAAGACTAGCCCCCAGCTTTCGGATAGCATCGCTCCATTCAGATTTTGCAGGGCCTACAAATTGAACTATCCAGTAATTCTCTTTTGTTGCAGGCATTTCTGCTGCGAGAAATTTCATCGCTTTGGGCTCGACTGGAACTTCGAGCTTCGGGTCAAATTCGATGGATCTCAATTTGATCGTCGTATTTCGTGCAAAAGACTCCAGTTGAAATCCCTTGCGGGTGAGCTCTTGTGCTTGCGTTTCATCTACCTCGGCGAGAATGCTGCCCGGGTAAGTGGCAAGTATTCGGGATACTGCGGCCTGTGCCTCACGTCGTCTCTCCTGCTCGCCCTGGTCAACAAAAATCATAACTTCTTTGGTAACCATCCAACTTCCTCCATTCCACTTCCAAATTCCGAAGCTGCATCGATGACGCAGTTATTGCAGAGATCTAATCGCTGCATATCGGGAAAAAAATAAATGATAAGCCGATAAGGAGATCTCAGGAATTCATTGATTCGCCATCGATCCAATGGTTAACGTTTGTTCTGAAGGAACTTAAATATTTCGTTAAGATAGGGAATTTCGATTCAATCGTTATCACTCTTAGACACAGAAATCAGGCGCTCTACACCGCCTATCTCCTTGATAAATGCCGCTACATAAGCTGGCACCAGCCCGGACCATTCGCCGTTCTCTCTCATCAGCTTGCGAATGGCCGTCCCGGAGTATTGGTCTCTCTGGTACATGGGCGACCTTCTTATCCGTAAGCCTGCTTCCGACATGAGCTGGACCACCAGAGGATTATTGGAGTAGACCACATCAAAGCGAGGCACCATGGATCGCAGATGGGAAGCCCATACGCAGTTTCTTTGGATATCCTGCAATGGAGTGACGACAGAGCGTTCCCTCAGATCGATCTCGCTCAAAGCCGCATAGATCATCTCCATCCTCTCGCCGCCGGTGAAGGGATTTTCGGGAGTGTGGCTCTCCTGGGCGCTGCCGATCACTATCACAATCTCCTCTACCTCCTGAGCGATCTTCTCTAAGACCGCCTGATGGCCCAGATGATAGGGCTGGAAACGCCCAATGTAAAGCCCGCGCATGACGACCTTCGAATCTCTTACTTGCCAATAACTTGCTTTCCAATAAGCTTGATGGCGCTCTCCTTGTTGGGGCCGATGGGCGAACCCACCACGATCTGGGTGACGCCGGTCTTGAGAAGCTCATCCACCCTTGCCCGGCAGTCTACCGGCGCACCTGAGACGGAGAAGGCCTCGGTCATTTTGGCCGTTACTGCTCCCATAGCTGTCTTGAAGTCGTATTTGGCAATAGCTTCGGAGATCGCCTTCGCTTCATCCATGCAAATTCCATGCCTTTCCAGGACGTTCTCTGGCGATCCGGCAACGATGAAGGCCACCACTATCTTTGAGGCATTGACGGCCTTGGCCGGGTCCTTATCAGCGCTGAAGCTGGCATAGGCGCATACCTGCACATCTTCCGGTTTTCGGCCCGCCTTCTCTGCACCTTGCCTGATCATGGGTACAGCGAATTTGAAGTCATCGGGATGGGAGGCATTGATGAGCACGCCGTCAGCTATGGCTCCGGCCAGCTCCAGCATCTTCGGTCCCTGAGCGCCGATGTAAATAGGGATTTTGCTGGTGGCAAAGGCCATTTGCGCTCCTTTGAAGCCTGCCATGTTTACCTGTTCGCGAGAGAGGAAAGCACGAATGGCCTGAACGGATTCCTTGACGCGGGTGAGAGGCTTGTCCCAGTCGATGCCCATCTTCTCGAAGGTGGCTTTGTCTCCGGGACCTATTCCCAGGATGGCCCGCCCGCCGGACAGCTCGTTTATTGAGGCAATCGACGAGGCAATGATAGCCGCATTCCTGGTGTAGGGATTGGTGACGCCCGTCCCCAGCGAGATATTATTGGTCATCATCGACAGTACAGCCAGTGTGGTCCAAACGTCTCGGTTATTATAGTGATCTGTGATCCAGATATTCTTGAATCCGGCATCCTCTGCCAACTTTGCCATATAGCCGATCTTCAAGACCGATTCATCGGGCACAAACTCAATTCCAAACAACTCAAATCTCCTCCAGCTCGATGCGGTCACCGGCCTTGAGGCAGAACGCCTCAGCGGCATTTCCCTGGTTGACCGCAATTTCTGCAAAGCCATGGCTCCCCTGGGTTATAAGCGGTTCGATCCTGCGTGCCTGGGCATAGGTCCTTACGGGCTTCAACCTTATCCCCTTCAGGCTCACAGGGAAAGGCGGCAGAGTTTGCATATTCAGGATGAGGTTGCCGAAGCGATCCACATAGATGACCGTGGCCTGCCATCCCTTATCCGTCTTCTTGGCCGCTATGAAATTGAGGTCTTTGGGCCGCACCCGGGGGCCCATGCCTGCGGGACTCTTGCCCAAGGCCAGCAGGGCGACGACTGGCGCAAAGATGTCCCGACCATGGAAGGTATTAGAAGCAGAAGCAGAACCTAAACCCAGGCCCAGAACCTCTTGAGAGACAGCAATCCTGTAGGCTTGGGGCGGATTGCCCGGTGTGCCAATGCTGCGTGCTGCCGGCAGGAGAAGGCCGTTGTCCGGCCCGACGAAAGTCTGCCCGCCGCTCTCCACCACCAGGCCCATTCTGTCGGTGCCCACGCCGGGATCGACCACACAGATGTGAATTGTGCCGGTGGGAAAGTAGCGGGCCGTGGAGAGCAGGGCAAACGCACCAGCGCGCACATCCTGGGGCGGGATGTCGTGGGCGATGTCCACAAAGGTGATATCCTGAGCTTTTTCCCCCAGCCGGGTGAGGATAACTCCCTTCATCTGAGCCGGGTAGAAGGAGCCGAAGTCGGTAAGCAAAGTTATGATCTTCATTATTTTTTGTTATTCCTTCTGAGGTTTTTTTTCAACTCTTTTAGGTCTTGCTTGTACTCTTCATTGAGATCCAATTCATTCGCCAGCCTACAACATTTCAGGATTTTTCCGGCAATGAGCGAATCTATCTTCGATTGCGAATTGCATAAATCCATTTTGCTTTTGTAAGCCATAGCCAGGTGAAAATATGCAGAAGGTCCGGCTTGCCTGGAGACGGACTTCTCGAGCCAGTCTATCGCATCATCCATGCGGCCAAGGTCATAGTAAATCAAGCCCATGCAATCTTCGTAATCAGCATTTAAGCGGCGCATCCTTGAGAGATAATCCTCGTTATAATCTCTGCTATTTGTCCCTTTATTATAGGATTCCTGTGAGTCAATATATTGTTTAGCAAGACGAGCATTATCAAAGGCAATACCAGGATTTCCATTGCGTTCTATGCATGAGATAGATTTGCCCAAACATGACCGGATTATTATCTCATCCAAAGAAATAGCATCGCCATATTTTTCGCCAGGAATCTCATTAATCTCATAATCTTTAAGTTTTCTTCCTTCCGACATTATCTGGTCGAACAGTCTATCCGATTCGTCGAATGACTTCACTTTAAGATAAGCATAAGCAAGTCGCAGAGCGATTATAAGCGTGTCTCTATCAGAATCGATCTTTGCTGACATGACATTGTAGAGAATCCTGAAATGTGGTATTGCTTTCTTGTAACTACCCATCTCATAATTCACTTTTCCCAGCCAGTAACGAGCCACTCCTCTTTTTGTTATCAGAGATTTGTCATAGATCCGGAGGGCTTGATTGAGTTTTTCGCTGGCATTAGTCAATATTTTCTTACGATGTTCTTTATCATCGCATTTTTTTGCCTGTTTAAGATATGATCGTCCCATCTCTACCAGGATTTCAGGCTCATCAGGCTTCCATGATTGGGCATAATCCAGTTCTTGTAGGCCAAAATCGAACTCCTCCAGGTCACAGAATATCCTGCCAAGCTCACGACGCTCATCATATCCCAGCGGGTTTGCCATTCTTCCTTTTTGGGCTCCTTTTAGGGCATCCGACATTTCTTTTCCTTGCACACTCTTTGATCGGGAAAGCTTCGTCCATAGGCTTCTGCTTTTTATATCCTGAGGGCGCTCATCCTCTAATATATTAATTGCTTCCTGGAAGGCCGTTTCCGCTTCTTTTGGCTTTTTCATCTTAAGATAAAGCTGGCCTGATTCAATCAGGAGCTGAGAATATTCTTGAATATACATGGAGTACATTCTTGAAAATTCCTTTTTGATTATTGAAATGTCATTTTTAATATTATTGGTAAAAATTTTATTGATCTCTTCGAGCGTATTCATAGATTCGTCATAAATTATATCTTCAGTAGAATCTATTCTAGCATTATCAGTTTCCTTATTTTCAAGGGCATCGACAGCTCTGATATACACCTCTGCGCATCTCTCTAAGGCATATTTTAATTCAGCGATCGCTTCTTCATTGAAGGAATTTAGTCCTACTTTGCTAATAATATCGCATATTTTTCCATGTACTCCATTAGATATCTTTTTATTTTTATAATTTACTGCTTCGCTTCGATTTAGCTTAAAATTTATGACCTTGTATGTATCTAATTTGCATCTTAACACGAGTATTGCATATGTAAGGCAATTCTCCGACTCTAGATTTTTATCTTGATATATCTCTTTAAAGAGTGCGTCCAATTCACATCCGGCCGCTTTAATCAAGATGGGATTACCTTTGAGTAGCTTCTTTGAAGAGTTTATTCTTTCCTCGAAATCACTAATACTCTGAATCCTATTCGCTTCCAGATATTCAATTGAATCATTGATGCATTTACAGGCATCTTCCAATCTGTCCAATTTCAAATAATGCTCATTTCGATCAAACATCTCTCTAGCTTTCCTAAAAGATTTGCGCTTATAATTATAATATAAGTATAATAAATAGCTGCAAGAATATAGAACCTGTGCTCTTTCCCATCCCCTTTTCTGTTGAACATCATACTTCAATTTATCAATGATACCTTTGATGTGGTTTTCATAAATTTTCTTTGTTTCATTATTATCATCATCTATTGAATCTAAATCATCTAATAATCTGATTAATGTTGCAGAGGCATTGGCACGTTTCCAATTTCCCCATCTTATTCCTTCAATTTCGTCACATTCAAGCATCATTTTAAGACATTTGATAATCGAATCTCCTTTCTTTGCATCATCTTTTAATCTTGCCAAGAATGAAGCATTTTCCATACGTTGGCATTGATCGGTTTTTTCCAACGAATAATAGACTTTTGCCACCGTTCTTAAGGCGGCACTGGATGCCTCAGGACCATAAACCATGATGCTGTTGCATAATTGAAACGCTTTTTCTTTGTCCCCTTTTTTATTAAAGACACATCCAAGACAAGCCTTGAACCTGTCATCCTCAGGAGACATTTTCATGCCGAATTCGAATATTTTTCTGGCGGGTTCATAAGATGAATTAAGACAGTGGGCTTTGCCTAGATGAAGATATAAATTGGAATCAGAGGGGTTCACGCTGATGGCCTGTTCAAGTGATTTTCTTGAATTAAAATTATATATAAACTTAAATGAATTCATTTTAAAGAATCTTTGCTTTAGCAAATAAAGATCCGCCAAGTCAATCAAGCACTCACTAACCAGCTTCCTGGCGTCCGATACATCGTCCTCCCAAAACTCTGCTTCAAATAATGCCAATCGGGAATAATGCGCAGCCTTTTCGCAGCACTTTAACGAACTGATTAGTTTTTTCTTTTGTTCATCAGATATATTCGTGCAATTTTTTTCTGCACAGGTAAGCTCTCGTTCATCTTCATCAATCCTGGCCAGATGGCTGCATGCATCTCCCTTCAGATTATATGCTTTTGCAAGACATTGGTAATCCTTCGATATGATGCCTGATTCTTTCTCTTTCAGCTTAATTATATATTCACTCAAATCAACTACTTTATTATACTGATCGGTAATTGTTTTCTTGCAGAGATGAAGAAGCCTAATATCATGATAAGAATGAGAAAGATCCTCTTGGTCTCTTGCTCTATTATAAATATTTAGCCCAAGGGCATAATATGCCTCCCATTCATTGGGATTTTTCTTGATGGCCCGAGAGAACGCGACCTCAGCAGAATCGAGCTGCTGGAGTTCGGTATAGACAACCCCTAAATTATAAAAAGCTTTAATGGAGTCATCCTGCTCTTCGGCAGCGTTGATGAAGTGCTTCTCAGCATCCTTCAGGTAATATTGCCGTTTTTTGATGGAATGCAGACAATCACGGTAAGCTCGAAGACCTTCATTGAAATTCCAAATAGCTTTCCAGGGTACCACTTTACCGGGCTCTCCAAAGGCCAGCTTTGCGAAAATGCGGTGAGAGAGCTCACTGACCATATCGTCAATAGTCCGGGTCTTTGAGTCACTATCCAAGGAGATCTGCTCATCAACAACCCAACTGTATGGCTCACTTCCTGTCATAGTTGCGGTCAGGTAAAAGATATCTTGCTTCTCCTTCGCTGTGTCTTTAGTCTTATGCAATCCGATAGTGATCCGTGGTCCCTGCATCAAGCGTCCGATCATGCCGGTGACGGACCCCAGGGGGATGCTTATCGGGCCAAGTCCAATCTCCGATTTTTCGCTGATTGAGCTCTTTAGGAGTTCTCCGATTTCCCCTGATTTAAGGGTTGGTTCGACGGGCCTGCCTGCACCTGATTCAGATCGTATGGCGCGTTGTTCATCTACATCTCTGTATAGCTCGCTTATCCTATTGAGGTTTGTTGCCAGCAGGTCGGCCAACCCATTAGGACTGGTTTCATCTTTGTCGGCCCCCTTTGCAGTTTTATCATCAACTTTGGTTTCTTGCGGGGGGGAATTTGTGAAATCATCCACTACAATTGACAATTGATGGGATGTTCTCATGACAAACATAATTGCCTCTAAAAGAAACCAGATTACTAAGATCTTCTCCCAATGAAACCAGATCGTTGTTATTATGCTTGAGACCATTGCATAGAAAAAGTTATCTCCTAAATAATTCCAATATACTATTACTCCCTTTGGCGAATCCATATTTAACAGTAATCCGTCATATGGTCCGTCCAGCAACGATCCTTGCGTATACCTTGCACCAAGATATGTGACGTTAGATATGATTCCATTGATCTGGGATGAGCCATCGATAACCATTCTTGAGCTAGATGCAATCAGGCTATTGTAGGCTTTCTCTATCAACCAGACTATGATTGCGACATCTGCCAGCCTTATTAATGGAGATGGGCACCCAGTAACCAAGAAGCGGTAGGTTTTTCCCAGCCATCTGGATATCCACAATAATAGATATTGGCCAGGAAAAAAAATCGGATATCTAGAAAAAAACAATAAAGTTCTGAGGATAATTAGTATTAATGAAACGAAGACAATAGAAAAGCCCAACATTGCCCATAGAAAACATTGTGATAAGCCTTTAGCTTCTCCAAAGAGCAGGTATAATATATTTTCTCCAAGGACTAGGTCAATTATGCGAAGAATGAGAAGTGAAATTAAAATGACGCCAATGCCAAGAAAAAATACTATCGCATAAGCCAACCATTTTTTGCACAAAGGTTTAATATAGAAAATAGGAGCGGGAATAATAAAGAAGAAAAAAAACGTAATACATACATATGCCAGAAGATCTGAGACCTCTGAAAAAGCTGTCGCTTTCGCTAGAAGGCTGATGAATGCACTAGCAATAATCAACGAACTCGCAAAAATAAAGAAAACCGTTGAAGCCCCATTCCTTATCTTCAGCATAATTGGCAACCAGATAAATTTTTATTATTACTATTTAGTTGTTTTACTATATTTAATTTGCCGAAGACCTCTCGAATTACAATGCGATTTAGATCTATATAAATATAAAAAAACTAATTATACCTCATCAATAGAAACAACATCTGTCGTTCGAGCTACGTTGATCTCGTCTTTTCCTTGAAAAGAAGATACAGTACCCTTGATCCGGACGCGATCCCCTAAATTCACCATATCCTGAATAACCGCAGCCCCTGCTTTCGATGGGATAAAAATAGGCAGGGGCGTTGAGTCCAGTCTGATAATTATGTTGCCGCCACTCTTGGTAGGCTTCTTCTCCAGGACTAGGCCTTCCACAGAAAGGCTTGTCTCTTCTTTCGTGCCGGAATCACCATTTTTAACGCCTGCCGATGCATCGCCTTCAGGGCCAAAAGCCCAAAAAGCCACTGCCAGTGATCCCAGGGCCATGAGGAGCAGCACCACCACGATCTTCTCCTCCTTTTGCATCTTCATGACAATCCATCCAGCGCAATAGCCCAGGCTATTTTACGATCTCTGCGCGATTGTGCAAAAAAATGGTTTTCAAATAATTATTCTTTTATTTCTTAGCTTCCGGTTTGACACCATAGTACTGCTGCCATCCCTTTTCCAGATGCTCCAGGCAGATGTCGCATACACCCTTGTAAGCGCCTTCTGGGTATGTGAGGTTATGGACGGGAGCCTTTATGGGAAAGAGCAGCGGTCGTGCACGTGTACATAGTTCGCAATCAGCCATTTGAATTCATCTCCTATAGGAAGCGTGTTGGTAGTTCTTATTGTTTAAGTTTTCTCCTCTAAAAATCTCACCTAAATTAAAATTTACACCACATTATTATTTATTTTAAGGTTAATTGGGGTACAACTTCTTGGATGAAATCTTAGAATGTTACGCGACAGGGTCACCTGCAAAGGACCCGCAAAGGTTTATATGATCGTGACAAAAGTCTAAATGAGGCAGTACAAAAGAAAAATCGATATCAGAAAAAAGATTTAATGCGGGAGACGGGATTCGAACCCGCGAACGCCTGCGCGACAGGGCCCTCAACCCTGCTCCTTTGACCTGGCTTGGAAACCCCCGCTCGAAATGGGTCTACAGAATCGGTCTCCTTTTGGGCCGATCCTGATTTGCCTTTGACTTATGCCAGCTCTGCCAGCTTTGCGTCCAAATCCTCTGCCCTCTTTAAGATCTCCTCTGAGGCCATGGCGACAAGCTCCTTTGCAGGGATGCTACCAGAGCTCTCAATGGAGATCACAAACGAGTCTAGGACCGGTGTCAACTTGATGGCTCCAGGCTCGCAGGCATCAATGCAGAGCTTGCACAGAGAGCATTCCAGCGTATTTGTAGCTTTCGCTCTGCCGCCCTCGACCGCCAGGACATTTCTGGGGCAGACCTCGACGCATCTTCCGCATCCATCGCAGGATGTCGATACATCTATTTCCGGCAGATTCTTGTAGCCGCATAGTGTCCCTGCCTGCCATTTGGAGTGCTCCTTTCCCACATGCTTTGTGGCATAGCCCTCGATGACAAGCTTCTCGCCTTCTCCCAGGATTACGATTGGGATCCTGTCGAATGCCGGCTTGACCAGAGGATCGGTGAAGACAATCTCCTTGGAGTAGACAGTGCATGGCCCCTCGGCTGAGAGCATGAAATCGATCCTGCAGCCGGGACAGCCCACTCCGCCGCACTGACAGTCTTCGGGCATCGAGAACTGATCAAGCTCCTCGGCCTTGAGCGGGACCTCTCCCAGCCTCAAAGCTATCTGCTCATCGAAGA
>JBFYLJ010000024.1:0-7396 GCA_041305465.1 Methanothrix sp.
GATCAAAGTAAAAACATCTATTTGAAGTGTGAATTCTGCAAATCTCATTCGAGAAAACCCTAAAATCATCGTAAAGCAATATAGCTTCCTGATTTTGCCATCAATCTCGATTTTGCCGCACTCAGCCCAATCTACCTGAGCTTGAACGCCTGGCTTTGTTTCATATCGATACACGGCAGGAACATAGTTCTTGGGCCTAACCTCCCTGATGAAATTCTTTACAATTCCGTATTTCCCTGTAAATCCTTGATCCTGAATCTCTCGATAAAGGCGTAAAGCAGAGAATGAATGCTCATTCAGTCGCCTGATTATGTAATCCTTGAAAGGATCGAGCTTTCCAGGTTTTTCTGGTCGATCTTTCCTCAAAGGAGGTGTTTCAATATTTATATATTTTCTAATTGTCTTTCGATCATGACCTGTTTGCCGAGCAATCTCGCTGATGCTTAAACCTTCGTTGAACAAATCTCTCAACATGTGGAACTCCCTCCGGGTTAGCATCTACACAACTCCTGAGTATCGACCTCAGGAATTTGCAGGTGAGGAATTTTACTTTGCCACTATTGAGGAATTTGAGATTGCCATTGACAATGCCAGATTCACAAAGCGATTGCAGCGATGCAGAGAACATCTACTTAGGGAATCGAAAGACCTTTCCGAGAAGTTCGAGGAGGCTATTTCACTGCATAACGCCCTAAAGGAACTTTATGAATCGCTAACCAAAGCTTTGGAAAGCAATCCTCCGCCTGAATTCCAGATAAACCTATGGAACTCTGCACAAGAAACACTTCGGCATTGGATCGGGAAAGAGTACTCTAGCGAAAAAGTGCAGAAATTCATTGGAAAAATCGACAACGGTTTTGACTACTGGTTTACATTTGTCATCAATCCGGATGTTGAGCCGACCAACAATCGAGCAGAGAGAGCGTTGCGACCCCAGGTTATTTTGAGAAAGATCTTCGGCACACTCCGCAATGATAAAGGGACCTCGATTCATGAGCGAATTATGACGGCGCTCGCAACATGGGGACAGAGAGGACTGGATTGTCTCCAAATGCCAATGGTAAAGCTAACCAGCTAAACACGTACGAATTATCCTGTTTCTCGATCTTTCGCGTCAGTTTACTCTGCCATTTCTGCTAAATCCCATTATGTTGTTAATGCTGAATGGCTTAGGTGTTATTTAATGCAGAGAGGGCATTATTCTTACCGGCCAATGCATTTGCATTATCAGGTTCGCGATTGAGCAAAGCCTCGTAAGCATCCAGTGATGCCTGGTATCTGCCCAGGAAGTACAGGGAATTTCCCAGATTGAGCCAACCCTTCGATAGGGAGGGATCTAGATTGACTGCTTTGGCATATGATTGCGCTGCCTGTTCATACGATCCCGTCAGGTAGAAGACGTTTGCTTTATCCAGCAAGCTCGCAGCATCCTCGTCGGCAGTATTTGAGCTACTTGTATTCGAGCCATTAGTGGGTGCGTTACTTGCTGGTGCACCAGGAGTCTCTGCAGCATAATGTGGGCAATAAAAGCCATGACTCGCATAGTAACATTCGCAATCACCATAAAGAAAATTGTATATATCTGCATACCATAAGCTCTGCTGCCATTCTGATCTTGAAGTGTGACAATATGGATTATGACAATCTTCAATCCCTTGTGCGGTAATCCAGGACGGCGTCAAGAAGATCACCACCAGGGCAATGATAAGTATTAAAGGCAAATTGTGATGCGATACAGTCATATCTAACCCTCCTGCATAGGTATTCAATCCTATGATACAATTGGCACACGGATACAATATATCGATTGTGGTAGATTTGGAGCAACTATTCAGCCTCACTTCGCTGAATAGTTATGAATTCAAACCCCTATCGAAGTACTCTCAGGAAGAAATGGATTCCCTTCAAATGCTCTTTGAA
The DNA here is from genome assembly GCA_041305465.1 of Methanothrix sp. Classification (GTDB taxonomy): domain Archaea; phylum Halobacteriota; class Methanosarcinia; order Methanotrichales; family Methanotrichaceae; genus Methanothrix. The sequence goes on from JBFYLJ010000024.1 coordinate 1,921, forward strand.
TAGCTTCGATAACTGAATGAGAGTTCTTTTTGACTGTAGATATGTAGCCTCTTATGCAGCAGAAAGCAGCCGCTCCATCCCAGATACTAAAGTTTCCTGAGATTTTCTGCTGGACTTTCATCATCCTCAAGTCTCTTTCCGCCAAATTAATGTCAAATGGGACTCCAAAGTCATACATGAAAGCCAAAGCTTCTCTCCGATACTTATCCAATCTCTCCAGGAGATTTTGCGCCTTCGTCTTTTTCTTCTTTTTGCGCTTTTTGATGAGTTCCTGCGAATTAGAGATGATTGGTGGAGGATTTTCGAGCTTACCTCTTTCGATTATGTGATTGCATATTTCTTCGAAATCCTTCATCTCAGCCGCGTCCAATTTGAAATGGATCGGCCTTCTGCGATCAACTGCAGTCTTGATGCTTATCAGCAGATCAATCAGGTCTTTGGCCCAGTTCTGTTTTTCCTCTTCGTGAATGAACGTGAGATCTCTCAGATGATGTGAATTACAGAGAGCATGCTTGCAATTGAATTTGAAATAGGAGTTCCAGCCGTCATGCATTGCTGTTCCTCTGTAAACTGGCAATATTCCCATGTCCTCGTTCGCATCAGATCCGCGATGAATGCTCGCAGCATAATAGGTCAAGTTCTCGGTTGAAACCTCATGGCACCATTTTCTCCTCCCTTCGATGCGCATGCCGGTTTCATCAAGGCAAATGACTGACGATTTGGTTATCTGTTGCTTGATTGCCTCTTCGACAGGCTCCAAAGTATCGGAAAAGGCAAGATTGGCATCAACCAGAGTACTCTGGCTCAAACGATGATTGAATAGGTCAACGAAAGTCTCTCTCAGTCGATTGAATGGCACGAGCTGGTATTGATTTAAATAGACTGCAACAGATTTCAGACGAGTTGCATATTGAACCGGATAGACAACTTCCTTGGGAAAAACTGCTTTGTTGAGGCACCCGCAATTGGGACAGATCTTGCTCTCAGATTTATGCTCGAATACTTCCACATTGATAGGCGGCAAATCGAATACCTGACGCCGCTCCCAACTTACGACTTTTTCATCGCACAGGGATCGACCGCATGTTTCGCATTTGGTGACTGGATGAACGATCACATGATCGGGATTTTCCGCTATTTCCAGGGTGTGTCCCTTATGTCCCTTCTGACCGCCCACAGATTTGCCACTTGGTTTGCGCTGGCCTTTGATCTTCACAAGGCATCTGTAGATGGCGGTTTGCTGCTATTGCGGCTATTCTTATTGATCTGATCCTCCAATGCTTTTATTCTCTCTTCCAGTTCGGCAATCCTTGCTGTTAGCATGAATATTATGGAACTGACCGCTTCAGGACCTTCCTTATAAATCACATAAATATCTTCGCGAGTCAACGAAATAGATGTGCTTGATTGTGAAGAAGAGAGGGAATTATCTGGATCTATGCCATTCGTTAGAATTTGATGAGTATTGTGCCCCTCCATTAGTACAGTTATTATGAATTTAATTAATATTTAAATCTTGGGTTGATTCTCACACATTAGGAATCATGATGTTTCGGGATAAAAATTGAGTTTTGATTGGGAGGCTGAATAGTTGCGATTTGGATCGCCAGCATCTTCGCTTCATCAATGCCTGATTCGAAAAATATGAAAATGTTAAAAAAAAAGTCAAGCCGATCTTCTCGGTCAATTTCCTTACCTATCTCAGTGTCCCAGTGCTGGTGATTATAACACCGCTTGGGGTTATTTGATCGAGAAGGACTTGGAGGCTATCCTCGTCATGTGTCAGGATTGCCTTGCGAACTGTGCCTTTAACCTTATTTTTCAATTTGGCGACACCTTTGACCATCATGCCGGAGATTTCATTATCATTGAACTTGAGAGTGACAACGCAATCCTTCTGGCTTACGTAGAAATTATCTCCTCCAACGCTCCGTTTTTGGCCTATTGTAATGGATGTCGCATCTTTATCACTGATACCAGAAACCCTGAGTTCTCCAGCTTTGTAACCGGATATGTCCGGGCAGTCAGCCTCCCATTTCAAATTGTCTCTGTCCTCTTCTTGCGACGATACGTAATTCCATTTGCGTCCCAGATCTATATCGGCAAATTTCTTTCCACTCAGGATCGATTTGAGAAGCGTAGATGAATCGATTGCAGCTACTATAGCATTGATTCCACTAATTGGCGCGAAGAGGGCGTCTGTATTTAGGCCTGCTCTGATGGCTTGCAGTTGTTCCTCACTTGCAGGCTCATACGTCTTTCCTACCTTATTGGCCATGCATCCGCCGATTATGACCGCCCGAAGTTCTGGTGGATTATTGACTCCAAATGTCTGCCAAAATTGGCTCCATTTTGGAATTGGCATCTTCTGGCCAACTGCAAACGACTTTGGATTGGAGTGCACGGAAAGGACGAGAATATCACCGTCTTGGAGCTGTTTGAGCGCATCACCTATCTTTGCTTGGCTATCGCTATTTTCAGTTACATCCAACAGATTTACAGTCTCCGGGCGCAATGGATTGGTTGAGGGATAACTGCTGGATAGGGTCGTTGAAATTGTAATGCCGACATTCTTAGCCAGGCCTATTTGACTTGATATGAAAATGAAAAAAATCAGCGCCAGACATATAAAGATCATTATATTTTGTTTCATATTCAATCTTTAAACTTTCTTAGAGTTTTTCTTATTTGTTCTTGCCCAGTGTATTCATGCCGAGTATCGAATAGAGCGGACAGGTGCCGATAATACCAGTCACTATCAGGATAAGTCCGATCAGCGCAACAAGATACGACCACGCTGCTGCAACCATATTCACAATGAATAGGTACAGCAGGATAATCCCAAGAATGATCCTGATCACACGATCAATCTTGCCAACATTCTTTTCTCCTAACTTCATGCCTTTTCACCATCATATAATGACACGGATTAGAATATAAAATTATTGCATATCTTCAACGGACACTTAATCTATTTTTTTTTATAAATATATATCAAAGATGCAGCTTCCCAAAATGTGGTGAGATAATCTTCATTCACAAGCCGCAATGTCTTTATTGTCTGCACACATGGCGGCAGAAATGATTAAAGGAAAAGCAGGTGGTGTGAGAAATCCCCATTCTTTAGAGTGATCTCGCTAACTTTGCAGAGTTTGCGGGAGTTGCGATGCAGTCGCAACGGATGAAAGCAAAAGTCCTTTGCCATGATTACTTTCACGTCGCTCTCAACTGATATAAATATTAGGTATGCATCGCAGTATTCATGATGCATCCTGGTCTAAATTCATATTTATGCTTTCGTACAAGGCTCACAGTGCTGGTCGAAAGTTGATAAAAGTAGACCCCAGAAATACCACTCAAAGGTGTTTTGCTTGTGGAAGCATCTTAAAGAAAGATCTATTGGTACGAGTACATGAGTGCCTTTATTGCAAATTCTCGTGTGATCGAGACTACAATGCTTCCAGGAACATACTCATCACATGGATGGAATAGCCCGTAGCGCCCATAGAACCAAAACCACTACATCACATAACCGTAATGCAAGTATTGGCGATGAAGCGGGAAGACGCGCCCTTCAGGACGCGGTAGTTCACGTTAGAGGTATCGAGATTTATGGACCTTTCGATAAAAGTTAAGGGCTGGATGGAAGCTGAGGGAAAGCGGCTGGATGAGAACGATGCTGGGGCAATTCTAGCCCAAAATCCGGCTGCCATCTGCAGATTTGGAGGCGAGTTCTTTTTGGAATGGAGTGGCTGCAAGGCGCGCGACCATTTCGGAATAATGCCTGGAGACTGCCCGGCAGGAACTATGATCTGCAACGGCAAAGAGACGGGAAAAGTGGACCCCAAATATCCGCTCATGGATTTGGATGAGGCCATAAAAATTGCTGTACAGCTTCGCAGCAATGAGGGCGTTGTGGCTCTCTCGGGTGGCGTGGACTCGGCACTTGTAGCCAGGCTGGCCGGCAGAGAATGCGTTGTGGTGGGAATGGCCGGATCGCATGACATCCTGCATGCCAGGCAGGTGGCTCTCGAATTTGGCCTGATCCTTCATGAGCACATAATAGACCCGGCATGGATTGAAGAAGCCCTGGCAGAGGTCTTGGCCGTCATTCCCAAGAGAGACCCGGTGAATGCATCCATCGCCACAACGCTCTATTTCGTCTGCCAATGGGCAGGGCAGCATGGCGAGACGCGCATACTGGCCGGTCAGGGGGCGGATGAGCTCTTTGGGGGCTACTCCCGCTATTTGCAGACCGATACTCTCGCACAGGATCTGGAGAGGGATTTCCAGGGGCTAGCTCTGCAACTGGCCAGGGATCAGGCAGTGGCCGGACTGCATAAAGCATGCTTCTCCCTGCCCTACATGGACTGCAGAGTAGTAGTAGCTGCCAGGAGTATTCCGGCGGAGATGCTGGTGGCCGAAGGAGTGCGCAAGAGACCGCTGCGAGCTGTAGCCGGGCGGTATATGTCGCCTGCTATTGCCCAATATGAAAAGAAGGCGATGCAGTATGGCAGCGGTGTCATGAAGGAGATACAAAAGCAGGCCGCCCGAAAGGGTTACAAGAGATCGGTGCAGGATTATTTGCAGGAGATATGCAGGAAGGAAGGCCTTGAAATATAGAGGTCTAGAAATCAATCGCCTCTTCCAAAAGGGAGTAAAATTTGTCCTTTGCTCTCTTTTCTATCCACGACATATGCCCACAGTTCTCCAATAAAATGAACTTGAAGCTCTTCAGGGTAGCTTACAGAGGCTCGCTTACGCCTTTGCATGGATGCGGATCCCAATTCCATTGAATGGCATTCTATGGAATCGGACGCCAGGATAAATTTGAGCCAGGCACCCCAGGAAAAGCCGATCAATGTGACAGGCAGATCTGCCCACTCCACCAGAATTCCTTTCAGCTCCTCGACCTGGGGCCGGTAGGGAATGAGCTGTCTGCAGCGGCTCCAAAATGCCCCGGCCACCGGTGCATAGCTTTCGAGCTACGGGAGCCATCTCGCCCCCGGGCCGCCGTGGATGACAGCTATGGAAAATGGGGAGCTGCCATATCTTCTTGGATTCCTCATTTGAATGCCGTTTCTACCTTTATCCTGCCATCCTCAATGTCAATTTTTTATTCTGCGGATGGTCGGAATAGCCGCTGGATAATGATACTATTGATATGAGTGCTATCATAATCCAAATGACAAATGATCTTTCGTCCCATATCGTGAAAAAAGAGCTTTCTGATATTAAAATATTGGTGGCTTGCGGTCTTTTCACCACTGAAATTATGCGGCTGCAACACTGCAAGTCATCAAGGACACTATCACCTAAATATTGTATATTCTCCCGTACTTGCTGTCCAGGTAGCTCAGAAAATCATAGGCTTGCGTCTCGTTTCCTGTTGCCTTTTTCATCAGCTGCGGCGTATCGAAGATGCCACCATACTTGTATACGTGCTCCTCCATCCAGTCGGCAGGTATTGAGAAAT
>JBFYLJ010000025.1:0-12131 GCA_041305465.1 Methanothrix sp.
CCAGCGCCACAGCCATTCCCTTTTTCAGCGCCTTTTGCGCGCCCGTCGCATCCCCATGGACAATCTTTTGCACCGAGAGCAGGAAGAACAAATCAGCTACTACTACTATTATCAAATACACCCTGCCAAATGGCGCAAAGAATCCCAGCACCACAGCCGCCAAAGCGAAGGCCGCGGCTAAAGCCGCAGAGGCGCGCTCGCCTGCCAGAATGGGCAGTGTGCGCGCCCCGCCTGCCCGATCGCCAGCCATGTCCTCGATATCTTTGGCGATCTCCCGGCTCATGCTGACCAGAAAGGAGAGCAAAAAGGGAACCTCGTTAGCCAGAAGGCCCGCGACTCCTGCGGCAGCGCCGCCAAAGAGAAAGGTGGAGCCGGTGAGAAAGGCGACAGTTATGTTGCCGGCCAGCGGCATGGCCTTGAGGTTACGAGCATAAAGAAAGAGGAGCAGGGAGTTGAAGGCGGCCACAGCCAGGCAGATCTGGTTGACCTGGCCAGCGAATAGGCAGCCCACAGCAAAGAGGGCCAGAGAATAATAGAAAGCCGCACGCGCGCTGACGCGCCCGCTGGGAATGGGCCGTTTGGGTCTATTTATGGCATCGATATCTCGATCGTAGTAATCGTTGATGGCGTTTCCCGCACCTGTAATCAGGAAGACCGTGAGGAAAATAAGTGCTGCTGCCTCAGCCTGCAGGCCAGCGGCGATGGCAAGACCAATGATGGCCGCTGCTGCCGCCATCATGCAGTTGAAAGGACGTAGTATCTCCCAGTATGCTCTCAATGCAAGCCAAGCCCCTGCGGCCTCTAACCCGAGATGCCGCGCATCAGATAGAGCAGATAGAACTCAGTTAAGTAGCTATCGATGTCCCGACGAGCTGGCTTGTCAAAGGAGATATCTTGGGCGGGCCGGGTGAGCTTCAACAGATAAGTGCTGCTGGCGGGAACCTTTTCGCGATAAATGAGGCCATTGCTTTGCATCTTGCACACAATCTTCGAGCACTTGCTGCTGTCGATGGACATGAGACGGCGCAGCTCCGACTGAAACAGGCCGTCTCCTTGCGAACCTATAAGATCAAGTGCTCTCTCCTGAAGAGCAGATACGCTGCTCGCTGTACTATTTACAGAATTTTTTGACATTTCTACCACAGCACCGATTCAAAACTTGATTTATTTTGATATACTGATATAAGGTACTTTTGGTATAAAATCTTTTTGTAATTGTGTCATAATTAGCTAAAATATCGAGATAAATCCTAATACTAGTAAGATACATTCACAACAAATTTATATTAAAATATTTCAAAGAAAGTATATGGATAGTTGAGAAATAGTTATTCTCGGGAAATCTGCCTACTCACCATGCTGTCCATAAGCGCCAGAAATTCCTCTTTGGCCTGGGGTGGAATGGTCGCTCCCGCAGCGACGTTGTGCCCTCCGCCTACGCCGCCCACCGCGTGGGCACAGCGCGAGAGGGCATCGGCCAGGTCCAGCCCGGATCGGACCAGATCCTGAGTGCCTCGCGCCGAGACTTTAAGTTGCCCTTCTGCAGTTCTGGCAAAAGCCAGGATGGGCCGGGAGCGATCACCCATCTGAAAGCTCATGCCGGCTACAATGCCAACGATAGTATCCATGATCGCATCTCCGGCATCAAAGTACTGGATGCTCTTAAGAGCAGTAATGCCGCTCTCACGAACCAGCTTAAGGCCGTTTACCAGGTTCTGGCGGTGCTGGCCCAGGAGCCGTTGCGCCTCGGAAAAGGACTTATCTCTGTCGCCCATGCACACCTGCAATCCCACGTCGGCATAACCGTAACGAGCGGTAGCATTGAGAAGAGTGGAGTACTCGCTGGCGTCTCGCAGCTCAGTTCCTTCCTGCTCGCCTAAGAGAATGTACACCTCACCGATGAGGCGCTCCAGCTTAACATTGGAGATGCCGCTTCTTAGGCCCTTGCGAATAATGGCCGTGACAATGCCAGCCTTCTCTTCCTGGGATAGATCGATCCAGCGCCGCCATCTCTCTCCACCCAGACGTATGCCGATCTCCTTAAGAAAGGCGATGCAGGCATCTTCATTTCCCGAGAGTCCCGGTAGGTACGGATCTGAAGAGTACTCCAGCATCTTATAGACGGGACGTGTCTGTCTGCCGAAGAGCTTGATGTCGCGGGAGAAGGAAACAGCCCCTGCATTGGTGCCGATCTCCAGGATATGACGATTGATGCCGACTAACTGACCATGTGCCATGTCCTGCAGATCCCCCACAGCTCCTACCATCGCTAAAGCTGCCAGATCATCATTGCTTCCTGGAGTAGATGCCAGAGCCCTGGCCAGAAGAAAGGAGGTTCCGCTGCCTGAGAGTTGTGTTGCCCCGTCAGCTCCTACCAGGTGTGGATTGATGTGGGCAATGGGATGTGCCTCGCTGGCAGCAGGCTTGTGATGATCGGCAACAACGGCAAGAAGGCGATGGTCGCATATCTGCGGAGTCATTCCGCTGCCAAGATCTGTGAATATGACCAGATCGGCACCATAATCAGCAACCTCGTTTAATGCCGTCTCATCAAGCTGGCGGAAGAATTTGGGCTGATAGTCCAGGCCGCGCCTCTCCAGGGCAGTGCAGATAATGGCCGCTGCTGTAAGCCCGTCAGCATCCACGTGAGAGACAACGAGAAGATTCTTCTTCGTCTTGATGACCTTTGCAGGGCTCTTGCATAGCTCGCTAAGCGCGCAAAACTTCCCGGCGATATCCTGGTTTTCTTGCATATCTATCGTAACTTTAAGTGGGCGTCCAATAAATCTTTGCCGTGCAGAGTGAAACTAATCACTTTTTTCTCTGCTATTTTGCTGGGTAAGGTTTATCTTTGCAGCCCAGCTCGTTCCCAGCAGGCGAAAGCTTCCTGGGATTATTTTCATCTGGGGGTAGTCGCGAATGGTAATCTCATGGGCGATAGGTGCTTTTGTAAAAAGGAACTGGTCTTCGATGGAGATGTTCTCTGAGTTATTGCTGAAGAAAACGTATTTGTTAACAACCTCTCCGCTTCCTCTTATCTTTCCTGTGGCCTGCGTACTATCATCGGACCCCATCTTAAAATCGGTCATGACTGTCCCAGTACCTATGACGTTATGGCTGTAATCAATATCCATATTTGTAGTGGCGGCATATGCCCCTGCTATCATCATCATCATCATCATCGGGGCCAAAACCAGCATGGCTGGACGGTGCAGGGCACAGTTATGCGGGAGCGAATGAGCATTTCTTTTTTTCATGCTTTCATGCCTGCCTTATCTTTATCCTTATTAAGACTGCGGGAGTCTTATATGGCAGAAAAAAATAACAACTAACTTCATGACAGCTCAAGAGATCGCGCCGCCATTCAGCCAGGTGGATATCGCGCCCACGGCAGCACTTATCCTGGGCCTGCATCTCCCCAAGCCAGACGGCAGTCCAATCGATCTTGCGATCGCCAGGGGCTGCAAAAATGTCGCAATCATTATTATCGACAGCCTGGGATATGATCTATTGATGTGGCTCTTGCCCACACTGGAAAACATGAGATATCTAAGCACTGTCGGAAAGCTCCTGCGCATAACTGCAGTATCCAATCACACTACCCCGGCTATTGCCAGCATCCTTTGCGGACTGCTGCCGGAGCACCACAAAATTTTCACTAAGGCAGGTGCAAAGGAGTCTCGCATCCTCAGCCTGCCGGAAATATCAGCCATGTCCGGCCAAAGGTGTGCAGTGATAATGGAGCAAAATGGAGCCGAAGTCTACCAGGGACAAATTGAGATGGTGCATGGCATATCGGACAGCATCCCGCCGCAGGACTTTGATCGAGAATCTTGCCGAATGACCTGCCAGGCATTAAAGGAAGGGCCCAGGCTTCTTGTCTCCTACTTCATAGGAATTGATAAGAGCGTTCACCTGGGACAGGGCCTGGAAGGAATAAGAGAGGCTGCTTTGCTTATTGACCGTTGCATAGGTGAGATCGTAAAGCTCGCAAACGAAGAGACTCTATTCATCATCTGCGGGGATCATCCTATACACGCTGGGCCTCTAAAGAGAACCATTGGGCCTTATTGTGTGGCTATGATCCTGGTTTCAGGAAGAGCACACAAATGAGAATCTAGCAGGCTTTCGATAAGTTTAAATGCCCAAAGCAGATAAGGTGAACTCAATGGATGAAGATCTTTCTGAGGTTTTTCAATTAATTGTCGAAGATGAACGCAAGCGCAGATATCTTAAGGAGGTCGGCGACTGGCTTGTAGAGGAATACTTTGAACTTCGCCAAGCATCTTGAACCATTTATAAATTTACTGCTTTTCCTTTATCTAAATTTCTGGACATGTTGCGCGGCAACCTCGCGCGCATTAAATCTCTATTTTTTGAGAATAGAGCAGACTTTCAGACAAATTTTCTCCACATTTCCGCATCTGTAGGTCGTTGTGAAATGGTTTCACAAGGGTTAACAGTCCTCCGCGCATAGATGCATGACTCACTGATGTCTATTATTATGATAGTATTCGCCTGAAAATTCTTTTCACAACATATTATAATGACTTTTCCCTGTCTTAAGCATATCTTGTGAAATACTATTCTGAATACTATTAGGGCTTTATTTCAAAAAATAACTTCTAATTAAAGTTTTAAGCTATTAACCACAACTACCAACTATCAGAAAGGTTTATATATCTCAAAACCTAGGTAAATAGTGTGCCAGAACAGCCAGACAACCTGTCTGAATACATCGGATGGGATGGCTAAAGAGGGCTTATTCGTCTGAGGGGATGGATGGACCTTGGCAATATATCTATGCAGTAGAGGAAGCGTATCATGCGGATAAATCTGGCGAATCGGCTTAACTTGTTCCACACAATTGTTGAAGAGCTGCATCGCCAGGAATTATTTGCAAATTGTGAAAGCATAACGTCACCGTAAGGGATGGCACGAGGGGTAGCAGTGAAGGGGGAAATCGAAGTATCGTGCAAAATGTGCTTCGCGGTAATACACTTTCCTGCATATGGCACAAGGGGTAGTGAAAGGGAGTTCGTATCAGATCCGGGCAATATACCTGTACTCAGACTGTTCACTGTCGGAAAGGGACGACAAATGGCTCAGTCATGATGCAGACGATTACTTGGCCGATAAGATCTTTGTTGCTGGAAAGGGACGGCAATAAGGATAAGAAGGGAACGGCGAAGGCACGGATCTGATGCGAATTGTTGGTGGCAGGGATGTGAATGCAAGGGCAATTGTCTATTGCTGTATTTCACAACCAGCCAAAATTGGGGATGGCACGAGTATTAAAGATCGGATCAACTGAAAGGGATTTCGAAATCAAGTTGATCCGATCCGGTAGAAGTGAGTATAATGGTCTATGGGTGAGCATTGGCAATACAGAGGGTAAGATTATGAGAGGGCATATCAAACTATTTACGCTGCAGATGAATCTGGATAAGGCCAGGCAGTATAAAAATGCTGCTGCAATGGAAGATGCCTGCTTTGACACCTGTCGAAATGAAGTCTCCTCTTTGCAGCAAATATTCCTTCCATCTTTGAAGATAACATCCGGAAGATGACCAAAGGAGGATATAAATGAGGATCCGGATAGAGATAGAAGACAAGGGCCTTAAGTCCTCCCATGAATTTGAATCACAAAACATGGATGGAGAGGCCTTAAGAGACAGGATAATCGGCTTTCTGTCAGCTTCCGGTGTCTTTGAGAGTAGGGTAGAAAGCAGTGCATCAGCAATATCTGCTCGTGATTACAGCAGAGGAACGCTCATGGACCGGCTGGAAAGCTTCATTCGACATGAGTTTACCAATGCCTGGTTCACAACTCAGGAATTAAGAGAGCGATACGAGACAGTGGCTGATGATATTAAGCTCTCTACAGTCTCAACTTATCTATCCCGCATGAATCATGATGGTCTGCTGGATAAGAGAGGGAATAGAAACAATCGGCAATACAGACTGATGGAGATTGTCGATGAGGGGATGACATCCCAACATAATTATCAGCGCCAAAATAGCTATGAAAAGAAAAGAGTAGAAAGCAGATGATAAATCGGCCAGACCGGAAAAGAATCTTATGGACCTTTCCCACCATCGATACATTCTTTGCCAGAGATTTCCGGTCCGGCTCCACTGCTCTCGGGCGACAATATGTTGCCTTGTTTTATAATACACACACTACCTTAGGTTGTAGCATTGAGGCGAGCCTGAGTTAGATTGATGGCATACAGGGCCAACGAACTATTCTGATCTATCTCCAAGACACCTCTAAAGGCCTTTAGAGCATCTTTATAATTGTTCTGAGCCACCAGTGTCAGGCCCATGCAATACTGTGCAATGATATTTTGCGGCTGCAACAAAGCCGCACTCTTATAGCTCTGCAAAGCCTCATCGAATTTTCCACTCAGATTTTGTGCTATTCCCAATCTCATCCAGGCGTCTGCATCCTGGGGGTTTAGCCTTGTCGCGTTTTGCAGAGAATCTGCCGATTGGCTGTATCGGCCCAACGAGTAATACACCTGGCCCAGATTATACCAGACCTCCTCATGAGATGAATCCACCCTGCATGCTTTTTCCAGGCTCACTGCCGCCTCATCATACCGGCCGATAGATGCCTGTATGCTTCCCAGATTGGACCAGGCTGCATAGTCTCCCGGATTTACGGATACAATCTCCTGGAAGCATTTTATTGCAGGAGAGATACTGCCGAGAGCTGCCAGCGCCAGGCCCTTGCCCAGCAGTGCATCAACATCAGACGGGTTTAGGCTCAGGGATCTATCGAAGAGAGATAGCGATCTGTTGTATTCTTCCTGGGCCGCGAGAGCATTGCCCTGTCCTCGATAGCCATGGCTGCTAGGACTTAATGCGGTGGCCTGCTCATAATAGTGAAGAGCATCATTGTAGCTACCTATTTTATAGAGAACGTCACCCATGCCCAGGAGGGCAACCTCGTTTTTCGACTGAAGGGCAAGAGACCTCTCATAGCTTTGCCTTGCGAGATTGAAATCTTTATCGCAGAGATGTGCATTTCCGCGTCCTGCCCAGGCTGCGGCGTTATTTCCATCCAGCGATAGGATCTGATCATATAGTCTCTCTGCTGATTTGCAGTCCCCCATTGCATATTGAATCTCAGCTGCTCCGAGCGATGCTCTAACATTTTGCCGATCGATTTGCAAAGTCTTCTCATACAAGGGCAATGCCCTATCAAGGAAGCCGCTTAACCGGAGAGCATCTGCTTTGCCTAGCAGTGCCCGTATATTGTCAGGCTCCAAAGTCAGGAGACGGCCATAGGCAAGCAAAGCACCTGAGAGATCGTTTTTCTCGAGAAGCACATCACCCTTGCTCAGCAGTGCTACATTATTTTTCGGATCCAGGAGAAGTGCCTGGTCATAGCAGCTTAGGGATTCTTCTTTATCACCTTGAAGGTATACCGTCTCACCTTTTCCGATTAGTGCAGGGACGTTTTTCGAATCCTGGTCCAGAGCACTGGCAAAGCATTCCTCTGCTGAGGGATATTCTTGCAGCGCCAGAAGGCAGTATCCGTTGCCAATTAATGCCCGGAGATTATAGGGATCAATTTTCAACCCCAGCGAAAATGCCAGCCGAGAGGTGTTGTAGTCTTGCTGGGCATAAAGAGTCTCAGCCTTTCCCAGTATCGATGCAAGATCGCTGGAGTTATACAGGAGTGCCGCTTCGTAGGACTCTAACGCCGCATCGTATTCCTGGAGGGCAAAATGGGCATCGCCCGTGCCCCGCAAGGCAGCCGCATTTCCCATTTCCTTCACATCCACCAGGGAAAAGCACTGCAAAGCCTCATGATACTTTTTCAATTGCAGCAAGAGACTGCCTTTGCCTAGCAGAGTCTGTGTATTATTATCATCTATCTTGAGTGCCTTATCGTAGCTTTTCAGGGCACCGTTGTTGTTTTGCATCTCTTCTTGCACATGCGCCAAGTCATTCCACAATGTGACATTCTCCGGGTCCAGACGCAGAGCAGAATCGATGAATATCCCGGACATTCTATATTTCCCCATCGTCGCCAGAATGCGCCCCTTTAATGCCAGGGCAGGAACGCTCGACTGATTGATCTCTATTGCCCGATCAAGCGAATCAATCGCCTCGGAATGTCTGCCCAGGAGGAAGAGGATCTGTCCTTTGAGCAGCCAAGCTTCTGCCCGAGCCTCTTGTGCAATGGATTTGTTGAGGCTCTCTAGAGCCAGAGAATACGAGCCGTTCATGCTCTGGTTTCTTGCCAGCTCGAAATATCGGGCGAAATCTGAGGCCTCCTCGCCCTCTTGCCGGGAAGCGTTCCCCGATTCTGCCTCTTTCATCTTAGCGGCAAGTGCAGCTGAAACCTTTTCTTTTCCGGCCAGAGCATACGGGTCTGAGGGAAGAAGGACAAGGGCTGTCTCATAACTCTTGATGGCCTCTTTGAAGAGACCACTTTCCAAAAACTTCTCACCTTTAGCAGTGAGAGCCTTGACCATACCAAAGACCGCCTCAGAACTTCTCGGAGCCAGGCGGGAAGCCTCCTTAAAATCTTCAAGTGCCAGGGAGACATTTCCTGCGGCCAGAGCTTCTTCGCCCAGATTCACCAGAGCACGGGACTTTCCTTCTTTGCTCATATCATCGGATGGGTTGTCGTACAGGATCTCGTCATAGCAGGCCAGGGCTGCCGCAGATTGGCCCAGGCTGCTCAGAGCGTCTGCCTTTAGCATCAGAGCCTGGGAATTTTGCAAATCGAGGGCAAGTGCTTCGTTGCAATTATCATATGCAGCCTCGAACTTGCCTTTTTTGAATAGGCTCGAACCTTGAGTGAGAAGTACTCTGACCTGGCCTGCCTTGCCGACGTCGCTCTGGCCGTAAAGCGAGGCGTTCTCGAAGCTTTGCATGGCCTTTTCATAGTTTTCCAGGGCAAGAGATGCATTGGCCATGCCCAGCCACGCCTCGGCCAGGTTTGGCTGCACTGTCAGGGCACTCTCGTAGCTTTGCCGGGCATCGTTCCACTTACCGGCCAGCTCTTTGGCCTTGCCGTCCTCCAGCCAGAGGCGGGCATCTTGGGAATCTCTTTTCAGTGCATTGCCAAAGCATAGCTCAGCCATTTTGTATCGGCCCTGCCTGGAGAGTGCAATACCTTTGCCACCCCAGGCAGATGCATTCTCGTGATCGATCTTTAAGGCCCGGTCAAAGCTTTCGATGGCCTGCGGAAAGCTGTCGTTTAAGAGATATGCCTGGCCGCTCTCCAGCCAGTAGGCAGCAGTATATTGAGCTGTCGCGGGTGTGGGAAGGATGAGCAGCATGCAAGCCAGCGCAGCGCAAGAGAGCACTGGGGGCGGAATGGAAAAGGACCTCTGCAAAGCAATCATTATTCTTATAGAACTGCAGATGGGATATATTTCCAGCGCCCTTAAAGATGCAGATTTTGTGCACCTTATTACGCCCTTAAATACGGTCTCAACCTGGGGTAAACTAAATAAAACTGTAATGCCAAAGAATAAAATTGTTCTAAATATCATCAGCTCCGAGGGCATTTTTTACATTGCTTGGGAGAATAGTGGGCAGCATTTCAGGAGATGATAGTAGTGAAAAGAAAAGTATCTCCTACGAAGCTTTACCTGGTAATATTGGTATTATCAGCATCGATTCTCGCCATGGGCGCATTCGCCATGGGAGAGAATAGTCATAAGGCGATAACACAAGATCTCATAAAATTAATAGACGAACGTCCGGAAATCGGGGTAATGCTGGAGGAATCTATTGCAAAAGCTAAAGAAATAAATCCCGATAAGCAAACAAATCCTGTTCAGAATTTGTCAGACTACTACGATTTCATAGACAGTTCATCTGAGCTAATACCTCAAGATGTCCTGAATGATCCAGCCAATCTCACACGCGACCAAATACTGCAAAGTATCTGCATTTCTATTTCCTGGTTGATCAGCCTCTGCCTGAACTGGAAAACATGAGCCTGTTCGACAATACAATTCAGTACTACGAACCTTTCTCCGCATGGCTGTGCAGTTTTGCCGATACCTGGGGAATGTTCCTGGATACAAGAGAGTCATGGAACAATGAGACATATCAGCAGTTTTATAACGACCCGAACTACGGTTTGCAAGGGCCATGGTATGAGTCTTCATCCAATTGGAACACATTCAACCGGTTCTTCTCCAGGCATCTGGCATCGCCTGATCAGCGACCTATTAATTCGTCAGATGACGGAAGTGTCGTCGTTTCGCCGGCTGATTCCGTGCCTCAGGGAACGTGGGCCATTGCCAACAACTCATCCATTCTAGTGGATGGTGGATTGCAGGTTAAGCTTGTGCGCTATTGCAGCATCAATGATCTGCTTGGAAATGACAGTGAGTACAAGGATGCCTTTGCCGATGGCGTGCTCACCCACACCTTCCTGAATGTGAATGACTACCACCGCTATCATTTCGGAGTTGGCGGAAAGGTTATGGACAAGAGGTCCGTAACGCAAAATGTGGCTTTAGAGGTTGCATGGAATGAAACCGCAAAGAAGTATGACCCAATCGATTCGACCGGCTGGCAGTTCTCTCAGACTCGCGGCTACGTAATAGTCGATACGGGTGAATACGGTCTGGTGGCGCTTATTCCAATGGGCATGGCCCAGGTCTCTTCTGTGAACTTCGAGGAAGGCGTTGTTGTTGGATCTGATCATGAGAAGGGTGAAATGCTCGGCAATTTCCTCTTTGGCGGGTCCGATTTCGTTATGCTTTTCCAGAAGAAAGCTGGATTTGAATTGACGGCGACGCCCAATGTTCATATTCTTATGGGCGAGAAGTATGGAGTGATGAAGGGGACAGCCGAGTAAGAAAGAAGCAAGTCACTTAACTGAATTCAAGGTCAAAATGCGGCGGCGCCCTGGACCGAGCAGCGCAAGTGCGCCGCCATCGTTTTCTCTTGAATTCATTTGCAGTCTAGAATCCGGCCCCACGTGCGCGAGACTGCGAGGGTATACGAGTCTGTTTCTAGTAATTGATCATAATAATATTATCTCAACAGTATCGCCGTCTTCCAGCCCCAAGGCCCGCAGCTTCACCGGCGCTATGACCTCGATCAGCTCCGGCGGATAGCGGCTCCTCTCTGGCCGGACCACAGCGGCATCGATGCTGATTAGCTTGATGGGGTAGCATTTGCACTTGCCAAAGCTCCTGCCCTCCTCAGAGAAGCCCTCGATCTCTATCGCCTGTCCCTCTTTCGGGAATGACTCTTCCAGGAGCACATTCAGGGTGCCGGGGAAGGGGAGGAAGCCCAGCTTCTTTGCAAATTGGCGGCTGTAGCCTTCCCGGGTAAGGAAGTACTGGGCCTGACCGAGACCTGATGAAATTTTTCCGCGCATGAAAATCGACCTGATCGTACGTGAACTACCGCATACTGAAGGGCGCGGCTTCCCACTTCATCGCCAATACTTGCATCACGGTTATGTGATGTAGCGGTTTTGGCTCTATGGGCGCTACGGGCTGTTCCATCCCTGTGATGAGTATGTTCCTGGAAGCATTGTAGTCTCGATCACACGAGAATTTGCAATAAGGGCACTCATGTACTCGTACCGACAGATCTTTCTTTACGATGCTTTTACAAGCATCCAAATTATCCGCCAGTTTCCATTGAGTGATATTACTCGGGAAGATGGGTAACTTGTAGCTGATCATCATATTAATACAGATATGCATACCTAATATTTATATCAGTTTAGAGCGACGTGAAAGTAATCATGGCAAAGGACTTTTTGCTTTCATTCGTTGCGACTGCATCGAAACTCTCGCTGACCCGCGGTCTGCGCGCTCAGTCCTTCGCGATCCTACAAGTTAAATGCATCAAGCATCTAATCAACATAATAGATAAACTCAAGGCTCATTTCCTTAAAGCTTTTTTATTCGTATCTTATGGATATCTCCATAATCATAATAACTTCCTGCGTATCATAATAGCCACAAAATAATATATTAATATAATTAATAAGTGAAAAATATTTTTCGACTTTTTCGGAATTATCGCATTTCGGATCAATTAATTGGCAATAGAATCTTGCAAATTGAGTGAGATGGACCGGCCAAGAATGATTTGCGAGTTTCGATTGACTTGATTTTTAAGTCGAT
>JBFYLJ010000026.1:0-6383 GCA_041305465.1 Methanothrix sp.
CTCCTGATCTTTGGGGACAGGCCTCTTTTGTGCTGGACTGCTGAAAAGCTCTCTGCTGTGGCTGATGAGGTTGTCGTTGTGGCCAGGAATGAGGAGCATGCTTCCAGGCTTGAGGAGGCGGCATCCGAATTCCTGAGGCGCAGCGTCTTATTCACATGGGACGGGCTGCCGGGATACGGGCCTGTGGCGGGAATTGCTGCAGGGATGGCCAGAGGACGGGGAAGATACGCCTTTGCCACCGGCTGCGATCTGCCTTTTTTGAGCCCCCAGGTCGTCGAGAGGCTGTTTCAGATCGCAGAGGATGCAGGCAGCGGCGGAGCTGTTCCCGTCCAGCCAAACGGCTTCTTCGAGCCGCTTCATTCTGTTTACAAAAGAGAGGATATGCAAAAGGCCTGCGAGAATGCCATTTTAAAGGGCGAGAGGAGAATTCATGCGCCGCTCCAGGATATCGGGATTAGGCGTGTTGCAGTTGATCTGCTGAAGCAGTTGGACTGTGATCTTCTATCCTTCTTCAACTTGAACACAAAAGAGGACCTGGAAAAGGCAAAAGCTCTGTGGCCGGGCAGAAGAGAACGTCGGGCCCGGATGCTGTGATTTGGAAAGGTCTATTTTCATTATTTTTTTATAAATATTCTTTGAGCACCTGATAGATTATAAATACAATCACTACGAATAGGGCGATTCTGACAAGCCACCAGAAGGTGCCCCATAGGATCAGGGCGGCCAGTATGGCCAGAAGTATGAGGACCAGGTTCTTCTCGCGGCTCAGGCCGGGGCGCGGCAGCCTAAAGTCTCCTCTATGCATGTCCAGAGCATCAACAGTGGTAGTATTAATCGTTTTTCCCATTAACCGATCAAGCTGGATATTCTTGTGAAATTATATATTGGACTCATCTCAAAATCATCATCCTTTGAACAACACGTAGAGTCAGCTCCAGATCAGTTGAACGCAGAGCTTATTCACTTGGAATTCGCTTGTTCACTTTCCAGATTCCTGTCGCACTTGCTTACTTGATCCAATCTATTTCTCTTAGCATCAACATAAGAACAGAAAAAATCGCAGCCTCTAGAGCGAGTCGTCCAATGCATAGAAAGCTTCGCTTGAATGTTTATCTGCCAATATTCCCAAATTCTGGCCAAAGACTGAGTCTTTCTTCGAATGATATAGTTTAAATAGGACTATCAAGGAAATTGCGTTCCTCAATGAAGATCCGTGTAGTGCTTGACATACTGGGCCTCATGTTAGAACTCTTGGGATCATTAATGTTGATACCGGGTATAGTTGCTGCCGTTTATAAAGAGCCCTCCGGTGTGATGGCTTTAGGTCTATCTTCACTCATCACGATGGCAACAGGCCTTATAATCAGACGCATTGGTGAAAAGGGCGAGGTGACACATAAAGAAGCTTTCGTGATTGTGGCTTTTGCTTGGCTCTTGGCGACGATCTTCGGAGCTTTACCATTTATATTTCTCGGATTGGATGAAATTGATTCGCTCTTCGAAACTATGTCCGGATTCACAACTACAGGCGCTACTATTCTGACAGAATCTGATTTACATGGATACTGGATCATCAATTCGACTGCGGCAAATAGCAGTCTCGCTAATCATTTGGTGAATATTCTATTCAACGCTCCTGCAGGGGTATTACCAGGAATTGACAAATATGCAGAAAATACCTTTTACGGTCTGCTCTTTTGGAGGGCTTTCACTCAGCTATTGGGCGGCATGAGCATCATTCTACTTTTCATTGCGATCCTCCCTCATCTCGGGGTTGCAGGGAGACAACTATACTATGTAGATACGAGTCGAGAGGCTCTGACCCCCAGAGTGAGAAGCACGGCCAAGATCTTCTGGGGCATATATCTGGGTTTCGTGGCACTACAGACGATGTTGCTCTGGGCCGCTGGCATATCCCTATATGATTCGCTCTGCACTTCTTTTACCACAATATCAACTGCTGGATTTTCGCCGCTGTCCGCAGGTATTGTTGCTTATGATAACGTTTTAATCGAAATAATTTTAATTATCTTTATGATTGTGGGAGCTACCAGCTTTATTCTTCATTACCAAATTATATATAAAAAAGACCTTTCTAGCTATTTCAGGGATCCTGAATTCCGATTATATATTTTTCTTCAAGCCACAGCCATTGCATTGATTGTCCTATGGGGCGGTGTGGACGGAGATCTCCTGCACAGAATTCGCCTTGCCGGGTTCCATGTTGTGTCGGTAGGAACCACTACGGGATTTACAAACACCTTCGACTACATTAACTGGTCTTCAGCGGCCAATGTGGTGATCATTTTACTAATGTTGATCGGCGGATGCGCTGGAGCGACCGCAGGCGGTATCAAGGTCCTTCGGATACTCTTGATACAGAAGTATGCTCGGCGAGAGTTGATGAAGATGCTCCATCCTAAAGCAGTCATTCCCATAAAGCTTAGTAACACATCAGTTTCAGAGGGCGTACTGATCTCTGTTTTATTCTTCACTATCATGTATATAATTATTTTTTTTGCCTGCTCCTTGGCCTTGACTGTCACCGAATCTGTAAATCAAAATTTTGATATTTTATCTGCAATATCGGCAGTAGCCACCTGCATGGCAAGCGTGGGACCAGGACTTGGTGTAGTAGGTCTGGATTTTTCTCAAGTTACTCCTCTGGGAAAAATGATTGCTATATTCTGCATGTACATCGGACGAATGGAGATTCTACCGGTGATGCTCCTATTCCTGCCGGATTTGTGGAAAAAGTAGGTTATTAATTATTATCTAGCTTTTATTTTCTCTTGCAGCCTCTTTGCAACTGCCTCGGCATGTCCCTTCACAGACACCTTCCGCCAGACGTGAGAGATCTTTCCCTCGGGATCGATGAGAAAAGTCGACCGGACAACGCCATAGCTCTCCTTGCCGTACATCTTCTTGAGAGCCCATGCCCCGTAGGCCTGCGTCACCTTATGAACCTCATCGCTTGCAAGCTTTATCACCAGGCCCTGCTTCTCTATAAACCTCATGTGACTGGCAGGCGAGTCCCGGCTGATTCCAAGGACCTCCGCTTCCATGTCATGCAGAATGGGAAGGGCGGCAGAAAAGTCCATCGCCTCCCGGGTACAGCCACTGGTGTTGTCCTTGGGATAGAAATATAGAACCAGCCATCTTCCCTGGAAGTCCTTCAGGCATACATCCTGCCCGTCTACCCCGGGCAGACAGAACTGTGGCGCATCATCCCCAACCTCGACCATAAATAATCTCCTTCAGCTAATCTTCTCTGAAATGAACTGCTCAAAATAAGAGTCTATGGGAGGGGAAGTTCAGGAGGGCAAGACATGAAGGCAGTGCTCGATTTTTGGTAGAGAGATAATATTTATACTCAAAGGTTGGTGTTTTACCAAGATAGCAGCCTTCAAGACGGCCTATGGATTAAGGAGAGCGGGGATTCGTATGGGCGAGAGCCAATATCTGGATGATGTGGACAGGACCATCCTTCGCAGCCTTCGGGAGAATGCTCGAATGAGCCTCCAGGAGATCTCCAGAAGATCCAATATCTCTGACGCCACTGTGCAGTTCCGTCTCAAGCGCATGAAGACCAATGGGGTTATAGAGCGATTCACCATTGCCGCCAGCCCAGAGGCCACGGGTTACTCCGTCACCGCCATCATCCTGATCCAGACTGATGGGGACAGACACGACCAGGCTCTCTCTGAGCTGGCCAGAGTCCCTGAGATCACCGAGGTCTATGGAATACTCGGCGAATACGACCTATTCCTCAAGATCTGGTGCAGGAGCCTTGAAGAGCTGAATATGATCATAAACGATCGCATCAGATCTCTGGAAGGAATTGAGGACCTTCATGAGATAGTGGTTGGAAGAAGAGCAAAAGAGGAGATGCCACCGGTCTAAGCAGGGGAATAATCTGGAGGGAGTGCACAATGTCAGGATCCTGGAGCATTAAAGATAAGGCCAGGTCTTTAGGCCTGATGAAGAATGAAGATGCCATCTCAGATGTCATGGAGCTGGCAGCTCCTCCTCTGCCCCTTTTAAGAGAGAAATTCCCAGAAAAGCCCAAGGTTACCATCATCGATTACAGCGATCAGAGCTATCATGAGGCGGAAGCAAAAGATGTAGTGGAATGTTCCCGCTTCAAGGACCAGCCAACTGTGACCTGGATCAATATCGACGGGCTTCATCAGATGGATGTCCTGGAAAAGCTAGGCTCATGCTATGGAATTCATCCTCTGGTTCTCGAAGATATCCTCACAGACCAGCGCCCGAAGATCGAGGATTACGACGACTACATATTCATAGTCCTCAAGATGCTCTACTACGAAGAGGAAGAGGATAAGACCGAAGAGGAAGATGGAGACGATCTGGGCGAGTCCTCCCTCGACATGGACCAGGTGAGCATAATCCTGGGGCCGAATTTTATAATATCGTTTAAAGAGAAAGAGGTAGATGTATTCAATCCGCTGCGCGATCGGCTTCGCACTGCAAAGGGCAAGATCCGCAGGCAAGGGGCCGACTACCTGGCCTATTCGATGATAGATGCTATAGTAGATCACTACTTTGTCATCATGGAGAAGCTGGGCGATAGATTCGAGGATTTGGAGGATGTGGTCGTATCCGATCCCCAGCCAGGGGTGCTCCCTACAATCTACAACCTCAAGAGAGATATGCTCTTTTTGAGAAAGTCCGTCTGGCCGCTACGAGAAGCCATAAGCAAGATGCAGAGGACGGACTCACACCTGGTCTCAGAAGCCACCAAGATCTACCTGCGGGATGTCTACGATCACACGATTCAGGTGATTGAGAACGTCGAGACATTCAGGGATATGTCAGCCTCTCTCCTGGAGACGTACCTATCGAGCCTCAGCAACAAGCTAAATGAGGTGATCAAGCTTCTCACCATCATCTCGACGATATTCATCCCACTCACATTCCTGGCAGGTGTGTACGGGATGAACTTTCGGTTCATGCCAGAGCTGGAGTCTCCCTGGGGCTATCCGGCAATCCTGATATTTATGCTGATGGTGGTTGTGGTGATGCTGGCATACTTCCGAAGGAAGGAATGGATTTAAATTGGAATGGATTTTAGCTTTGAAGCCACTTGGAGGTCGTGATAACTTAGTTAGTTGACATTTTATAATATGGAATAGCCAGAAGCTCTATCAGATCCAGATTTCGATTTGTTAAGCCGAAATACCTGGCTGGAGTGCAAGTCACTATCTTGCCTGTGCAATCCGGTTGTTTCAGAGATCTATGGCCTCTGCAAAAGTTGTAGTTCGCAAAATACAGGTTCATTTGTTCCTTCAAGGCTTCAATCTTCTTGGAGAATCCGATGGTCTTTCTTGAGATACGATTATTGTCCTGTCTCAAAGTCAAGTTCAATCGTTCGATCAGACTGGTAGATATGAGCTGTGCATCTATATCTTTCCTGAAAACGTTCTTCTTGATGACCTTTTTTAGCCGTCCTCCCTGCCTGATTTTTATGATCTGAGCGTATTTTAATTTCTCACAAGGAGCCAACCTATCTCTTCGAGGTCTTCCGCGTTTGCCAGTTGCGGGATACTTTCTCCAGAAACCATATTGTTCCAGCAGAGCTCTGGAATAGAATTTCAGGCCATCTGTCACAAATAGCGGTACTGAGGCTAATCTCTTTGCTGTTTTGGCGACAATATCCTTCGCTGTCGTCTGATTTCTTTCACCAACGGAATGGGCCAAAACCATACGGCACTCTGAGGCCATGCTTATCCAGATCCAGGTTCCATCATCTTCGTATTCTTCGTCCCTCGGGACTCTTTTTTCCCAACAATGGTCCATAGTTCGTCCATTTCGACTCGCGATACCTCCAGATCCTTTAATTTTGTTTCCGTTATGGCTTCGCTCTGATCTGATGCTCGCGAAAGCCAGGTGCTTACTGATTCGGGACAAACCTCCAGCACTTCCGCGATGGATCTTTGGCTCATTCCCTTCAAGATAAGCTTCAGAGCAAGGACGACTTTATATTCGCTCGTTCTAAGATCGTAGAACATCGTGTTGCTGCGGTCACAGAAGACACGACCGCAAGTTCTACAAATGTACTTTCGGACTCGAACGCATTTGGTTTCATAAGTGCCGTTTCCTACAATGTTCCCTTGGCCTTTGCAACCATAATGCTCACATTCTTCATTAGGACAGGCTACTTCTAAGAACATTGGTTTTGGACCTCTTTTTCCTAACTTGCTATTCCCCTAAGTAAAATGGCGAAAGAAGTATATAACTCCAACCTATTATTTGGTCACGACCAAGAAGTTATTGATGCTGCAAAACATGATGCAGCTTTTATTGGAGGGAGTATCTTGACAGAATTACAAGAAAGCGAGAAATTCTGCTCAAATTGCGGT
>JBFYLJ010000027.1:0-8959 GCA_041305465.1 Methanothrix sp.
GCTTCCTCATCGTTTATGCCCTTCACCAGCATCACCTCAAGCCAGATCTCTCCGGAAAATTCCTTCCTGAAGTCCTTTAAACCTGCAATCATATCTGCAGCCATTAGGCCGGATGTCGGCCTGTTGATGGCCTGAAAAGCCGTCTGGCTGACAGCATCTAGAGATGGGAGGACTACATCCGCAGCCGAAACCTCTTTTCGAACGGATGGGCTGGAGAGAAGGGTGCTATTGGTGATCACTGCTACTGGAGCATCGACAATCTTCTTTGCCTGGGCTACAATCTCCCCCAGATCAAGGCTCAATGTCGGCTCTCCAGATCCGGCAAATGTGAGATGATCGAAAGGCTCGTCCCTCTTGAGTTCGATCTCTTTTATGACCTTTTGCCGGGGAACGAAACGATCGCGGCAAGTGGTTAGACAGGCAGTGCGGCCCAGCTCACAGTAGACGCAATCCAGGTTGCAGGTCTTGTACTTGAGCAGGTCCACGCCCATAGATAGGCCCAGACGACGAGAGAGCACCGGCCCAAAGAGATATCCCATAATTTGTTCCCGATTACCTTTTCTGTAGGGTGACTAACCAGCACGTAGATTTAACCTTATTTATTGATAAAGCTTAAATGACGGCAGGACCGAACAATCAGCATGTACAAGGCTCGTGAACTGATCGAATTACTCGGCAAGAGCGATGACTACTTCGAACGCCAGAAGGCGGCATGGGCCCTGGTGAAACTGGGGGAGGCCTCAGTGGAACACACAGCCAAAGCTCTGGAGAGCGGCGAGTTCTCAGATTTGAGGTATAAATCCGCCTGGATTTTGGGCAAGATCGGTAGCCTCAGCGGAGTAGAACCGCTCAGCCGGGCCATGCTGAACGATCCCGATCACGTGGTTCGCGAATGGTGCGCTGCCGCACTGGAAGCAATCAATAGCCAGGAGGCGATCTCTTCATTGGTTTTGGCAATGAAACGGGATAGCTCCAAAGATGTTCGTCTGCGAGCGGCGGTGGCGCTGCGCATGCTTGGGGCAGCAGAGGCTCTGCGTGATCTCCTAAGCTATGGCGATCCTGAGATCAGGGGTATGGCAGTGACAGGTCTTGGTAAGATAGGGCACAGGGAATCTATGCAGGATGTAGCAAAGCTATTGCAGGATGAGGACATGGAGGTTAGGCGTAGAGCTGCAGCCTTCATGGGAGAAGTAGCCTGCAGTGAGGCATTGAGCTGGCTGGCCCAGGCTTTTCAGGACCGCGAAAGTTCCGTCCGATGCGAGGCACTAAAATCCCTGGGAAAGATAAAGGGGGAACAAGCCTGTGATCTGTCTTTGCAGGCTTTGCTTGATCCTGAATGGCAAGTTCGATGCACAGCCGTTACAACTCTTGGTGAGATCGGCCATGTCAAAGCGCTGGTGCCACTGGTGGAAGTCATGTTTGGAGGCGAGGACGAGGAGATACGGTCTTGGGCTGCCTGGAGCTTGGGAGAGATTGCTGATGAAAGAGCGATAGAGCCGCTGCAACGGGCCTACAAGACCTGCCCCACACAAGTAATGAAAAAGGCCAAGGAATCTCTTGTAGAGGTCTTCAAGCAGGAGATTTGAAGATATAATTATATTAATAACTTTCTTCTGGTAAGTTGAGGGATGGTGCCTCTCCCCCCGGCTGTCTCAGAAGAATTATATTTCTATATGGGTAGGGTATCTCTATGCCCTCTGCGTCAAACCTCTTCTTAATTGATTCCCTAATATCACATCCAGTGTCAAAGGCCAATCCCCTATTAGGCACATGAAAGGTTAGTCTGAGATTTACGGCAAAGTCTCCCAACTCTGTGAGGCGGACATTGATCTCTCTATCCTTCAATACATGAGGGTGCTTTTTTGTCTCCTCAACGATGATGCTTCTGGCTTTGTCGATATCGGACGTATAGCCGATTCCGATATCAACCGGCCATATTGTCTCAGGATCGCCCAGGCTCCAGTTGACGATGTAGTCGCTGCTCATTAAGCTGTTTGGAACTATTATTCTCCTCAGATCCCATGTGCAAATAACCGTATGTCTCAAAGTTAGATCCTCAATATGCCCGTATTCCCCTTTGAAATCGACATAATCAGCAATGCGAATCGGCTTAAAAATCACTAACAAAATTCCCGATATTACATTTGATAGTGAGTCTTGAGCAGCAAAGCCTATGGCAAGGCCGGCTACACCTGCACCTGCCAACATGGCAATAGCCACTCGATTCAAAAATGGTATCTGCAGTATAACCATTAAAAATCCAATTGCATATATTGCAGCAACTATCAGCCTGCGAGAGAGGGCGTGAGAGGTTTGGTCGAACTCTTTGGCCATATTTCCGGCTTCAAAGATTCGTGGGATATGTTTTTTGAGCAACTCATCTACTATTCTGGCGATGAGAATAGTTGCAAGAAGTATCACCAAAATTGAAATAGCTGTAGAGATGAAATCCCAGATATTTGTCCCAAGAGCTCTTTCAATATAGTCTAGAGAAAAATACTGCGAGATGGATGTTGTATCGGATGAAGGGCTCTGTCCTATCAATTGAGTAGAAATTGCAGGATTCTTTGCAACCGGATCTGCCATTAATCCTATTTAGTCAACCGCAATACTTAAAAGTTTTGTGATCAAACAGTTCAAAAGTGATAGCTCATGGTATTCAAAGATAAAATGAATTTTAATTGTTCAAAAAGAAAGGAGAAAAGAATACCATTTCAAGGCATACAGCATGTTTTCGTCCTGGCCTTTTTAGCACTATTGCTTGTATCAAACACCCTGACCGCAACAACATATATTGTCTCAGAAAAAACGGATGACTATTCCATTCAGAGTGCAATCAATAAGGCAAGCGAAGGGGACAGGATCATAGTTAAGAGCGGAACTTATTCAGAAAGATTGAATATTACAAAAAAATTGATTATTATAGGTGTTGATTCAGGAAAAGGATTGCCAGTAGTAGACGCAAAAGAAAAGAGGAGTGCTATTACCTTATTTGTGGATGGCATTTGGCTGGAAGGCTTCTCTATTGTAAATTCAGGTAACTCTTGGCAGGATGCAGGAATCAAAGTCTTCTCTGATTATAATCTAATTCGAGGAAATATCTTAAATAATAATTCATATGGTATATATTTAAGTGATTCAGCTAATAGTCGAATCGAATCAAATCTGGCAGAAGGAAATGACGTTGGAATTGCACTCCAATACTCCAATGATAATATGATATTAAATAATTTTGCGGCAAATAACTCTTTTGCAGGATTCTTTTTTGGTAATTCGAGAAATAATACCATTAGAAATAACTCAGGCCAGGCAAATGCCTGGGTGGGTTTCCTGTTTAATGATACTGAAAATAGTTCGATTCAAGATAATTCTGCCATCGCAAATGCAAACGCCGGCATTTGGCTCCTGAATTCCCGGTGGAATCATATAAACGAAAACAATGCAAGCAATGGCAAAATTTTTGGATTTGTCATGGGTGCATCATTTAATAATACATTCACTGGAAACACAGCGTACAGAAATCTTGACGGCATAAGTCTGGATTCATCGAGTTGTAATAATATTGTCGGTAATAGTATTATTAATAATATGTTTGGGATGTATTTGGATAGATCCAACATGAATTCGATCTATCTTAACAATTTCATAGAAAATTCAATGCATATCTATTCTCGCAACTCTTCTAATCAGTGGGATTCGGACAAAGCGTTAGACTACATTTATAAGGGAATGCTGATGCATTCAAGCGAGATGGGTAATTTCTGGGATGAATACGAAGGAAAAGATGAATATGAATCCGGGATTGGAAAGACTGTTTATGTTGATGAATTCGTAAAAGATATAAGACCCTTAGTCACCAGAAAAGAATCCTATCAAATATTGATTTAACTTGTTGGAAGTCGTACGCGGCTGAATGTCCTTGTCGTGAGCTGATAAAAATCGATGCCAGTAACACTTCATCTTCATTCAGCGTTCCTCATAACAGGCGCGCTTTCCTTCATTTCTTCTATCTCTTCCTCAAAACATGACACGCTCCACCGCCCTGCTTTTCAAAATAGTCCTGATGATACTCTTCTGCTGCATAGAAGGCAGAAGCTGGAACAATCTGGGTTGTGGATTTTTTTATGTAGACTCCGGAGCGATCGAACTCCTCTCTAGATCTCTCAGCCGCCATTCTCTGTTCTTCGCTATGGTAGAAGATGGCAGAGCGGTATTGCGTGCCCACATCCGGGCCCTGGCGATTTCCTGCGGTGGGATCATGCATCCTCCAGAAAAGAGAGAGCAGTTCTTCGTAGGATACTATCTTTGCATCAAACAATATCTTCACCGCCTCGACGTGGCCGGTGATGCCCGTGCAAACCTGGCGGTAGGTGGGATCCAGAGTTGTTCCGCCCGTGTAGCCTACAGTCGTCTCCACAACGCCTTTGACCTTCTGGAAAACGGATTCTACGCCCCAGAAACAGCCGGCGGCAAAGGTGGCAGTCTGAAGATCTGAATCCGCCTCTTCTGAAGCCTTGGATATCTCGAAGAGCTTTGCATATTCGGCATAGCTTTCTTTTTCCAGATCCTCAGCAGGAATAAATCGTAAAGATGCGGAATTGATGCAGTAGCGCTGCCCAGTTGGAGCGGGCCCGTCATCGAATACATGACCCAGATGCGAATCTGCATTCTTGCTGCGCACTTCCACCCGATTCATGCCATAGCTGCTATCAACTTTTTCGACAATGTTATCATCCTTTAAAGGCCTGGTGAAGCTGGGCCAGCCGGTTCCTGAGTCGAATTTATCGCGCGAGCTGAAAAGCGGTTCGCCAGATACCACATCCACATAGATACCGTCTCTTTTGTTGTTCCAGAATTCGTTCTGGAATGGCGGCTCGGTTGCGCATTGCTGGGTCACATGAAACTGGAGTGGAGTTAACTCTTTTTTGAAAGTTCCTTTCGAGTTTTCACGGGTCATTCTTATACCTCTTTTTGGATTGGGAAATGTCCGCTTTGGTGGGTACAGAAAGCGCGGGGCAGTGTCACTCTGCCATAAAGCATCGGCTCATCTATCAGCGACCTGACCTTATTTCCCTTAGTTGTTATCATTATGAATATTTAAATTATAGCTCCTTAATCAGGATAACATATTTATGATCAAAGAGTAATTTTTATTTATGTGTGCCACCTGCGGCTGCGGAGTAGATCTGGGCAGCATGGAAGAGGTCTTTGCCAAGAATTACAGATGCCACGATTGCAGCATGCTCTTTAGGGGCTTTGGCTACAAATTGCCCTGCCCTCGCTGCAAATCAACGAATACAAAGATTGCCAGGTAAATGAAATGTCCGAGCATCTGTTGGAGATGGCCAAAGCACGAGTCAGAGTCAAAGACGGCAAGATCGAGGTTCTGACCGATCCCGGCGTTAGCTGTTGCCCCCTGCGCCGGGATCTTTATGGCATTGCAGAAGAGAGTCGAGAGAGCGTGGAGCGCATACTGAAAAGCCACATGAGGGAGCTGGGAATGTACGGCCCCAATCGGGTTTTGGAGCTGCAGGATAAGCCGGTGAGCTTCGGTGCCTCCGAAATCCTCATGGATGCCATGAGCGAAGGCCTGGTGGACAGCGCCGTAGTGGTCTGCGAGGGTGCTGGCACTGTGGCAGCAACCAGGCCGGATGTGCTTCAGGCGGTGGGGGCGCACATGACTGGACTGATAAAGACTGAGCCGATCGCCGAGATTCAGGAGGGGCTGGAGGAGAGGGGCTGTCTTCTGCTCGACCGGCAAGCAACGGTCGATCAGGTGCGGGGCTATCAAAAGGCAGTGGCTGCGGGATATAAGAAGATCGCAGTTACTGTAGCTGGTGAATTTGCAGGTGATGCCGCTGCGCTCCGGGAGATGGGGGCTGATCTGGGGGCAGTGCCCTTTCTGTTAGCGGTCCACACCACCGGGATCAGCGAGGCGCAGGCTGCGATTCTAGCGGAGAACTGTGATCTGGTCTGGTCCTGCGCCTCAAAGGCGGTGCGGGAGATCGTGGGCAGCAAGGCCTCCCTGCAGATGGGTGTATCCATTCCCGTCTTTGCGCTGACTGTTGAGGGAAAGCGGCTGCTCCTGAACCGTGCGCTGCACTTCTCCGGGCCGCTGGCCCTGCACCGGGCGAGCCTGCCGCTGACGCCGGAGAGCAAGCAGCCACAGCCGCTAATTTAGTTTCTTTAGCCGGCTCGACTCTTGCATTTTTGGACGACACGTCCTTCCTCAAAAAGATTACTTGACATAATGCCAAGCAAGCTTCCATTTCTCTTTAAGTTCAGCTCCTTCTTTGAGCCATCTTATTTTTTCTTCATAATCTCTATCAGGATTCGCCCAGAGAATGGTCCTTATTTCGCCCACCTTTGATGAAGCATCTTTGAATAGATCATGAGCATTTTCGTCCATGGATATGATTGTATTATCAGTAACCGATGCAGCTTCCAGCAGATGAACATCTTTTATCATTACCTCGCAATCCTTCGTCGAATGGGCAGAACTCATTATCTTGCTACGAAGATCCGGATTTGAGGCATTATCTATGAACTCAACTTTTCTTTTTCGAAGCTTTGAGGCTCATTTGTTCCTCAAACGCAGCTCCGCAGCATCCATGTAGCGGCTCTGCTCTCTGAGCTCGACATCTGCGAAATCCTCGGGCCAGTCACCGAAGGCACCCGCCTCGTCCAAATCAGCACTGGATATTTCGGTAACGCCGTCATCCGGCCTCCTCTTGAACCAGTGCAATTTGACAATCTCGGGTGCAAGCTTGCCTTCTGCCACCAGAGATTGAATGCCCAAGAGCAAAAGGGAGCTGTGGGTCTCCACTACAACTTTGACTCCGCGACTGGCTGCATCTGCCAGGATCTGAGCCATGGCTATCTGGGCTTTAGGATGAAGGTGAATCTCGGGCTGCTCGATGTAGACGAGCTGGCCGGGCTCTGCTGTCAAGAGGGCAACGATGACTGGTAGGGTTTGGGAGATACCAAATCCTACATCAGCGATGCTCACCAAATCATCAGAATCCATTTTATCATCGTGAGTAAGACGCCCAACCATTATCTCTACACTGACATCATCGACCTTCTTTGCACCGACCTTCCACGTCAATCCCAGAATATCCAGGGCAGTGCCTAGCGAATTGAGTCGCGGGTCTTTGTTGGCTTGCCAGTTGTGGATTATGCTGGCGGCATAAATCTCAAAGGTTCCTGGAAACATAGGGCCTATAGATGATTTTTTATAGTTTCTTTCTGGATTTCTCCTCAATGCAGGCAGGTGAATGAGACCCAATATGTAGCCTGAAAATTGCCTTTTCAATCCAGTCTGAATCCCAGATATTCCATCTAGTTTTTCTATATACCTTAATTCTAAAAAGCACCGATCTCTTTCTATTTTTAAATCGATGTCCCAATCCGCAACGTCCATATTTTGGTATTTTCTCAGACGAGTCCTCGCCAGGGATGGATCTGCTGCGATCATCTCTTTTTGAGTCATTTCTGGTAATAATATGATATTATCATCATCGATTTGGTATGAAATTCTAGATATTTCTATCTGATATTGCGATTTAATAAAATTCTCGCAAAAAGACACCACGCTTTTTATCTCTTGTCCCATCTTAAATTTAGTAGTCTCTATAACCAGGCCCATGCTGAATTGCTTGAAAAATTCGTCACCCGACCGGGAGAAGAACTGATCTGCTGAGGTGAAACGCACATTGGGGCCATCAAGCAAGAGTGGGCCTGGATCATATGCGGCCTCAAGGGTTTGTTTCATCATCAAGAGCGGCTGCATTATGCTCGACTTGCCTGAGCTATTGGCACCAGCCAGTATTGTCAGGGGGCGAATTTCTATGGAGCATTCCTCAGCCAGGGACTTGAAACCCTTTACAGAAATGCGAGTAATTCCTTTTGCCATGAGATCCTCATGTCTCTATCATCAACCACAGATGTAAGCTTTTTCATCAAGCTCGCCCAGCAAGGATTCCTCCGGCACTGTTGGCGACAGTCCGGCAAAGCGGCAGCATCGGCCCAGTGTCATTGTGGGCGTTGTGTTTCTCCTGTTGCTTTTTTCTTTAGAAACCATTGCCAGGCGAAGAGCCAGCTATGAGAACCCTTTAGTCCCCCCAGCATATCGCCAGCGTCTGCGCCTTGACCACCTGCATCTTCTCCTTTCCCGCCAGCACCTCCACCAGCTTCAGGGCGAACTCCAGAGCAGTTCCGGGAGAGCGGCTGGTGACCAGGTTGCCGTCCACCACCACCCGCTCCTCGCTGAAGTTGGCGCAGGCCACTACCTGAGCTTTCCCGGAGGGGCTGACCGTGGCCCTGCGGCCCTGCAAAACGCCGGCCTTGATGAGGACCGAGGGAGCCGCGCATATCGCCGCGACGACCTTCCCAGCCCTGTCCATCTCCCGTGCCATCTTCAGGATGCGCTCGTCATTTCCCAGATTGACAAAGCCCGGCGCGCCTCCCGGCAAGACCAGCCCGTCAAAGTCCAGATAGTCGATTTTTTCCAGGGTTGTATCAGGCAGCATCTTGATTTTGTGAGAGCCTTCCACCAGTCCTTCTTTCAATCCAGCGGTTATGACATCTACATCGGCTCGCCGCAAGATGTCGATAACGTTAACCGCTTCGATCTCCTCGAAGCCCTCTGCCAGTGGCACTAAAATCCTCATATTTTCATGATCTCCTCGGCAAATCAATGATCTTTTTATCTTAAATCTATTACTATTATCGTCTCTACTTGTTTCATTTTTAAATTTGTGTAGTTCATAATTTCTAAGAAAGAGTCGCGAATATCTTTATATAATTCCTGCTGCAATTTATATTGTTGACCTTCGGACAGATAGCGCTCTGATGGCATGCTATATTTTCCAGCCAGCAGAAAATTATTTGATGATTTTAACAAATTCTTGGATTGGTATAATTCGATAAGATATCATGAGAGTCTTGATGAAAAGCA
>JBFYLJ010000028.1:0-4058 GCA_041305465.1 Methanothrix sp.
ATTTCGAGAGCGGAAGCAAGTTTCCCTGCTCATTATGTGGCAAGGATGGTTGCCATATTCATGATACAATTGAGAGAACCTGGCGTCACTTGAACTTCTTCCAGTTTAAAACCTACTTGCATTGCCGCGTTCCCTGCACAGAATGCGAGAACTGTGGAGTTAAGCAAGTCAAAGTACCCTGGGCAAGGAAAAGCAGCGGATTCACTTTGCTGATGGATTCTTTGATAGTGCTATTAGCTCAACATATGCCCGCCAAAACGGTAGGCGATATAATTGGAGAACATGATACTCGAATTTGGCGAGTCCTGCAACACTATGTTTTTGAAGCTCGGTCAAATGAGGATTTCTCAGGAATTCATTCGATCGGTGTCGATGAAAACTCAAAGAAAAAAGGTCATGACTGCGTATCTGTATTCGTTGATTTAGATAACTCTAAAGTTATCCATATATGCGAAGGAAGAGCTTCAGGAGCATTGGCTTCATTTAAAGATGAGATCCGACCCGCGAGGCCCTGCCGGTGATACGGTTCCGGACAGCCGACCTGACCCGCGTCATCTCAAGGGAGAGGTGCGAGTGCGGTAGGACTCACCTGCGGATCGCGCCAATCACCGGCCGGATCGACGACATGATCATAGTCAATGGGGTCAACTTCTTCCCGAAGCAAGTCGAGCAGACGCTGATGAACATACCGGGCGTCGGGAGCAACTACCAGATCATCGTAGAAGAGGTTAATGGGGTCAAGGACGTGCGGGTCAACGTCGAGGCAGGAGCCGGGGATTACAGGGTTCATGGTGGAGAAGGCTCTGAAGTAGGCTCTGGGCTTCTCGCCGCGGGGGGACGTCTACTCCATAGGCGGGCTGCCCAGGACGAAGGGGAAGGCCCAGAGGGTGTTTCATAAGAAGATCGGGACTTGATTGGGAAATAATAGGCCCAGTGGCCTCTTATTGAAACCTTGTGACGGAAGCTATGCGAAGAGCGCATCAGACAGCCTTCCGAGATATTCTGCCGCCACAGAGTGCAATAGTACTGTGGATGGGCTGGGAGAGGCGGTAAGGAATGGACGATAGACTTGCAATATATATCGGGGCTCACCCGGATGATATTGATGTTGGCATGTCAGGATCTTTATATAAATATGATCTGGGAAACCACCCAATCATGTGGGTGGTTGTCACGGATGGCGGTGCAGACGCAGACGAATACAATTTTGATTCCAGCCATTATGATCCCGGATATCTGGAGCCATGGGTGAAAAAGGATGATCTAAAGCATCAGCTAACCTGGCAACTACCTGATGGGGAAGTGATAACCAGAACGAACTATTCAGAGGATCTTGTCCGGAAACGCTGCGGGATTGAATTTGATGGTGTTCGATGGATGCCAAAAATGGCGCGGCATACCTCCTCATTTGGAGATGAATTCGACTGGAGAACCAGGGTTAAGAGTTGCATCGGCAGAGACGTGGAACTGAGGCAATTGAGTTACTCGGATCCATGTGATCCGGCAATAGAAATCCTGTATCCGGATGGATCGTTGAGCTTGAGAGAAGAGATATTTACACAGAGCATAGCTGAAAGACTGGCTGGGGAGATATATGATCTTGTCATATCCAAAGGCTATTCAAAAGACCTCATCTACCTGAATTCTCATGCACCAGAAGAGGTCTGCAGCAACTCTGGTGAGAATGACGACCACAGAATTACTGGAAATGCCGTCAGGGAAGCGATAGATATCCTGCTAAAGAAAGGTATTAAGGGAATCTATGCGGCGTGGTTTACTATATATAAACCAATTGAGCCGAAATCTGGTTACTCGAAGATTGATGTAAATATATCTAAGGTCAGGAACCATAAAGCAAAATTATGCGGAAAATGCTGGGAGGTGGAATTCATAGCGCATCCATCTTTGGGTTACTATTTTAGAACGTGGGGGGAAAGAAAATGGAAGGGGAGAAGATTCCCCAATAATCCCATACATTTCGAATACTATATTGCTATGTTGATTGAAAACAATTGATGAATTTATCTCTAGTTATTACTTCGGGAGTGCGGAGGGTAAGGTTTATCTGATCCCCCATGTACAAACAAGAGTTCGAAGGACCATCCCTTTATGCAAAGAGCACTATCCCTGATAACGGAGAAAGATGAAAATATAACATTGGTGCCCCCCACATGCAATCCTGCAGAGACAAAGTGGATAATCAGCAGGATGGCGTTTTTTGCCGGAGCAAGGACACACACCACGGTCGCCGCTCTTTCGTCTGGTGCGCCTACATTAAGCTTCGGCTACAGTATCAAGGCCCAAGGGATTAACAGGTACATATTTGGTCACACCAATTACTGCCTTGAGCCTAAAGACTTGGCGGTGGAGGCCGTTGTAGATCGTATGTCATCCATGCTTGATGAGACTGCTGCGATCAAGCGTGATCTGATAGAACGGATCATAAATGTCCAGAGAGAAGCTCTAAACGCCGGAATAATACTTAGGCAGGGCTACTCGGAGAAAATTGAGTAATATGCCTGATATTCCAGCAGTCTCTGTCGTCATTCCCCTCTACAACAAAGAACGCTATATCGCAGGAGCATTAAACTCAATTTTTAACCAAACCTCTCAGGATTTTGAGGTGATAGTGGTTGATGACGGTTCGACAGATGGAGGGACGGAGGTCGTCAAAGAGTTTCGGGACCCCCGGATCCGGCTGATTCAGCAGGAAAATAAGGGGGTCTCAGCGGCAAGGAATCAAGGGATAGAAGCGGCACGGTCTGAGCTGATTGCTTTTCTTGATGCTGATGATGAGTGGTTGCCTTTATTTATTGAGACGATATTGCGGTTGAGGGCATTGTATCCTAATGCGGGCCTCTATGGTACAGCTTATGAGGTACATTACCCAGGCTCCATAGTGCAAAAGGTCTATAACAAGAGCGAAGGGGAACGACTTCTGTCGTCCTATTTTGGTGCCCGCGTCAAATTTGGGTCTGCCATGTTTAATTCATCCTCTTCTGCGGCACCAAAAGATGTTCTTATAAGAGTTGGAGGGTACCCCCTTGGTATAAAATGGAATGAAGACGGCGTATTATGGGGAAAAATTGCATTCCAATATCCCATCGCCTACAGTCCAGAAATTTGCTCCATTTATCGTCAATACACAGAAAATAATTCTATTGGAATAATAGAATATCTTGAAAATCCGTTTGTTCAGTATCTTTCGACCATTCCAAAAAATGAACTCTTAAAGCTTAGCTATTTAAATGACCTAATGGAATACAGTGACCTTTGTCGTCTTGAAGCGATATCACGAAATATCTTTTCCGGTCATGGTGCGAGGGCAAGGTCAGAATTACAATTTGTGAAATCATCTTGTTTGAGCCGGAAAAAGCATAAGCTTCAAGTTTTTTCATATATTCCACCAATGTTTATGGGTTTGATACGAAAACATGCAAAAGCCTTGTCCTATCTCAAAAGAAGGCTCTTCGCTATTTTCTATGGGTAAGGGGATAACCATTTATCATAACCATTGATCAAATCAAACTGCGCGCGGCCACCCGCCCTAAAGGACGGGGTATGCTTCGTGGCGCGCGCCCGGTTTTCCGGAATTCAGAAATCATCTAGTCTTCGTTATCCTGAAGCCTTTGTTTTGCGCAATTGATGCTCTGCTTTCTGTTTTCCTTGAGATTCCTTAATATAGTGAGATATTGCGTCAGCGGCAACATTTCCGACATATCTAAAGAACTTACCGCTTGACCACAAACTTCCGCCCCAATAGCGTTTCTTCAACTCAGGATGTCACTTGAACATCCTATAGGGACTGCCTCCTTTCAAGTATTGAACAACCTTTGATAGAGAAATGATTGGGTGAAATTCCAGGAACAAGTGGACATGATCCTCTACAATTTCCATGGCATGAATTCTATAGCCGTTCTCCTTGCAGATATCATTGATGATCAACTCGCAATCCTTTTTAACCTGCCGTTCATAGAAGATCTTGTATCGATACTTTGGCACCAACACGATGTGGTAGGTAATCTGGCCATAGCCATGGCTGAAACTGCGTAATTCAA
>JBFYLJ010000029.1:0-5012 GCA_041305465.1 Methanothrix sp.
GCCGATCTTAACAGGTTTATTATTTATATCAAGATAGATTTCTTGCAGGCCGCCGCCTGGACAGAGCCACCCGCACCAGATCCTGCCCAGGAATAATGAACTGATAAAGAGGAGGATAAAGAGGATCAGGCCGCCGGTAGCAATGCCTTTTGATGCGCCCTGGATTATTATCGGACAGGAGATATACACAAAAGTCGCCGGCAATAGGATGAATGAAAAAATTATCAACGCCTTCCTAATCCTTTGCCTGCGTATGTTTTCCATGCAGATGTGCCTCATAACTTATGATATTAAATATTTTTGCCAGAGGCGGGAGCATTGGATGTAATGTTACCGATGAATCCATTAGCCTGCAGAATGCCGCCCGTGCACCCGCGGCCCGACGTGTGAGTCAAGGCGAGGCGGATGCGGGGCAGATTCATGTTATGCCATTTCGCGCCCGTGAAAAAGGAAAAGAGCTGCCGATCACTAACATGAGATATAGATTCCAGAGCCGAGGAACCAATTGTCATCCACTTTCATGGCATAGGCGATCTTGAACTCATCTCTGCCGCCGTGAGCCGGATTCGGGAAGATGAAGTAAGCAAATCCTTTCCCTTCCTTAGCAGCATTGAGTGTATTCTTGAGGGATGGGACGCCATTGGAATCTGTGACATCCATCTTGTTCTTGCCGATCCAATCGGGTTTGAATGGATGTGCCAGGCAAGTTCCATTGAAACCATAAGCGTAGATGTAGAGGTCATTGCGGACAAATGATCCGGTCTTATTGCTGAATTCCTCAAGTGCTTTATCTTTGCCGTTTTCTTGGACATAGGCCATCGCCGACTCAACAAATGAGACGAGCTGGGTCTTGTTGGATGAGGTGGTTAGTGATTCATTTGCAGGACTCATCAATTCTTCTTTTGCCAGAGCCGACTGCATGACGAAAACCGTCGCAGTCAGCAGCAAGATTACTACCATTAGCGTATTGCAGTTTTTCATATCTATCCATTTTAGTGTGATCGATAGACCTAATGAAATACTTTTGCAGCCTGCATTGTATCATCTCCTCCAACTCGCCGGACCGGGCGTGGAAGACCTATGCCAGGATCGCCTTGGCTGCCTCCGGGCTTCTGGCTCCTGCTTACCATCGGCTTGGGCTGGACAGGCTTTGCCCTGCTCAAGCCTCCTGGGCACCTCATGAGGATGCGTGAGTAGTTGCCGCTGATGAAGAGGATCTTTGCAGCGCTGCAATTGTAGAAAGAGCCTATAGACAGCTCAGTGTATCGCAACTTCCCACTTCCAGCCCAGTGATGCCGCCTTGGCAAAAGCATCATCCGATTCATCTTTAAGTCCTAGCTTATTGAGGACCTCTCCCTTGAAATGCCATGCGGCTGGATCTGAGGTATTAATCTCCAAGGCCTCTTCAAAGGAAGCCAAAGCATCTTCATATCGGTTAAGTCGATGCAGAGCAATTCCGCGGGAAATCCAAGCAGGAATAGATGATAGGTCAATCTCCAAAACTTCATCAAAACATTTTATGGCATCCATATATTGGCCCAAATTAATGTAGGTTATTCCCTCGTTGAACCACGTCTTTGTGTCGCATGGGTCTATCTCAATCGCCTTTTCGTAGCAGTAGATGGCATCTTCGTAGCTCTGCAACTGGGCAAGTGCATTGCCTTTGTTGTTCCAGGCATCGAAGTAGTTAGTATCGATATCAGTAGCTCGTTCGAAGCAGTCAACGGCATCATTGTATCTGTGTAAAGCAGAGAGAACATTACCCTTATTATTCCAGGCCATGGCATAATTGGGATTGCTTCCTATGGCACACTCAAAAGATTTGATGGCTTCGTCGTATAGCTCCAGGTTCTTTAAGGTAACTCCCCGGTTATTCCAGGTATCGGCATTCTCGGGATCCAGTTGCAGGGCCTTATCAAAGGATCTGATAGCCTCTTCATACTGGCCCATCTCATCCAGAGTAAGACCTCTATTGTACCATGGTGAGGCATTCCTTTCGTCGAGACCCTTCGCTTTATCGAAGCACTTTATAGCCTCGCTGTAGCGGATCAATCTTTTTAGAACAATTCCCTTATTATTCCAGAATTTCGAGCTTTTTGGGTTAATCTCTATAGCCTTATCGTAGCTGAAGAGGGCTTCATTGTACCGACCCAGTTCGTAGAGACAAATGCCTTTATCAAACCATATGGAGCTGTTGGACGGATCTATTTTCAAGGCCTCATTGTAGCATTCTAAGGCTTCCTCATGGCGGCCCAAGTACTTATAGAGAATCTCAGCCTTTGCGCACCAGCTGGAATAGTCCTTGGGATCGATCTTTACGACGTTATCGAAGCAGATAAATGCCTCTTTGTATTGACCAAGCTTTCTTCTAAGGAGACCTTTATTTCGCCAAGCTCTAGTATCCCACGGTTTGATTTCTAAAAACGCATCGTAGCAATTTATGGCCTCATCATATCTTCCCAGCTTATCGAGGGTCACTCCTTTGTTATTCCAGGCATCTAAATAGCGATTATCTATATTCAAGGCGCCTTCAAAGGACGAAATAGCTTTTTCGTAAAGGCCCAATTTATATAGCGCTAAACCTTTTTCATACCATACATCCGGAGTTTGGGGAGTGATTGCGGTAGCTTTTTCGTAGCAGTTAGCTGCATCTTCGAAACGCTCATTTTTGTAGAACTCCGCTCCGGCCTTTAAGAAATAGGAAGCGAAGTCCTCGCTTACCGGAACTAAGAAGTTTCCTGATGTACTGCCGGCGACGGGAATGGGCAGTGGCATCATGGCTTTCTTCATGGCGGTTATCTTCTCAGTTATCCTTATGAGCTCTTCGCCACGCTTGGTTTTTTGCAGGGCAAGGTATTTGCCGTACAATGCTTCTTTCAGCAATGGATTGATCTCAAGTGCTCTATCAAATGATTCTACAGCTTCCTGGTAGCGACCCATGTTCCCTAAAGCTACGCCTCTGCTCACCCAAGCTTCGATAAAAGAGTGGTTAATCTTGAGCGCATTTTCGTAAGCTGATACAGCTACTTTGTACCTGCCCATTTTGATCATGGCATTGCCCATGCCACACCAGGCATCTATGAGCTGCGGATTTATCTCAAGAGCCTTACTGAAGTCATCTATAGCCTCATCATATCTGCCGACTCGGTAGAGTACATTGGCTCTATTCTTGAGGGCTTTAAAAGAGCGTGGATTTATCTCCAGGGCTCTTTTATAGGACTCCAGGGCATTCTCGAATTGGCCTAAATCTGAGAGGCTCAGACCTCTTTCGCACCAGTAAACATCTATTGAAGAACTGGTCTCTCCTGCTCTGTCATAAATATTGGTTGCCGAGCAGATGGCTGGAATAGTTTGGATTTGCATCTGCTCATGAATTATAGCCGTCTTTAGATCGATTGCGGATTTTTGGGGGCGTTTATTTGCATCTTTTGATCGGTTCGGTATTTTGAAAATTCTATTTTGTAATGATTTTTTTAAATTCGAATAGATTAATTTAAAATTAGAGAGGATATTATTCATTGCTGACGCTATGTACGAAAAAAAGACGCGAGGATAGGCCGATAGCCCAGTAGAGGTCATGGCATTACCTAATTAATAACTTAGTTAAGATCTTTAAAGTATTAAAGTCTTTTGCTTTTGATATTATAATAAAAATTTTCACATGTATTATGTTTAAATCAAAAACAATCGAATTGTTAACTTGATATGATACGGATATAACGAAAGATCCAGATAAACAATTAATTTTTTTACTTTAAAAAAATAAAAACTATATATCAGTTTATCAAAGAAACCTTTCCGCAAGCATAACTCGCCAGACAAAATTGGCTGCCCAGGATTTTTCCTGCCGAGTAAGAGGTGAAGTCAAGATCTTCTTACCTTCTGCATCTATGGTAATTCTATTCCGAAGGCCATTCAAATTAGTTCTGTCTTCCTGAGACCATAATCCACCGAATTCGTCCCATCTATGTATGTTTTCAGAATGCATCACGTCGCTCTCTGAGAACGAAATGATCTTAGCTAAGCATGATTGAAATCCGTTAACGAATAAAGAGTCTTCTATCATAATAGTCCTTATTTCTTTTGCTAATCGCAGTCCTGTCAAAAAATTATTCTCGCCAAGATCATTGAGATACAGACATCGGCGCCATTTCTCCTCTTGAGGACATTGTGCTATTTGCTGCCCTCTTTCTCGTAGTGGTCATTTGATCATTTGTGACATTCAAATACTTCGAAAGCCTCTCTTTATATACGTCTTCACTCTCGATACTGCTAATTATTGGGTCTAGAACACCTTCTGCAGACCATTTCTTCAGCCTTGTACGAACTGCCAAATAGGATCCATATTTACGGGGAATCTCCGTCCAGGTACAACCGGTCCTCAACACATATCGGACAGCGTCCAGGATTTTCCGATCTTCTGTTTTAAACACCCTATTATATGGCTGTAGCGGGATATATTGCTTCACATAGTCCCATTGGGCATCGCTCAGTTCCTCGAAGTTATCAATGCCTTTTCTCAGGTATTTGCCGACAAGATCAAGAATTATCTGACCATCCTCTCTGGGAAAACGTACTGAAACAGAAAGCTCAACTCTGCTCTCAAATATCTTCTCAGGGTATATGCTCCTTTGATTGGGCACCATTGGGCTTAAATTAGGATAAGCATCGAAACGCCATGGTGGAAGTTTTTCGCCCTCATGACCCAATATTCGATAGGAGAACCAATCATTAACTTCCGGATGACTGTGGACCCGGTCTCCCAGGGATTTTATCAATATCGTCAAGAACCTCTCGACTTCTTTCATGGAATAGAACTCGATCCAGATTATTCCCGGCTCGTTCTCTTCGC
This sequence comes from Methanothrix sp., assembly GCA_041305465.1. Classification (GTDB taxonomy): domain Archaea; phylum Halobacteriota; class Methanosarcinia; order Methanotrichales; family Methanotrichaceae; genus Methanothrix. Next base: position 4,853 of record JBFYLJ010000029.1, read on the forward strand.
AAGAATTGCAGGTCCTTATCTTTGCATCCCATAGCGTTAATAGAAGAGGTGCGACCCCTTCATCCACCTCTATGAAATCCTGCTCACCTGGATAGTAAACGGTAGTCTGCTTATGGTCAAAAGTAATTTCCCTTCCCCCCTTCAATGAATCTGGCCCTTC
>JBFYLJ010000030.1:0-13161 GCA_041305465.1 Methanothrix sp.
CGAACCCACGAACACCTTCGTGACTGGACCCTGAATCCAGCGCCTTTGACCTGGCTTGGCAACCCCCGCAAAAGAGGCAGCCAATCTCATGCAGTAGTAGTATTTAACAGTATTCGTAGGGACAGCCAAGAACAAGCCCAGCCGTCCTTCGCCCCATCGGTCTAATGCTCGGCATTTTCATCTTCTTTGCCATATTAAAGAGCGGTTTTACTGCCTGCTTTCCTTCCCTGACCACGCACCGCCAGCCCACGCGCGCGCTCGGCCTCTCGTACCCGTTCGCCCAGGTGGCCACAGCCCATAGTAGTAAGCCGATAGCTTTGGTCAGTTCGCCACACCCACGATCCAGCAGCCCTCTTCCAGCCAGGTAGGCATCAGTCGAATGATCGGGGTGCTGAGCGATAAATTAGCGGAGTCAACTATCCAGAAAAATGAAACATTTGGCAATAAAAGGTAATTTGCCTACTTGGGTCAAACCTTGACCGTCAGCATCCTCTCTATTGACCGGCGTGCCCTCATCGCAATCTCTGGAAGTATCGTGACCTGCGGCTCCAGGGTTTGCAGCGCACGCAAGACCTTGGCCAGGTCGGTCTTCTTCATATTCTGACAGATGGCGTCCTTGCTCAGTGGATAAAACTCCTTATCCGGATTTTCTTTCTTCAGCCGGTAGATCATACCCTCTTCCGTGCCAATGATGAATTCCTTCGCGGCGCTGGATTTGGCATGCTTTCCCATCCCTGCGGTGCTGTAGGTGAAATCTGCCTCATCGATGACCTCGGGTCGGCACTCCGGGTGCACCAGCACTTCTGCCTGGGGATGCTCCGCCCTGGCGGCCCTAACCTCCTCAGCCGTGAGGTGTTCGTGCACATAGCAGTAGCCGTTCCAGGGAATGATCTTCTTATCGGTATGACGGGCTACGTAGGCTGCCAGATTCCTGTCCGGCACAAAGATAACCTCCTTCTCGGTAAGTGAGGCTACCACCTGCACGCCATTTGCGGAAGTGCAACAGACATCGCTCTCAGCTTTAATCTCGGCCGTCGAGTTTACGTAGCAAACAACTGCCGCCTCAGGGTGGAGGGCTTTGAGGTCGGAAAGCTCCTGGGTCGAGATCATGTGAGCCATGGGGCACCAGGCACCCTTTACAGGCAATACTACCTTCTTTTGCGGAGAGAGGATGGCCGCGGTCTCTGCCATGAAATCCACCCCGCAAAAGACAATGACCTCTGCGTCCAGGCGCGCTGCCGCCCGTGAGAGCTCAAGAGAGTCACCTACAAGGTCGGCTGCATCCTGCACCTCAGGAATCTGGTAGTTATGAGCCAGTATGGTCGCATGACGCTCCTCTTTTAAAGCAAGAATCTCTTTTATCGCTGTCATAGAATTGGCTCCATTGTCTGACAAACTATTATTTCAACCTTTTTAAATAGATACTATTAATATTATTATCTCAATTGAAGTGCGATTGACTTACCGTATTACAGTTATATCCCTTCCTTCTTTCGCCACCTCGACTTGCATCTCATTGCCGAGGATAAAGGCGAAAGCCAGCAAAAGACCAAACTGTCACTAGCATCTTGCCATATCTCTAACTCGCTTCAGGGCCTGCACAGCATCTTCCATCTTGAAGTCGCGCTTATCTTTAGCCAGGAATTCGCGAAAACTCTGCAGCTCCTTTTCCGCCACACGACTCGCAGCGTCCGAAAGCATGCGCTCATAGCTTCGATCGGGAAAGTATTGGGCCTGAGCACAATGAAATAGCCGATCCTTGCTGGCCGCGCTAATTACACCCATCTGCCAGGCCAAATCCAAATTGAAACGAATGTTCACCAGAGGTTCGGAGCTGGGCTCGTAGGAAAACGGATCGAAGACAAGTGCCACTTCATCATCCGAGACCAGATGGCCGCCCTTGTAGGCCTGGTAAATTCTGCCTATGCCCTCCATGCCGTAAACGTCCAGCTCCGAGGCACGCAAAGCTCCCATGCTGGAAGCACCCAGGACCTTCGCTCCTGCCTCCAGAGCATAGATTACCTCCTTGTGGGCTACCGAGCACTCCTGAAAGAAGACGCCATCTATGAGCAGAATAATCTTCGCTCCATCTCTCGCCGCCTGGTAGATGTCTCCCCTCTTGGCAGGAGGCCGATAGTCAGCCTCCAATATCTGCAAAGCCTTATCCTGAGAGAGGCTTGGCCCTAGGAAGACGACGATTCCTGGCATTTTTGCACCTTTTGCCCACCCTTTCCGGGTCAACTGCTGAATTCTCAAGTCCAGGCACAATCACCCTGACTACGGGAAGGCCGATCTCCTCGCGGGTCAGATCCACTACCACCACTCGATCAAGGCCCGCTTCCTCCAGCTTCTTTAGCATATATTTTATGTCCATCAGGAAGTCGTCGCTCTCAAAGGATTCGATATCGGAAAATGCCTTCTTCTCAGATGCTTCAAACCAATGCCGATTGAGCCTCTTGGTCCTTTCATAGCCGATCTGTTTTCTAAAATCAGCGGTCGTAGTATCTTCTCTTGCCCCATGAATCTGGGTAAGACGGCTTTGCGCCACCTCGGTAAGAGCGCGCAGCACTGCTACTACGGCGCTGGTATGCGTGCCCATGCCTGTAGTAAGAAGAGTTGGGTCGCGCAGCCGGACGTCATCTGCTGCTGCCGCGCAGGTAGGAATGCCAATATCGCTGGTAATATCCCTGAGATAGACATCCACCTCTGCTGCCGCAAATTTGTCCAGGAGACCTTTAGCCTGCTCGTCCTCAACATCACTGATTAAGGGGCCGGTCCTCCTCGTAGCCTCCACCAGCGCCCAGGCATCTCTTTCTATAACCTCAGCCAGGCCGTGGAATATCGCCTCTTCAACAACATTTCCTGAAGCCAGGCCAGTGGTATTGGTTCTAAAGAGGCGTTTGAATTCGGATGGCAAGGGATGAAAGACCGCATTAGCCGGAACCAAGATCTCCTCATCGTTCATTATGTCCCATCCAAAGATCCAGGGTATCATGGCATCGTGCTCTGCACCATGGGGCAGGATCAACTCGCGCGGGTCCAGCGCTCTGTCCAGATGGGAATAGCAGTCTATTCTCAGCTCCCTGTCTCTTAATTCAGCAGAGTAGCGTTCCAGTCCTTCCATCATAGCCGATACTTTGGCTTCAGTGGGCGTGGCACCCTTGCCGTTGTAAACTGAGATAGCACCTCGATCGGCCATGGGCCGGATGGAAGAGAAGACTGGTATGCCGATTCGGTCCAGATTGGTTATGTCCGCCACTCTGGTGATCCCAGCGGCAGGCAATTTGGCATCGGCACGCTTGAGCGTTTCCTCTGGTGGCATTGCCCGATGGGTATCGTCTTTGTATTTTTTTATGCAGGACGCCAGTATCATTGCCCGAGATCTAGATCAGCAATGTAATATAAACTCTGCTTCAAAGGAAGGGCAATTTGTCCTTCTTTCGGTAAGCCAGGGTCTGGCAGGTCGCGATCATCCTCCCATCTTCGCCTGTGACGGAAATCTGACAGGCAGAGATCTTCCGGGAGCGATTGATCTCATGCCCTTCCGCCTGCAATCTCTCGCCAGGAAGAGGGGCGTTAAGATAATTCATATTCACGGTCAATGCCACGGCCACGGTGCCATGTGAGTTGACTGTCAGCTCGAAGGTGGCATCCACCAGCGAGAAGATGGCAGCGCCATGGGTAGCGCCGAAGAGATTGTTCATTTTCTCGGAAGTCACCATCATGAGAATGGCATGGCCCGCCTCAAGCTGCGCAATCTCTATGCCGAAGATCTTGGCATAAGGCTCCTCACAAAATTGTTTTTCTAAAGCTGCCAGACATTGGTCCATAGTACGATTCCTCTCCAGGGAATTATTCTCGAAACGGTTATATTGGCTACGCTCGATCTAGGCAGCTATGCCTTTCTCCCCAGGCAACAGGCAAGAGCCGGTCTCCATTGAGGTGAGCGGCCCGGCGGTGTCCATTGTCCTAACCCAAGGCGCTATCAATATCTGGTTTGGAAGAAGATTTGATAAGTCTATTATATCCAAGATTCTCTTGATCATCTCAAGGGCAGATGCAACTGCGGAGCATGAGAAGGAGGTCTTATGCCCTTTCGAGAAGATCAGCGAGTTTGAGAACAACGGCTATATCCTCACCTCCTACGCCCGCAAGAAAGAGATGTATCGGGCCATATTTGTCGTCCCGTTCTCCAATTCCCGAGCACTGGAGATGTTCGTGGAGTCCATATCCAATGAGACCGAGAGAGAGGATGTAAAGATCACCCTTTACTGGAGAGGGGGGAGAATCAGAATGAATTTGATAAAAGAGGAGCTTTCCAGGCTCGATTGCTTTGGCACATTCAATGTGATTTATAAGGATGAACAGATGGGAGTTGTTGACAGGAGAGAGGAGCCATGAGATTTGCAAGCTGCACGGAAAAAATTGAGATATCAGGCATAAGGAAATGTTTTGAGGGAGCCGCCCAGGGTTCAGTTAATTTAGGACTGGGCCAGCCAGACTTCGACACACCGGAGCATATCAAAAAGGCGGCAATTGCTGCTATTGAAAATGGACTGTGCGGCTATACTCCCAACTGTGGCTTGCCGCAGCTACGTACAGCCATCGCGAAAAAGTTCTGCACCGAGAACCGGATCGATTGCACCGCCGAAGATATTATGGTGACAAGCGGGGCCAGCGAGGCTCTCTTCCTGGTTATGGCCGCTCTGATCGACCGAGGCGAGGAGGTTTTGATAGGTGATCCAAGTTTCCTGTCCTACGCTGAGTTGACCCGCCTGGTGGGCGGCAGGCCCGTTAGCGTCCCTCTTGATGATCATCTTCGTCTTGCACCTGAGGCTATTTTGGAGAGGATAACCGACAAGACACGGCTGATAATAGTAAATTCGCCCTCCAATCCCACGGGTTCTGTGGCAACTTCTGAGCAGATGCGCGCAATTGCGCAAATCGCTGAAGAGAGAGGCATCTGGGTGCTCTCCGATGAGGTCTATGAGAATTTCATCTACCACGGTGCGCATGTCAGCCCGGGCCAGTTCTCAGACAACGTCATCACCGTTAACGCCGTCTCCAAGACCTATGCCATGACCGGATGGAGGCTGGGCTATCTGGTTGCCAAAGGAGGTGCGCTAGAGCAACTGCTCAAGATTCACCAATATGTTCAGGCATGCGCCTGCTCCATCTCTCAGGCTGCTGCTCTGGAGGCCATCACCGGGCCGCAGGAATGCGTAACCCAGATGAGAGACGAATTCAAAGCTCGCCGGGATCTGCTGGTAAAAGGCTTCCGGGAGATGGGTGTGAATATCATTGAGCCGGAAGGCGCTTTCTACCTCTTCCCCCGAGTGGGAGACGGCGACAGCGTGGCCGCCCGCCTGGGCAAAGCGGGTGTCATTACCGTTCCGGGATCTGCTTTTGGTCCGGGCGGAAAAGAGCACATCAGAATATCTTATGCTGCGGCGCGCTCTCAGCTTGAGGAAGCAATGCGTCGCATGAAAGACATCCTTTAAATAGGAGAGTTGCATTCGCCCTAAGGAGTGATGAAATGAAGGAGCAGGTTGAGGTTAGAGAGCTGAAAGAAGGAAGATACGTTATCATTGACGAAGAGCCATGCATAATCAAGAGCATATCCCATTCCAAGCCCGGCAAACATGGCAGTGCCAAGGCTAGAGTGGACGCGATAGGCATCTTCGACAACCAGAAGAAGTCCATCGTTCAGCCGGTTACCACCAAAATTTATGTACCTACAGTCGAACGCAAGACCGGTCAGGTTCTATCCATCGGCGACACCTCGGTGCAGCTCATGGACCTGGGAAGTTACGCCACCGTCGATATTCCCATAACCGCGGATCAAAAGGATAAGATCGAGGAAGGAAAAGAGGTTCCATATCTCTTTGTCATGGGCAGGACCAAATTGGACCTGCGCTAAAATCCTTTCAAATCTATTTTCATGTTCCAAAGGTGCGGCTTTGCCGACGCCGATGCAGATTTGCAGGATGCAAACTACGTAGTAGTGGGGCTTGCATTCGACTCCACATCATCTTTTAGATCCGGTTCACGGGATGGGCCGGATGCCATTCGTCTGGCCTCTTTTAACTTCGAGAGCTATGACTGCAATTACGACCTGGATCTGGCAGAGCTAGCCATTTGCGATCTGGGAAATATGGATCTTGGTGCAGATCCCGCTTATGCCGAAGAGACCATAAAGGAGGGCATTGCCCTGCTGCCCAAAGCTGCTGTCCCGATCTTTTTAGGAGGAGAGCATTCCATTACCCCACCAATTGTAGAGGGGCTGGCCTTACGCAAAGCTTCGGCAGGTTTGGGCGTGCTGGTACTGGACGCACACCTGGATCTGCGCGAGGAGTTCGGCAACACCAGATACAGTCACGCCTGCGCCAGCAGAAGAATCCTGGAGAAGAAGGGAATAAGTGCCTACGCCACCATCGGCATTCGTAGTGGCTGCAAGGAGGAGTTCACCTTCGCGAAGGAAAACGGCATATCGTACAGCACTTCCCGCGATGTCTTTGAGAAAGGCATCGATTATGTTCTGGATAGGGCAATGGAAAGGCTGAATTGCGAGCGGCTACATCTATCTATAGACCTGGATGTATTGGATCCGGCATTCGCGCCGGCGGTGGGCAACCCGGAACCATTTGGCCTCACATCCTGGGATGTGTCGAGGGTAATTGAGCGTGCTGCGCCGAGGGCTGTGAGCCTGGATATAAACGAACTGACCCCTGCCTACGATCACGGCGAGACGGCGCTTCTGGCGGCAAGGCTGGCGCGAAAGTTCATAGCGGCAAAGGCAAAAGTATCAAATGTTTGAGAAGAGGCTTAAAATGACCGGCAAATTGATGGAGTATTTCAACAAGCAACCGAGGCTTGGCGTCATAAGCACATCGAATAAGGATGGCTTGGTGGACTCTGCAGTCTATGGTTCCCCTCAAATGATCGACGAAAAGACGGTAATCGTGGCATTTGCCAGGGGCCGCACCTTTGACAACTTGCAGGCAAATCCCCATGCAGTGTTCATGATAATGGAGCCGGGAGAAGGGCTTCTTGATTGGAAAGGGATACGAGTCTATCTGAATATGTTGGAGTTTGCCTCCTCTGGGCCGAAGTTGGAAGCATACAAGAGCCAGATGGCCAGGATTGTAGGAGAGCAGGCGGCAGGGATGATTGACGTACTGGCTACCTTCGAAGTAACGCAAGTGCGGCCTCTGATCGACTTTGGACAGGGCTGGGAGATGTCAATCTGAGATGAGATGCAGCTATGCATTGTTAATCCTTCTTCTCGCCTTGATGGGACAGGCAAGCAGTCAGCAGAACGCAGAAGGATGGCTGAGTATGCAAGGTCCAAATATTGCTTTATCCTTGATCGAGAAAGGCCTTGCCCTAGGCGACCAAGGCAAGTTCGATGAGGCCATCAAAGCTCTTGACGAAGCCATCAAGTTGGACCCCAATTATGCCTATGCCTGGAACAGCAAAGGCATTATTCTCCACAATAAGGGTAGCTACGATGAGGCCATAAAATGCGTTAATGAGGCCATCAGGTTAAATCCCAATTATGCTTATGCCTGGAACATCAAAGGCGTCATTCTCAGGAACCAGGGTGCCGCTCTCGATGACCCAGATATCAGTCTCGACGGCCAGGATAAGTATGATGAGGCTATAAGATGTTTTGATGAGGCCATCAGACTCAATCCCAACCTCACCCAGGCCTGGATCGACAAAGGCATAGCTCTTCTTGGCCAGGGCCGTGCCCTCATCCGTCTCGGTTTTAATGGCAATGATGTGTTTGATGATGCCATAAAATGCTTTGATGAGGCTATCAGGCGAAATCCTGACAATGCTGTGGTCTGGTATCAAAAGAGCGCAGCTCTTTATAAAATGGGCCGCGACGCACAGGCAGAGACTGCTTCATCCAGAGGCAAGGAGCTAGAGGATGAAGCAGCTTCTTTCCAAAGGTAAGAAACCGGCGGATTATGGCAAATTCCTGGCAATGCTGCTGTTTTATCCATGGTTGCCGGTTTATCCAGGCGTTGGGACTTCTTTGTAACAGGTGCAATCGAAGACATTTTTTGCAACGGCTGTAAAGCCTTCTTTATCAAAGGGCATCATATCTTTCCATCCACCAGAACAGCATGGCAGCCAACTTTCTGCATCATCATCGGTGTCATTGGTCGTGACGAATACAGATTTCATATTAATTTTTTGCACCAGATTATATGAGCCGTAATACCGTTCCTCTCCCATAATCAGTGCTGGATAGTTTTGGTGCTTAGCATCGTACTGTGTATCTCTGAACCGATAGCTAAAATCAGCGATTCCTGTAGTGTTAGCTTTGATTTCGTAACCCAAATATTTTGTTGGCTTGAACTCGGCAACGATCGTGGATTCATTCGCAGCCAGGACGGTAGCATTCATCCTTTGCAGCCAATTAACAGTTTTCTGTTCCTTTGACAGTTCACGATTATATAGGAAGCTTGAACCTGCAAAGTCTCCATTATTTCCCTCAAAATCACGGTCATTTATTCCCTGGCCCGAGTACGCTAGGGTTCTATTCCTTTTTATGAAGACCGACCACTTCTCAGTCTCGTAATTGATTGTAAATAGATCAGTTCCCGCCGGCTTATCTACAGTGATATTGATTTCGTCCGGGTGAACAACAGACTGCATCATTATTTCATCTGCAGATCTGTAACTGCCTTCGGTGGCACTTGTTCTTTGCCTGAACCTAACGTCATTATTTCCCACTTCCGCGTAATAGGCCAGGTACGGGCGCAGGATTCTACTGCGTGACTTTGCTGGTGATATGTCTATTGGAGATATGTTGCCGTTCACTGAGCTTGACAGGTCAAAACTGATATTACTATTATGGCGATAAATGGACCAGTGAGATGAGTTGGTATCGACGCTGCTCGCCCAATAGTTGGCGCTAGCGTTTGAATTAAATATAAATATCGCAATCAATACTAGTGCCAGAGGCCGATTTTTCATGTCATGCCCTATAACGATGATTGTGATAAACCTTATCGAGGATCATCCAATTGCAGATAAATCGCAACGGATCAAGAAAAATAGCTTTCAATGCCCTCACGGGCAGGGCAGGGTTAAGAGAGACGCATTGCCGCTCTCCAGTGACATCCTCATATTCAGGTATCCGGAATAAGCTCCGCTCATGACGTATATGGGCACCGCGCTGGAGCCTTTTTGCACCCGTGCTCCCACTCTGGCTGTTCCCTCTACCTCAGAATGGATGCTGTAGACAGAGTTGTTGTCAGTCTCACTTACGGATGTATCTTTGATCAGCTCCACCAAGCCGGAGTAGCTCTCCGAGTAAACCGATCCCACCTCATAATTCTTGGCGCAGAGAGCATTCTTTAGCTCGCTGTTAGTAATAGGCGCACTGTACCTGGACGGCTTATTCTGGAATACACCCCATTCGTTCGCCCAGATCTCATTGTAGCCGTCTTCAAAGCCCCCATAAACCTGAGCATTGATGGTTCTTGATACCGTGCCGGTGCCCCTTGTTCCAGTGACCAGCTTCTGTCCATGAAAACCGGCTTCCGACTGGTAGATGCGCATATCGTCTGTGATTCCCTGGCTGTAAATCCAGGAATGTTCAGTGAGATTCTGGGGCACTTTTGCGGCATTAACAACAGGAATACTTGGGCTGGCTATGACTAATATAATCAATAATCCGAGAACCAACGATCCGGGCCACCATCTCATCTGAACACCTCAACTGCAATAAGAGCCATCATAGCAGGGCATTGAATATAAATGTGATCCCCATCGGCTTCGATTGGTCCAGGCGAGCAGCGAATACCGGATCAGAGTCATTCAAGTTTCATTAAGTTCACTACACGACATGCCAAATGAAACGATCATACCGCAGAGATGATATAGATGATATGCGATACATCCGTTCTTAATTGGGAGGGATTAAAGAAATATGGCGAAAACGTGCATATTTATAATAATATTAATTCTGACTTATATTCAATTAGTTCCCGGAATAGAAGTCGATTTCTCGATGAACGATCTTGATGTCAATACTCAATATGATGTTGATGATTCAGTATATGTTTATGAAGAGTTATCGGGCGATCCGCTACTGACAACTATCACGGACCATAGGGAGGTCTCTGGTGGTGGAAAAAAGAATTTGAAGCAAGGGTTCTCATCAGCCATCTATTCCGCGGAATCCGGCGTAAAGGCCGATTCGGGATCTGTCGAGAGCAACGCCTTTCTGACCTTAACGTCTCTGAGCGCTACCCAGACGGCAAATATCGGTGGCTTTTTTGCTCAGTCCTACCTGACAGGATCTCAAAATTACTTTGGCGGTATTGCATTCACTGGTCAATACCTAAGTGTGGACTGCGGAATGCTGAGCACAGTACAGACCTTAAGCCTGGGCCGGAGCATCTATTCAACTCAGAGTTTTCAGGCTAGCGGCTATAATCCTCTGGCAGTAGGTTATGCGCTTGTCGATTTTCATGGTTTGAACAGCTTTGATTCTCAAGGCGCGTTCATCGTGGCAGGGGCCTGCAAAGAAGGAAGCATTAGCGGAAATATGGGTGCAGAGGTAATCAAAGTTCCAGATAATACAGCCATAGATCCGATTGCCTATGGGTCCAATATGGTCGCGCAAGGGGACGAAGCGGCAGGAATTATCGCGGGAGCCGGCGACCTGAAAGGCATCTGGTCACAAAACCAATTCGCGAATTTCAATGGACTTGATGGGCAGGGAGCTTTCGCAGGAGCTGTGGGAATCGGGGAGGACAGTCGAGCCTCTGTAGACTATATCCAGGCCCAAACCGATGGGCAAGAAACCTCGGCATTTGAGGTTGATGCAAAGGCAAAAGGTGATGAAGCCGCTATCGTAGCTGCGGGTGCAGGCAAGTTCAACCGAAATACTGGATTTGGCTTAGGTCCGAGTTCGTTTTTCTCCTATGGTATGTTCGATATGCAGGGTGCGCTCGCTGGTGCAATTGCGATAGGCAGTGACAGCAGAGCAAAAGCGGACTGGGTTGGTGCATTTACAGATGGAGAGATTACTTCTGCCATGGGGGACGACCTCAAGGCAAAGAGCGACGGATTCGCAGGCGTCGGGGCGGGAGCCGGCAGTCTCTATCTGGATTACAGATTAATGGGATCTCCATTCTTCTTCGCTAGACATGACGGCCTGGGAGCACAAGGTGCCATAGCAGGTGCTGCGGCATTGGGAGAGAACAGCAAAGTAATGGCAGATCATGTTGGTGCCGAAACAGATGGCGACTACACCTATGCTTGGGGAAGTGATCTGAGGGCAAAGAGCGATGGATTCGCAGGCCTCGTAGCCGGAGCCGGCAGTTTCTACATGGATCATGGATTAATGAATAGTCCCTTCTTCTTCGCCACCAATGACAATCTGGGCGTGCAGGGCGCATTGGCCGGTGCAGTTGCAGGCGGCGAGAATAGTAGGGTTTCGGCAAATCACATCGAAGCATATACCGATGGCAGGACTACATTTGCTGACGGCCATAGAATTTGGGCGCACGGCGATGAATTCGCAGGCCTTGCAGCGGGAGCTGGCAGTCTCTACCTGGATCATGGATTAATGGATAGTTCATTCTTCTCTGCGACCAATGACAATCTCGGCGTGCAGGGCGCATTGGCCGGTGCAGTTGCAGGCGGCGATGACAGCATGGCTTCAGCAGATTTCGTAGGCGCATTGACTGATGGCGAGGAGACATTTTCAGAGGGCCATAGAATTTGGGCGCACGGCGATGAATTCGCAGGCGTTGGCGCTGCAGCCGGCAGTCTCTACATGGATCGTGGATTGATGCAAAGCCCGTTCTTCTTCGGCGGCTTTGAAAGCCTGGACATGCAGGGCGCGATAGCTGGTGCAGCAGCAGGTGGCGAAGACAGCATTGCTTCAGCTGGTTTCGTCAGCGCATTAACCGATGGCGAAGAGACGTTTGCAGAGGGCCATAGAATCTGGGCACGCGGCGATGATTTCGCAGGCGTCGTTGCCGGAGCGGGCAGCCTCTACATGAGTCGTGGATTGATGCAAAGCCCGTTCCTCTCCGGCAGCTATGACAGCCTGGACATACAGGGCGCGATAGCTGGTGCCGCGGCAGGCGGGGATGACAGCCGTGCTTCAGCTAATTTCATCGGCGCATTAACCGATGGCGAAGAGACGTTTGCAGAGGGCCATAGAATTTGGGCGCACGGCGATGATTTCGCAGGCGTTGGCGCTGCAGCCGGCAGTCTCTACATGGATCGTGGATTGATGCAAAGCCCGTTCTTCTTCGGCGGCTTTGAAAGCCTGGACATACAGGGCGCGATAGCTGGTGCAGCAGCAGGTGGCGAAGACAGCATTGCTTCAGCAGGTTTCGTCGGCGCATTAACCGATGGCGAAGAGACGTTTGCAGAGGGCTATGGAGTCTGGGCAAGCGGGGACGAATTTGCCGCAACCGGGGCAGGTGCGGTAAGCATCCGCGAGCAAGAATACAGCATCAATCCGGTTTGGCCTTATATTTCCCAGGACACACAGGGCGCAATTGTCGCCGACATAGGTTTTGGAGAAGACAGCTGTGCCTCAGCAGATTATCTAGGGGCAGGGACCGATGGCGATCAAACTTCTGCAGTCGGCATAGACCTGATGGCAAGAGGAAAGAGGTCGGCCCATGCTATTGTTGGAGCCGGAGAGGATATATATCTGGACAATGGCGTGCTGAAGATCGAACAGGGATCGGCAACGGGACTCAATGCCCTGGATAATGGTGAAGTTAGAGCAGCATTAATGTATGCTGGGACGGGAGATATTACGGAAAGCTTCGGATTAGGGATGCAGGCGATGGGTGATGAATCGGCGCTTGCTTATACTGCTTCGGGAGATAAGCTGACCGTTTGGGCTGATTCGATTAGAGTCAAAGACGGCACAATGGCCGGTTTGGGCGCAAAGGGCGCGATGAGCCAGGTACTGGCTGATGAGCTTTTCTCAGACAGATCAGACGCTATCTCAACATCTCACGTGAACAATCTCATTGCCCTGGGTGAAGGAGTGATCGCAGCCACTGCATCAGGCGAGAAGATTGATCTCATGCTGGACAAAGCTGAGGTGGATACCGGGTCGCTGACTGGAGCTGCAGCAAATAAAGATGCCATGGTAACCTCGGC
>JBFYLJ010000031.1:0-8401 GCA_041305465.1 Methanothrix sp.
AGGAGAATTAGCATGCAAATCATCTTTTTAGGCACCAACGGCTGGTACGACAGCCCGACCGGCAACACCATCTGCACCCTCATCAACTCTGAGAAGTACCACATCATCCTCGACGCCGGAAACGGCCTTTACAAAGCAGACCGCTACATCAATGACGACCTGCCCGTCTACCTCTTCCTCAGCCACTTCCACCTCGATCACATCGAGGGGCTGCACGTCCTCAGCAAATTCCGCTTCAAAAGCCTCACGATCTTCGGCCAGAAGGGCACCCGAGCGGCGCTGCATACCATTGTCAATGAGCCCTTCACCGTTCCTCTGGAGAAGCTGCCCTATCCGGTGGAGGTGCGTGAGCTGTCGCCCGGTCCCTACAAGCTGCCCTTTGCTCTCGACTGCCGATTCCTGGTGCACGCCTCGCCCTGCCTGGGCTACCGCTTCGATCTGGACGGCAAGACCATCACCTACTGCCCGGACACGGGCGTCTGCGAGAATGCCGTGCTCCTGGCTGAGGATGCCGACCTGCTCATAGCGGAATGCGCCCACCTGCCAGGCGAAGAGAACCCTGCCTGGCCCCACCTCAACCCGGCTGCTGCCGCAGCAATCGCCCGAAAGGCCAAAGCCGCGCGCCTCGCCCTCACCCACTTCGATGCGGGAAGGTACACGAGCCAGCAGATGCGCCACGAGGCTGTGGCCACAGTTTCGGATTTTCCGGGGATAGTAGTAGGAGAGGATGATCTGGTGATGCAGCTTTAGCTTAATGGGCGGCGAAAGGAGCTTTTCAGAAGAATGTCCGGCAAATGTCGAACTGCCTTTTCGACTCACAAAGTTTATGGCCTTGAAAGAACGACAGGGCCATCCATGACAATGAAGAACATAATCTGCTTGCTATTCATATCCCTGGTGCTGGCGGCAAGTGCCGGCTGCCTGGCTAAGGACCCGGTTCGTGCATCTGCATCAGATCCGGCAGTCCCAACGAATAATCTGCCGAATGGCTTCAAGCTGATGGCGGCTTTGCCTGGAGAGAACAGCAACCTGAATATGACTGATTATATCACGGAGTTCTACGGACCTGAGAATATCGGCCCGGCCAATACATCTGTGGGAATATACCAGTGGACCGATCTAGGCCAAGGCTATGATGCCAAGATCACTCTCATCCAGCTCTCCGATGAGGAGCACGCCAGGGCTGCCGTCTCCAACTTCAAATCCCAGAAGACATACCAGGAGCAATTGGCCCGGAAGTTGCCCATATTCGGCAATGCCACAGTCAACGGCCACGAGACTTTAGAGATAAGGGACATTCGAGGCGATAACAGCATCAGATATCTCTACCTCTGGAATACGGGAAGCATCGTAGCTCTCGTTGAGGGCAACAACGACAGAAATCAGAGCATTGAGCTGGCCGACGCCTCAGGGCTCTGAAAGCTCCCTATTTTTATGAAGCCGCAGTTTGAGACAGAGGTAATAAAGACCGAGCAAACCACCGCATCATCCCGGTCAATTCGGTTTAGCCGGCCAAAGGGATTCGATTACCTTCCCGGCCAGTTCATAGTCCTAAAGCTTGAGGGCCCAGAGGGCGAAATCGCGAAGCCTCTCAGCCTCTCCAGCAGCCCTACCGAGGACTTTCTGCAGGTCACCAAACGGCTGACCGGTCATGACTTCTCCAATGCCCTTCTTTCCCTAAAAGAGGGTGATTCTATCCGCTTTTCCGGCCCTTATGGCAGCTTCACTTTTCATGGTGAGTACGAGAAGATCGCCATGCTCTCCGGGGGAATAGGCATAACGCCCCTGCGAAGCATGATAAAATACTGCACAGACAAGGGCCTTCCGACCGACATCTTCCTGTTTTTTTCCAATAGGCAGGAGGATGATATTCCCTTTAATGAAGAATTCCAGGCCCTTACTGCGATGAATAGGAATCTTGCTATCATTAATACCCTGACCCGTCCGGGTCCTTCCTGGAAGGGCAGGATCGGCAGAATCGATGCCAATATGATCAAGCAAATGCTCGCAGATTATTCAAAGCGAGTATTCTACACCAGTGGCCCCAAAAGAATGGTCGATTCAATGCAACTTGTTCTCGAGGAGATGAATATCCCTGTGAGTCAGACTCGCAAGGAGTATTTCCCGGGTTATGATTGAAAAGCAAAAACACAGAAGTCCTGGAAGATCCAGGACCTGAGAAATTGGGCAAGAAGCTACCTAACACCGGCCCTGGTGTCTGACCATTTATTCAATCCCCAGGGCAGTAAGATAACCATAGCTCCAAAGATAATAATTGCATATATTTGGGACATAATATCCATCCATCATCACCTCCGTTTTTACTATTGTCTTCCTTTCATGGATGGATCAAATGGGTAATAAAATCAGCGGACAAAATGTAGAGCTTATTCCAAAAATGCTAATTAAACGTAAAGTGAATTAGTTTACAATTGCCAATTGGGCCGAATTGCTTAAAGTAAAATAACAAAAATCGCAAATAAGGAAAATAGGTAAAATGGCTGAGAAAAGAGAAAAAAATTATGCGCTTATATATTTAAAATTAAGTTTAGAATTTTAATATTCAGAAAATCAATCCTCGCTGGATGGCACATCAACCATTAGCCAGTGCTTCCCGCGAATTGGAGCATTCCTCAAAGCCTCCTCAATCTCCACATTTGCCAGTCCATCCAGCCAATCGGTAAGCCTCTTGCCGGGATTATGTTCGGTCCAGTATGATTGCAGCCTGATGTGCTGGTCGCACATATGATTGAGGCTTAAGCCACGTTGGCATAAAGAGCCGCGGCACGGTCCATGGCCCTTGAGGTCACATTCTGGGGTTTTCATTTCATCTCCTTGGATTGTGTGTCTAGCTTATCTAGCTTATCCCGGATCTTGCCAATTTTTTAGCAAACTGCATCCAAGTTCTGCAGATTGAAGGACTCTGCCAATACGTCCTTATTTACCTTGCCGCTTACAAATGTGCGCCTCGACAAAATTTCGTTTATGACAACCTTGGCCGGTGCAAAGACGTTGTGGTCCACCTTGAAGAAATCAAATCCCGCCGCCTTGAATGTCTTGTAGAATGGTGCCCCCCAGTCACGAGAGACCGATGACGGCATGCCCTTGAGATATTGCTGCAGCTCCTCCAGGTTCTTGTATTCCAGTGTGTAGTAGGTCTCCCCTCCGTAAATTATGGCATCATTGGAGGAGCCCATGCACATGGTGGCGTCGCCCGTGATGGGCGAGATGGGTGCCCGGCCCCAGCCGCATTTGATGGTGTTTATGTCAAAGCCCATGGTAAAGAGTTTATGCAGGCCCGTCTCGACCACGCGCGCTGAGACCTGCACCAGCCCGGCCACGCTGTCCGTGGGCGCAACGGCAATTCTCAGGTCAGCCGGATCGATGCCGCACTTTTCTGCAATAAAGGCAGAGACAGATTCATTGGGCAGCTTGTTTGACTCCAGGACGATGACTGCCACATCTGAAGACTCCTCAAAGCATATCTTATCGTAGAGGTCGCGGGTCTTTCTGGCCAGCACGC
Source organism: Methanothrix sp. (assembly GCA_041305465.1). Lineage (GTDB taxonomy): Archaea > Halobacteriota > Methanosarcinia > Methanotrichales > Methanotrichaceae > Methanothrix. The sequence continues at coordinate 3,524 of JBFYLJ010000031.1, forward strand.
GCGCCGGACCGCTGCCCATAGCGAAGTACTTGTCCACCTTGATCTGCCACATGGCGCACTGGGAGGCCATGCAGGAGACGGCTGGATGGTCTGTTGCTACCTGAATGCCCGGCAGCAAAATGCCGTTGATATCAAAGGGCGTAAGCTGAATCTCCGCCAGATCTGCCATGCAGAGGCGAGATAGGTAGACTCCTGCACCATATCCACCGTGAGCCGCAACACCTGCATCAGCCACCACCGTACCGTTATCAAGTTCTCTGACTATAATTTGCAGCTCATCTGCATAATCGAGCATCTCCTCGAAGACCTCGAATCCCATTTCATTGATACCCATCAAGCCGGATCACCTTTCCTCATCAAGAATGCAATCGTCCATAAAAGTCTATCGATTTTGATAAATTTGGCTTTTTCTATTTATATTTCATCGTGCAACTATGCAAACCAAAGCAAAATCAATTATTTATAGTGGTGTGCCAATTCGATTGTTATTCGAGGTGGATGAATGATTAAGTCGGCAGAAGGATTTTTAATATCGCTCATGTTCATTGCCATTATGCTCTTGATTAGTGGTTTTAGCCTTGCCTCTTCTCCTGAAAACGAGACGAGAGAACTGAATGCAAGTGAAATTACTACTTCCTGGGATTTATCAAGCATATTTAAAGATCGGGAAGCGGTGACAGTCGAATTCGAAGCGCTGCAAAATAGGTCGCAAGAGATAAATGCGACATTTCGCCCCATGTTCAAAAACCTTACAGGAAATGTCTTGCTTGAATACATCGAGGCGAATAAGAACTTCAGCCGGAATTTAAGCGTCGTTATGGCCTATGCTTATGCCCAAAATAGCCTGAATGTCAACGACAAGTTCTTTGAGGAATTCATCTCCGATGTGCAGAATTTATACACGGAGCATGCCAAGGCCACCTCATTTGCAGAAGTATTGCTTAAGTCGCTTCCCTCTGCCGAATGGGACCGGCTTTTTTCACAGCAGCCTGCTCTGGAGAAGTACAGAGCATACCTTGAGAACAGCTACCAACGCTACAACGATCACCGGCCAAGAAATGAGACGCATGCCGCCTATCTGGCTGATATCTCCAACCAGCTCATGAAGATCAATACTGAAGCTGAAAAGACGGTAACCAATAATGTTACCGTTGCGGGAAATATCACTTTGGAGGACGGTAGAGAGCTGGCCATAAACTCCGTAACCTACTCTGAGCTTCTCTCGACAGACAGGAGCCGAAACAATCGAAAGATGGGCTACGACAAACGCTTCTACCATCTTATTAACGAATCGAACAGAATGGCTGAGATCTACTGCAATAAATCAAGACTGGATGACCAGCTCGCCAGGGAGCTGAATTACTCAGACTCATACGATGCCAAGATGTTCGATACCTATCTCACTAAAGAGCAGGTGGAGACAATGAACCAGGTCTTCAAAGAGCGCAAGGGCGACTTTGACGGCTATTATGAGTTTCGAAGGACGAGGATGAACCTCACCCAGCTCAAACCCTATGACCTGCTGCTTCAACTGATGAAAAATCCCGATAAGAAATACGGCTACGAGGAGACGCTCTCCAACATATCCGCCTCTTATGCGGCAATGGACCCGGCCTTCCTGGACATATTTGTGAAGACAACAACCAGCGGCTCAATGGATGTCTATCCCAATCCTGATGGCGGAAAGCAGTCGGGAGGCTACTGCCAGGATATGTGCGCTTTGCAGCGGCCAGCGTTGATATTCATGAACTACAAGGGTTTGATGCAAGACCAAAAGACCCTTACTCATGAGATGGGTCATGCCATCAACTTCTGCCTGATGGGCAAAAATGTGGATTATCTTTATTGTGCCGGCACCGAGTACGAGATGGAGATCCCCTCAACCTTCAATGAGGAGCTCTTTGTGGATTATGCCCTGAAAAACTATGACCAGGATACAGCCCTGGCAATTTTAGCTCAAAGCGTCAGTGATTATGATAACTACTTCACCTTCCAGCCCATGATCACCGAGTTTGAGAACAAGGCACACGAGCTTTGCCGCCAAAAGACAAATGTGAGCGGCAGCGAACTCAACCTGCTCTGGACCGACCTATCCAAGGAATACCGGAGCGGTTTGGTGGATTACTATCCGCAGGACAGTGCCCAGTGGACTTACATCAGCCACATCTATCTCACCAACAACTATTACACCTTCAGCTATGCACTCTCCAAAGCCATAACTCTGTCATTGTTCAAAATGTACAAGGAAGATCCGGAAAAGTTCAATGAGAATTACATGGCCTATCTCTCTGCCGGAAGCAGCATGACGCCGCCCGAGAAGCTTCGGAAGTTCTTCGGCATTGAGATAGACAGAAAGCTATTCGATGATGCCATGGATGTTGTGCAGATGAGGGTGGCGCAGCTCCAGGAGCTGGAGGAGAAGAGACTGGCAGGTTCCGCCTGAAGACAGGGCGAAACTTGCATTTTGTATAGATATTGGAAGTGAGAATGGTGGGCAGTGAGCCGGGAAGATTAAATAGTTGGCAGACGATAATATATCTAATGGAGGCATAATCAGTTTGGTTTGCTCGGATTGCCTGGAGGATAAGGATATGATATCATCTGTCATCAAGCCTGCAAAGGTTGACCCCGAAGCTGGTAAGGAGTTCATTGAGGGCATCAGAGAGGGCCTGGAGGATTATGCTGAGGGTCGCTATAAGGTCTTCAAGGATGCCGATGAGCTACTAGCCTACCTATCAAGCCCCTGATATCTCCTATTTTGATCCTCAATGACATTTAAGCCCCTGCTTCCAAGTCATTTTCATAAGCAATAAGGTTGTTTTTCAATTGATTGCCGGACTCTTCTTTACCCAATGTGATACCTATTACCTCATTATCTGGTAGTATTATAAATTTAAGAATGTCAAATTTGGCTGAATCCACTGCACTCCAGCTATAATTCTCACATTCAGGCTTTAATTCTGCCCGGTACTCTCCATAGTATGATGGCCTATTAAATATCTGATCTTCGATTTCATCTACGGAATAGTGCCATGAGCCACCTTCGCCCTTGAAGACAGAATAACCCCCATACATAATTTTATTGCCCCAGTCTCTAACATCCATGCCGTTCCATTCGCTGCTTTCGCTCCCGTTATACTGACCAATTTCTCTGACCATCATTAGAGGATCGAAGACGTATAATCGATCGACAAAGGCAAGAGCAACTGCGGCATTGAACTGATTAGACTCATTCTCGGTAAGATTTATTTTGGCAGCCACTAATTAGAGAGAGTTGTTGGAGGATATTCCCATTCCGAGGAAGATGCTTCTGAGGTATTCTGCATGATAGGGGCTCTGTAGGGAGTTCACCATATCCTTGTCCTCTGAGGCATTCACATCGGCGAGCGTATCACAATAAATGATATAGGCATACCTCGCTTTATCCAGATCCGAACCCGACTGGATGCTCATAGGGGCATTGGCCAGGATCTGTTTGCCGATCACCTCGCAAGTGATGTTTTCCTGTCCTTTTGCTGCTGCCAGGTTCATCAACTGGCTGATAACAAGCAGCAATATTAAGAAAATCGTAAAATTAAATCGAATATTCATGAACATCATGCGGGTGGGTTCTCATCAGATACTTATGAATCTTTAGGAATTAATTTGTGGCGATTTCGCCTTTCCGCCCGATCTTGCGCATTTCTTTCCCGCAGCTTTCCTTTCTGGCCCGCTGCCGCCTACCCTTGACTTCAAATATCGTCCCGTGTGGCTCTCCTCCACCGCTGCCACCTCTTCCGGCGTTCCTGCGGCCACTATCCGTCCGCCAGCATTGCCACCCTCCGGCCCCAGGTCGATGATGTAGTCGGCACACTTGATGACATCCAGGTTGTGCTCGATGACCACCACGCTGTTGCCTTTGGCCACCAGGTCGTCCAGGACGCTGATGAGCTTCTTGACATCGGCAAAGTGCAATCCGGTTGTCGGCTCGTCCAGCAGGTAAATAGTCCTTCCCGTGCCCCTCTTGGCCAGCTCCCGGGTGAGCTTGATCCTCTGCGCCTCGCCGCCGGAGAGAGTGGTCGAACTCTGCCCCAGCTTGATATAACCGAGGCCTACGCCCAAAAGGGTATCCAGCTTGCTTCTGATGGCCGGAACGTTCTGGAAGTGCTCTCTGGCCTCTTCCACAGTCATATCCAGAACCTCGGCTATGGACTTGCCTTTGTACTTGACATCCAGAGTCTCGCGGTTGTAGCGTGTGCCCTTGCACTCCTCACATTCGATGTAGACGTCGGGCAGAAAGTTCATCTCAATCTTGATCAGCCCGTCTCCCTGGCAGGCCTCACATCGACCGCCTCTCACGTTAAAGGAGAAGCGACCGGCTTTGTAGCCGCGCACCTTTGCCTCCTTTGTCTCGGCAAAGGCGAGCCGGATGGGATCAAAGATCTTGGTGTAGGTGGCAGGATTGGAGCGGGGCGTCCGGCCAATTGGGCTCTGGTCGATGACGATAACTTTGTCGACCTCTGAGTCGAAGATAATCTCATCGTAAGCCCCCGGCTCTGTGCTTGATTTGTAGATCTTCTTCATGAGCGCTCGATAAAGAGTATCGTAGATGAGGGTGGATTTGCCCGATCCAGAGACGCCGGTGACAACTGTCAGGACGCCCAGGGGAATGGAGACATCTATGTCCTTGAGATTATTCTCCCGGCAGCCTTTAAGTCGAATGAACTTATTGCTCTTCCTGCGGCTTGCCGGAACTTCTATGCTCTGCTTTCCGGAAAGGTACTGACCGGTGAGCGACTTTGCGTTCTTTTCAATCTCCAGGGGGCTGCCCTGCGCCACGACGTAGCCGCCGTGAATTCCCGCTCCCGGCCCGATGTCCAGAACATGGTCAGAGCTGCG
>JBFYLJ010000032.1:0-3126 GCA_041305465.1 Methanothrix sp.
TCAGCCTGATCCGCTCAATCATCGGCGATCGGACAATCATCTCACCAGGCATCGGGGCCCAGGGAGGCTCTCCTGCTGCGGCTATAGCTGCAGGCGCAGACTATCTGATAGTTGGCAGATCTATCTACCAGGCAGAGGACCCAGAGGGCTCAGCAAAAACGCTCCTCGCCACCATCCGCAGAGCTTGAAGACCCCTGCATACTCCCAGATGCTGTGGTCTCCAATCAATGATTTATCATGAGGGCAGCAAGCTTTGCCTGGGGAAAGGACCCAAATGCATCCGAATAAATACTGTATCATGAGATTCTTTTCTGGCCGGATTGATTGGATCCTTAATAAGCGTTTGGCAAGCAGTTTAAGGGGAGCGAACGGCTCAGGAACAACATGCTATCCAGAAGGGAGTAATTCCGGAGCCGCCATGAAGTAGCTTTTCTACCTCATATTAATAATATGTTAGTATTCGTAATAGTATTTAAACCTTGCTGCTAAATGCATTTTTAAGAATCAAGATCTAAAGTACCGGTTGAGTGAAAATTATCCAGATCTTATATTAAATAGCTGTTTTATTATACATAAGGTATTCTGTAGATATTTTATCCTGCATCCTGCCGTTCATGCTGCAACGTCAATCGCAGAAAGGGATTTCTGAAAGCCTGATCTCTGGTGATCAAATTACATCGGAATTTGCAAGGATCGGCATACTTCGAAGATACTACCAATTTATAAGCAATGGGATTTAATTTAACCAACGGCAGATAAACCTATTTAGAGGTTCAATAGATGACGGCTAAAGGATTTATATCATATGTAATTTCAATTGCCTTTTTCATGATGGGCATCCAGGCAATGCTCCTTCCTGATCTGGTATCCACTGCATCAGGATCTTCCGTAGACGAATACATTGAGGCGAGCAACAGCGAGGCAACCGCTGCTCCAAGCGTCTCAAACCAGGCACAAGAATCACGGGAGAGATACTTCGCAGAGAGGGAGAATTCAACCTTGGATTGGACAATGCCAAGCAGCCTTTCGAACAGTGGAAATACTCCCGGCGAATCGCGAATGGCTGAGGACCAGAACTCTGCACAATCCCAACCTGATGCGACATCTACTCAATCATCGAATGCATCGAATAACATCCCGGTAGAGGCAAGCGATAGAGTCACGCAAAATGTATCAGGAACATGGTCATTCAGGCTCAACGACAGCATTCTGCGGGATGTCTCTCTTGCACTGTTCCAAGACGGAGATACCATCTTTGGCACAGGCAGCATGAGAGAGAGCAACAGCACCTACGATATAACTGCATCAGGTACGCTTCAAGCAGACTCGATGTTCCTTAACTTGACATCTCAGCAGCCCATAACGCACTATAAGTTATCGCTCGACTTATCAGAAGACAGTGCATCAGGAGAATTCAGCGCTGTTTCGGCAACTGGCAATAGGTGGACTGGAGAGGCGGAAGGATTAAGACTGTAAATGTTAAATTATTCTCTATTTTTTATTGACACTATAAAGATGAAAAGCATTTTTTAGAAAAAAAATATATTAAAGACTAGAGATAGACCGCAGTTCCGGCCTCCACGTTGATTATCTTGGTCCCGCCCCGCTCAAAGAACATCGTCTTTGGGTAATTGAATTGACCATCAAAGACTCTGATCTCATGGTTTTGATTGCCCACTACACTGAAGCTGAACTTGCCGTCTGCAGGATCTCCGCCTGTTCCTTCTGTGCCGATGTAGTTTCCATCAAGAAATACCTGATAGCCGCGCATCCCCTGCGATATTATCGTAGCTGTGGAGTCGCCTGTTTGAGCTGCACCGGGCTGCACAGTTGGATACGATGGGGCTAAAGAAGATGACCCCGGTAACTGGACAGGTGCAATCGTGTCGCTACGTATCGGATACACCATGAAAGACGATTTCGTTATTGCATTCTGCATCGTATCAGACCAGTTAATTTGGATTGGAGTCCAATTCATCCCTGCAAGTGAACTCAATCGGAAGTCCGAATAATAAGGCATTGGACTATAAGGAAATACACCAGATGACCAGGGATAAATGGCAGCTTGAGACTGATATTTCTGACCAACTATGGGATTCGTGTAGAAAATCGGGTCATTGAAATAGATGCCTATATCGCCTGTATATGATCCTACATACCCTCCGACAAGCCAATCCTGTCCGCATGCTGGGCCGATCATCAGACATAAGATGACCGCAGATAGATAGAGTATCTCTTCTTTGAGTTTCATGTTTCCACAGAGTATACTTGGCATTATTGGATATAACATTTCTCTGAGCTTTAGGCGAAACGGCTGAAAAGAGATGGTCGTTTCCGAAGATCATATATGCAATTAAGTCACAAATAACAAAGGGGATAAAATGAGGTCAATATTAATATCAATGATTGTATTGGCTAGCCTATTAATGCTGGCAGATGCGCAGAGCAATCCACATTATATGATGACTGATCCTGCCATCAGTGAGATGCTAATATCTATGGATATGCCCCGGTATACGGGAAATGTGCCTGCAGAGATCATGGCGGGAGACTGGCAATTCAATCTTTCGGACGGAGAGAACATTGAACTAACACTTTTCCAATCAGGTGCCGCAGTGTTTGGGAAGGGGACAGTAGCTAACCGCACATTATTCCAGGAGGCTTTTTCCAGCGGCTCGGTCTCAGGGAACAGTCTGAATCTTGATATTGTGCCTGAGAGCGGCACGCAGCTCTATGCAATTTCGGTTGACATCAGCAGCCTGCCGTTTGAAGGAACATATGTCATATTCATGGTGGACTCTGCACTGCAGACAGGTACCATGAGAGCAAGCAAGAATTCAACTTAGGGACGGATCCAAAAGGCACTGACATTCCCATGTAGATTGAAAGGGCATAGGTTATAACATGACTGAGACAACAGTTGAAGCATTATTTGGAATCAAAGCTGGTATCGTCTGGAATGCGCTCAATAAGAATGGTCCTAGCAATATCTTCAATCTTGTAAAGATCACTTCGTTAAGTCGAGAAGAGGTCTTTGGAGCTCTCGGCTGGCTTGGTCGCGAGAACAAGATAGTCTTAGAGAGACAGGGACGGGCGATGGTAATCTCATTGACCGGAGCAGAAGCA
>JBFYLJ010000033.1:0-12099 GCA_041305465.1 Methanothrix sp.
CACCCACATATCTCCTGGCCTGGTAGATACCGCCTGGAAGACTATATCCGAGAACGGTAGCACTGCCATCAGAAGGTTGGGAGAGGCCGACCAGCATGCGGATGGTACTGGTCTTTCCTGAGCCGTTTGGCCCCAGAAAGCCGAAGATCTCGCCCTCATTCACCTGGAAGCTGATATGATCCACGGCAAGAAGATCGCCAAAGCGCTTGGTCAGTTTATCTGTCAATATGGCGTTTTTTTGAGGCATATCAGATTCCTCCGGGGCATAAGTCGGATGGAGTGTCTAAACTTAGCACCCCTGTTTTTAATTCAATAGAGCCGATATATAATCATCTCCTTCTTACCGGTGATATAGATTTTTGCCCATCAGACACCCTGGGGGCATCAGAGCGGATATCACAGCAGTTGCAGAGATCCCAACACTCCGCCCTTCCGGTCTCGCAATACCTCTTGAAGTTCTCAATCCATATCGGCTCACTGGAAAAGAGGCCAGCAAACTGCACAAACTTCTCCAGCCGCTCCATGGTCTCCCTGCCCACATGATGCTCCATCTGGCAGGCATCCCGCTCCGCCACAGACTTCTGCACCCCGATGATCTCCAGAAAGTCAGCTATGGCCCTGTGCTTGCTCTTCAGCTCCAGGGCCAGCCTCCTGCCGGAGTCGGTCAGAGTGGCTCCAGCATAGCTCTCGTACTGCAGCAGCCCCTCCTTTTGAAGCTTCTGAAGCATCTCTGTAGCCGAGGAGGGCTTGATTCCCATCTCTTCAGCGATCCTGCCCGTAGCAGCACGCCCTTCCTTCAGCTCCAGGGCATGGATTATCTCTATGTACTCCTCCACGGTTTTGCGTCTCATGACATCCTTCTCATGGCATCCAACTTATCTCAATATCATCTTTCTCAACCATTTCATCCTCTTTATCCTATCAAAGCCCATCGCATGGCTCCACCTATCAATAGAGCCGTCGCCACCATCACAGCCGCGGATTTCAGAGTGTCCCTGATTCCCAGCTCCTTTATCAGCACTGAGAATGTGGCCACGCAGGGGAAATAGAGGGAGAGGACTGTTGTGGCCACGACCATCTGTCCGGCGTTCAGACCCAGAGGCAGAAGCATGCCAACCGCCAGATCTTTTCGGAAGAAGCCCACCAGAAGAGCTACTACCGCCTCTCCGGGTATGGCAAGCCACCACTCCATGAAGGGCGAGAAGATGCGGGCGATCAATTCCATGAAGCCCACGGTGTAGAGCACATTGACCAGCAGAACTCCGAGGAACAGGAATGGTATGGCCTCGGCTAAAAACCACCTGATCCGCATCCAGGTCTTCTTCAGAATCATCTGGAGGCTTGGCCGACGGTAGGGTGGGATCTCCAGGAATATCTCCGGGCTCTCGCCCCGGACCACTTTATTCAAGACCAGTCCCGCCGCCACATAAACCAGTGCCAGGGTTGCAAATACCAGGAGCACATAGCCCTGGCCGTAGGAGCCCAGCACCCCGAAGATCATGGCAGATTTGGCGGTGCAGGGAACAGCCAATCCCAGCAGCGTGGCTGCGATGAAGCGCTGCTTTCTGGTCTCCAGATTCCTGGTTGAAAGGGCACCAGGCACATTGCAGCCCAGGCCCAGGAAGAGGGGGACTATGGCGTGGCCGTGCATCCCCAGCCTGTGAAACAGGTTATCGGATAATGTGGCCAGCCGGGGCAGATATCCGGAGTCCTCCAGGAGGGAGAGGGCCAGGTAAAAGCCCACTATGTAGGGGAGGACCATTCCCAGTGGGACGTAGATTCCCGTGGTCAGGAGCCCCATGGACTGGGCATAATCGATATTGCCATCTATGATCTTGCCTATGAAAAAATCGTGCAGCATACCGGGCCCTAGCTCTGAGCTTATCTTCAAAGCCAGTGGGCGATACAGCTCAAAGAGCGGCTCGAAGAGATGGGCAATCAGCCCCTCTCCGATCAGCCTCACCATCCAAAAGGTGGCGAAGATGACCGTCAGGGCAACGGGGGTCCCCGTAAGGGGCTTGATGGTGGCCTCGGAGAGGAGGTCAGCCAGGCCGGGATGCCTGTGGGTCACCTTCTGGACCTCTTTGGATATCCATCCTATATCGATCCACTTCTCCTCTTCGGATAGGGCTTTGAGATTGGCGGGAGTTCGAGCCTCATTCAACCTTCCCACCAGCTCCTTTATCCCCTCGCCTGTGAGGGCAGTGGTGGAGACCACCGGCAGATCAAGATGCTCCTCGAGCGCCTTCTTATCAATCTCTATTCCGGAGCGCTCCGCTTCGTCCCACATGTTGAGGGCCAGGATCATGGGCTTTTTAGTCTCCAGAAGCTCCAGCGTCAGGAAGAGATTTCTCTCGAGGTTGGTGGAATCGACCACATTGATTATCAGGTCGGCCCAGCGCAGCATCTCCACAGCCACCTCCTCGGCCCGGTTGGTCGGCTGCAGGGAATATGTTCCCGGTGCGTCGATGATCTCCACCTTCTCTCCCTGCAGGCAGGCCATGCCTCTGGAGAAGTCCACCGTGGTTCCCGGATAGTTGGAGGTGATCACCTCAGCTCCCGTCAGCCGGGAGAAGACCACGCTCTTTCCTATGTTGGGATTGCCCATCAAAACAATTCGCTTCAATCTTCCACCCTCACCATGATCCTCTGGGCAATGCTCCGACCCAGTGTGATCTGCCTTCCACCTATGTCAACGACCATAGGGCCTGCGAACGGATGTACTGCCACGACTTTCAGCATCACGCCCTCTCTGATGCCCATGGTCCGCAGCTTTCTCTGAAATGAACAGCCCTGGCCCAGCAATGCAGTTACTTCGGCAGCTGTACCAGCCTTCAAGCTCGTTACCGGCATTTGCATTATGTATCCCTGTTGTCTATTTGCACTTAATTTTTAGGTAAACCTAAAATAGGTATTATGTAGATAAGCATTTCGGCTTACCTTAAAATAAGACGGATAAATTAAAATTTTACATAACTATTTAAGGATTAAGAGCGGGCATAGAGCTGAGGTCGCTATCTTTGCATTGGCTCGAAAGGCCATCTTTAAAATCATCTGGAGGCCCTGCCTCCGATAGAAGCCCTCCGCAAAATCGCTAGATTTTGTGATTAGATGGCTCGCCCATAAGATACCTCAAATTCATCGGGCTGTTGTATCAAGCGAAATCCCATAAAACCCTGGTTTAGGAGATCAATCTGACCTTCAATATCAGAGCATTTCTTTCTGATCTCTTCCTCGCTGACTTGGCTAAGCTGGGATAGATTTCTGTGCATTATATATCTCAGCCTATAGCCGAATTTGATCTTAAGGGCCTTTATCATGAAACCCAAGGAAAAAATATTCTGGAGACTGGGCCGATTTTTAGGCGATACCATGCAGCATGCATGTTCATAACCCATTCTCCTGGCAAATTCAAGATGAGTCCCCTGCATAATGCTCTGCAGAGAGTTGCCTCTGTAAGCGGGATGAACCGCAACAGTTGCCAGATGAACTACTTCGCACAGTTCGTCGGAGGGTAGGTTTATATCAGACCCAAAGTTATCCTCGTTCTCTCCTGGAAAATAGAGAATACTGTAGGCCACCAGGCCATCATTTGTGAATACGCCTGAAGTTGATCTCTCTACCTGCAAATGATCTCTGAAATATTCAGCAGAATGTGTTCGGAATATCTCCTTATCATCCAGGCTATTTATGATGATCTCCTGCAGGCTAATGATATCCTTTAAATGGCTCTCATTCATAAACCGCATTTCGTATTTCACATCAACCTGAAAAGGCTGGTTTTTGTTTCTTTTCACCACTCCCAATTTAATTGGAGACGACATATGCATCATTCTCCTCAAGCAGTGCAAAGCGCATTTTTGTTCTCGGAGCAATGCCATGGATTCATGCCGATGGATCCCACTAATATACTCTTTACATCGCCGACAGCGCCTATTTCAGCTATGCGATTTTGTATCCTTTCAATATCGTTCGCATTTTCAGCCTCCAGGATCAGAAGAAAATCATGCTCTCCGAAGGTATGATAGATGTTCTTGATCCCAGGTACCTCTTTTAGAGCATGATAGGTTGCTTTCTCTTGATCGGGAAGAGACTTAATCAAAGAAATTGCCAAAACCATTGGACGCACCTCTTGCAATTGAAGAAAGCCTCTCTTCAACACGTTTTAACTCCTAAGAAGATATTCTCCCTTGTGACTGTGCATCGTCCCAACTTGGGACAGATATGGCATCTGAGCGCTATGGAATCTATAGCTTCATTGTCCAGGCCCATCTGCCGAAGCTGCTCTCTGCATCTTTCAAGCTCAACGAAATCGTCTTCAGTGATTCCATAAATCATCCATTTTTCATCCGGAAACATGCAAATCCTCCTGGGAAAAATTGAAAGTCAAGGGGCTTACAGGCCCATAGCCTCCTTCATTATATCGAAGATTTCTGTGTTGTCCAGCCTGCCGTGGCTGACCTTTTCGGCACCCGGGCCAGAAGCCATGATAGGAACATCAACGGCTGTGTGGGTTGCTTCCTCCATCTCTGTAATAAAGTCGTATCTGGGTCCCTGGGTTTTGGCCGTTCCCGATGCAAAGACGGGATTGATGTTGCCGTTGCTCCCTTCATACTTCTCTAGATCTTCCGGCTGCAATACGAGACCGCCGCATTCATGATCAGCGGTCACTATAACAAGGGTATTGTTATTTCGAGAGGCGAAATCGAGAGCTGCCTTTACGGCATCATCAAATGCCAGAGTATCAGCCAGGTTTTTGCTCAGATTCCTCTCGTGGCCGGCATGATCTATCCTTCCTCCCTCAACCATGAGGAAGAAGCCCTCTGGATTATTTGATAGAATGGAAATTGCCTTCTCGGTCATAGCGGCGAGGCTTGGATCTGGATCCTCGGAAGATCTCCTCTCCAGCTCGTACTGCATATGAGAGCTCTCAAATAGCCCGAGAAGCTTTTCGGTCTTTTGGGCATCAACTCTTTCAAAGGAAGTGCCGTCATGAACATTAGTGTATCCCAGGGCGGCAAAATCATCGATTAGATTTCTCTCGTCATCCCTCCTGCCTGCTTTCCCTGTCGGATCTGTATCATTCTTGCCTACAAAGTATTGCAGCCCTCCTCCCAGGATTACATCCACGCTGCTCTGCAGGAGCTGATCTGCAATCTCGCTCTCGTTATCCCGGTTATCCACGTGGGCATAAAACGCAGCCGGTGTTGCATGAGTTATCCTGGTGGTTGTTATAAGACCGCTGGAAAGCCCCGCGATCTCGGCGATCTCCAGTATGGTTGTCAGGTTACTGCCATCTCTTATTCCCTGGATGGCAGTTGCATCCTGGCAGATCACGCCGTTATTGGTTTTATTTCCTGTGGCCATGGCCGTTGCTGCTGGCGCGGAGTCAGTTACAAATGCATTGGCGCTATATATACTGACATATCCGGTTTGCTCCATCCCGTCCATGAAAAGCTCGATAGAAGCATACTCCGAGAGATTTTCTCCTGCTTTATCGATCCTGGCAGCGGTAAGCTGGGGAAAACCCATTCCGTCGCCGATCAGCAGAATTACATTCCTGGCAGATTCATTCTCTTCAGCAACGTCTGCTCCGATCCCTAATGGGATTATGAAGCAGACAAGGGCAAGTGGCAGAATAAGTCCTGATATTATCAATCTCTTTTCCATTACATTACCTCCCTGATGAGTTGTCGAGAACAAATATAGATTTGACCAAAATAGAATATAGATATGTAAGATCAATCGGTTTAGGTAATGTATGTATATAGATATAAGGCAACTTCTATTGCAGCCTTTGAATTGGCGCTGATATTCTATACATTCGCTTAAATCAAATTACGAAAAAAGCTCGATAGGGTAGAGATGGCAGCGCCCGAGGGGTATTATCTCAAATGGAGTTTTAGGCAGGCTGCCATCACAAATCCTTTCAGGCCTGAGAAAATAAAAAAAACGATGGGATTCTAATTGATGGGATTCTAAAGAGTTATGAATCCGTATTCTTCAGCAACGCTCTGGCCTTCTTCACCAGTCATGAAATCTATAAATGCCTGGGCTCCTGCCGTTGCATCGCCGAACGTGTAGAAATACAGCTCCCTGGCGAGCTCATAGCTTCCATCTTTTATGGTCTCTGCCGTTGGAGTTACGCCGTCCAGGGTTATCGCACCTACAGAGTCGTCTGTTGCATAGGAATATCCAAGATATCCTATGGCATTGTCGCCTCCTGTCAATGCCGTTCTAGCTTCTGCATTGCTGCCCACAACTGTGTTCACTCCAGGCGTCTCTGCATTCTTATTGCCTATGATGTCTTCATTAAAAGTATCTCTTGTGCCTGAGCCCTGTTCCCTTGCAACGACCAATATCAATTCATCTGCGCCGCCTAGATCCTCCCAGTTGTTGATCTCGCCGGTATATATCTTCTTGACCTGGTCTTTGGTAAGGTTGGTCACACCAGCATCATATACCTCCTTGCTCACAGCAATTACTATGCCATCGTAGCCGATCAAGTTCTCCTGGAAGTTGTCTCCGAACTGGCTCTTCTCATCAGCGGTAACCTCGCGGGAGGCCATTGCTATCTCGGAGTTGCCCTCGGCAATGTTCTTCATGCCCACGCCGGTGCCTCCTCCTGTTACAGTAACCTGATAATCTGATTGTGCTGAATTAAATGCCTCTGCTCCACCTTCTGCCAGGGGCAAAACGGTTGTCGATCCTGATACACGTACCGTCTCTGTTGCCATGACCGATGAAGTGCAGAATGCACATGCGATCAGGGCTATCATTAGAGCGCCAATAAGCTTTCGCAAATTACTCACCGGACGGGAGGTATGAAGTATTGATATCTAAATCTATTCAAAATAGAATATAGATAGAACAATACACACATTTCACGATTATAGAATATATACTCTATATACTTCTGCATTTTCGTTGTGATCCACTATATCTGATAATATCTCGATTATAGCTATCTTGGATAAATTTAGCTATAGCGGTGTATTGTTTAGTATATATTCATCATTTTCTATAAAGACAGGATTTTTATTCCTTGATACCAGGCTGATGGCCCAAATCCGGTAAAGGAGGATAAAAGATGGTCGCAAAGATGGTGATGATATTTATTGTTGTCCTGATTCTAGCAGGTCCTTGCTGGGCCGCAGGAGAGCCTGCTATGAATCCCGATGGATACTTTATACAGAATACCAATGAATTCCAGCAGGATGTATCCGGCGAAGGATATGCCATGATCTACCAGCAGGTCAATACCAACAACCTTTCAGTGAAGAATTATATGCATGGCAGCGGAACGATGGATATGGCGACGCTTATTAGCTCTCAGCAGAAGAAACCTGTTACGGTAGATTTCTTCCCTGCTTGGGATGCTAAAAAGAATCCTTCAACGTATGGTGATAAGTATTCCAGTAATAAGAATTACGACAGTACAATCACATTCACCGAGCAAAACGAGATGGTCCAATCACCATATGCCTTCAGCTACGGCACAGGATGGTATGCATCTAATCCAATCCAATACAATTCACTCCTAAAAGAGAAAACAGATAGCAAAAACTACCAGGCTGGTTCTACAATGCAGCACCAGATTGAGTATGCAAGAGCATTTCAAAAAGATGTCGGCGTCGTGTTGAATTGCACTGGGGCGACTAATAAGGCGGATGGTGTCGGATTGAATCAGATGAGATTGGAGGAGAGCGTTACAGAAGGCACAGTCCATGTAGGCGAGATGCTCACTCAAAATATGGATAAAAAGAAGGGGATCAAAGGCAGCATGCACGATCCTTTGATATTGATTGATGAGAACTATGTGGGCAGCTTCAAGATTAAAAAATCCATGACCATTAACGCGGTTAAGGGTAAAATATCAGAGATCTCCGATTGGCTGCCTTGCTGCTACGGAGGATATTTTGATATGGATCCCATTGATCGCCGCATTAGCGAAGATGGAATATTCGATTGCACATGCCGAGCTACTTCATTAAAGAGCTATAGGCCAGCATGGAACGGCTCAACAGCCCAATTCCCAAATGAGCTATTTGCCGCAAAGCCCTGAAATAGGGTCTTTGATGGCTCTTACAATGGTACAAACGCAGGTTGATGCCGGCAGCAGGATGATCCCTCCATAAATATTGCCGGTGTCAACTATCTTATTTATTTTAAAAATTTGTTGCGCAAAAATTATTATCAATATATTTTATAATAAAAAGCTCTGAGCCTTTGCAGCAAGCACTATCATGGTTGTATATATATCTATATAGTTTAAATGCACAATACTTATGGCTATCCGGGGCATTAATCTTCTTCGATGAAACGCGATCTTCCAGGGACAAAGATTATTTCTGAAAGGGATGCTGAGATCTTTCGCAGACATGGCTGGCGTGCGGCAGATCTTCATGTTCATACTCTTTTCTCTTCTGACGTCATCCCCTCAGCATCTTTGCATCCTTTGAATTTGTACCAAACGGCAAAGCAGAGATGCATGGATTTTGTAACCTTTACAGATCACGATACTATGCGGGCATACGACTCCTTTAGCTCAGAAATGGATGGATTGATCCGGGGCGTCGAGATAAAGATCAAAGACATGAAATTGGTTGGGCATACCATTCACGTCAATATCTACGAACTCAATAATGATCAATTTACGAAGACAGTTGAGCTATCCAAAGATGGCAAACTTTGCAGCCTTATCAACTATTTAAAAGAAGAGAGGTTACCTTTTGTCTATAACCATCCTCTCTGGTTTGAGCCGGGAGAGAAGCCCAATCTTGAAGCGATACCAGATGTGATAGAGCTCTTCCCAGTTGTCGAGTATAATATGCACCGCATCAAGAGAAAAAATGAGATTATCATGGCCCTGGCTGAGAGATATGGAAAAGGGGTGGTGGCCTGCACGGACACTCATTCGGGTATGATTGGTCAGGCATATACTATCTCCAGGGGAAAAAGCTTCAGGGAGTTTTATAATAACATCTGTCGCGGAGAATCGTATATTGTGGTCAGAGACCTGACCAAGCACGACTTGATACAAGAGATGAAGATCTGGCTTGATCTGCTCTCCGGCTCCTCTCTGATACAGGAGAGACGAAAGGTCTCCACAGGGATACCTAATCTGGATAGACTTATTTCGATTCTGGCCAGCCAGTCCCTTAAGGATTCTCCATGCATATACCATGCAGCTCTGGCACTCATAAATAAGATTGCCCGTTCCGGTCTGCCCGCAGCGCTCTATATAAGGCAAGAGAGTTCCCATCTCTTTCAGATTGAGCAGATATTAGGTCTTAGGTCTCATTGAACCGGAACAGAATGGTCATAATCTATATTTTTAAATAAATAACTCTGGCTTTTTTAATATGCTGGCAGGGCTCGAGAGGTAAAAGGCCAGGTCTCCTGACATAGAGCTTTAGCTCGAGTTGAACTCTGCCAGCTCAAGGATCACCCTCAGCATCTATTTCTCTCTGCTTACCTGTATTCCCAGGCAGGCGGGGGCTATAAAATATAGCTAAGGGCATCCCGGGGCAGTCTTGCCCATTAGTCATTCTGTGCAGGTGTCTTATAATCTTTTTACAAATAAAATAGAGAATGACAATAGCTGTGTTGTCCTGAAGTTATCTCTATAGTGTTTATGAGCCTAAAATATACAATCTACCTGTATGGTCTAATGATAGCGATCCCATAGATAGCTCAAGATAACCATAGAAATCCTGCCAAAAAGAAGCCCGCGAGGCAGAGTGCGTGCGGCTTATTCCGCTCGCAGTGCCTCGATTGGATCGAGCTTTGCAGCCCTGCTGGCAGGATAGACGCCTGCGATTGTGGTTGTGACAACGCCGAAGAGCACACCAAGCACGATCGACTGGGCTGTGATTGCCGATGGGAGTTGGGCAAGAGTTCCTATTAGGTATGATACGATCACCCCAAGTGCAATTCCGATTATGCTGGAGACAACGCCCAGCACTCCTGCCTCAAGCAGATACTGCATCCGGATCTCTCTCGTAGTTGCCCCCAGTGCCTTCATCACACCGATCTCCCTGATCCTCTCTTTGACTGTGAGCATCATGACATTGGCAATGCCTATCCCTCCGACGAGCAGGGAGATGGCCCCGATGCCTGCCAGGGCGTATTTGATCATGGACAGGACGCTCATGAGCGATGATAGCATGTCACGCGCTGTTGTGGCATCATAGGCCTCATCTTTGTGGTACCTCGCCAGATTGTTCTTGATCCGCTCTATGATGCTATCGACCTGCTCCGGATCATAAACAGTCACCTGGAAGCTGCCGTAGTAATAATTTTCATCGCCCTTGAGCTCTTCCATGGCCTTGTGAGTGATGTACATCTGGCTGTTCTCATCGCTGCCCGGGCCGCCAAATGATGTCTGATCGGCCTCCTCCAGGACTCCCACGACCTTGAAATCCATGTAGCGGTCCTCATAATAAAGCCGTATCTTATTTCCAGGAGTTATCTTCATTCGAAAGAGGTCATTGGCAACGCCATCTCCAATGACTATCGACTTATAGTCCGAGCCCGTGAGAAACCTGCCCTCTGCTACCTCACTTTTAAGCGTCTCCTCTTTGTCGGGATCGATTCCAGTCAGGCCTGCAGAGGAGTTGGTGCTCCTGAATGCGACAACCACATTGGCCGAGCTTCTGGGTGCAACGTTCTTGACGCCCACAACATTCTCTATGGCCTTTGTGTCCTTATCTGTAAACCTGGCTGGCTCGGCAGGATTTCTGTTGGCCTGGTCGCTGCCAGGCCCCCCGAAATGGGCGCTTCCGGGAATTACCTGGATCATATCGAGATTGAGGCTCGAGAACTGAGATGAGACCCCGGAGTAGAGCCCTTCTCCGACAGAGAGCATGACTACTATCGCCATGACTCCTATGATTATGCCTAAGGAGGACATGAGCGTCTTGAAGCGATCTGCCTTATAGCCGACGGCAATATACTCCAGTAAATCAGGAAGATTCATCTGCCACCTTCATCAAGTTTCAGGGCTCCTGGTCCTGGGGTTTGGCGCTGCTGTTGATCTGGCCAGCCCTCCTGCCATTGTTCTTGCCGTTTTGCTTTCTTCTCCTATAGAGATAGCCTGCGCTGATCAGGAGAATTGCGGCTGCAGCTATGGCGGGCATGAGATAGCCGCTCTGGGAGTTCTCATCCTTTGGGGGATTATATGTGGTAGTATAGGGTGCCGATGTATGCCAGTTGTCGCCGTTCTTGAACTTGGCGACAAAGCTCAGGTTTGTCGGACTTCTGATGGCCCCCAAGCCATCCTCAGACTGGACGGCGAAGGCTATGGTGAAAACCTCATCAGGGTCCATTGTGCCGATGTAATACTCATCAGGCGAGAAGACTATTCCTTTTGCCGAGGGAACGATGGTCACCGCATTGAGCGTGTTCTCCCTTGGGTTTGCCACGTTG
Source organism: Methanothrix sp. (assembly GCA_041305465.1). Taxonomy (GTDB): domain Archaea; phylum Halobacteriota; class Methanosarcinia; order Methanotrichales; family Methanotrichaceae; genus Methanothrix. The sequence goes on from JBFYLJ010000033.1 coordinate 11,431, forward strand.
AGGTTAAAGCTTGATGCATCGGACTCGGCTCTCGCCATGCTCACTGCAGTCCCGTCCACCTTGACTGGAATATTCCTCTGGATTGTGGTCATATCATATCCGCCCAGGACCCTGAAATCGAGCAGATGAGTTCCGCTGCTGATGTTGTCCGCAGCCCGGATCTTATAGTAAACTGTGATCTTGTCGCTTGGGCCTATCATTCCCAGATCTTTGCTGTCCTTTGTCAGCACCTCAATATCATCTGTGCTCTTGAGATAGGTGCTGTTGATGGGAGTTGATAGGAGTGTGCTATAAGCGGAGCTTCCTGACCCGGAATCTTTGCCTGCTCCGTATGATGCTGCTCCATTTGCCATCTCAATTGACAAGATCGCCTCGTCTCCGGGGAGGAGCACCCCCGGCGTCATATCAGCTTTTATGTTCACAGGCATGTGATACTCATAAGATGATGCAACGCCTGCCATAAGCAGGATGTACAATAAGATCAAAACAAATCTATTCATGATGCGCTCTCCAGAATGCGTCCGTCTCGAAGCCTTATGACGCGACTGCAGTTCTCGGTGATCTCCGGGTTGTGGGTGACCATGATTATGGTTCTACCCTCTTGGTTTAACTTGTTTAGAATTTTCATGACCTCATCGCTGTTTTTGAGATCCAGAGATCGGAAGAGCA
>JBFYLJ010000034.1:0-4045 GCA_041305465.1 Methanothrix sp.
TATATGCTGGTCTCGGACATTCCGCCTTCTTAGACGAACCTCGTGTATAAAAAGGTTTGTAATACAATGGAAATCTCTTTATACTATAAACAAGGGAGTTCCCAAGGGGTGAGTATCTAAAATGAGTGGCAGGACTGATCAGCTTCGGGACCTCGTTATGAAGATTGGTGCCTCAACCAAGGTCGTGGAGAAGCAGGCCACCCGTCATGGTAGTCTCCGGGGAAGTGGCGAAATTGAGCGCGCTTTGTTGAGCGTCGTCCAGGAGATGATAAAACAATACGGCATCCAGACAAAGCTGACTGCTGAGCAGTTATCATCAGTTGTGAGGCTATTTTATAAGAGACTAAGTGATACTGAGATCGCAGAGCAATTGGGCGATCGGGCCCTCAACAAAACCGTCAGCAGAGCCCGAATCAAGCTTCACTTATTCCGTGAGACTGATTTGAAGCCTCCTTTCGACAAGGATGAATTTCTCCGCCTAACAGAGGCCAGCAAATCGGTTAAAGAGATGGCTGGAATTCTGAGGGTAGCTCCTTCTACCATATCTGAGTACAGGAATATCTTCGACAGCCAGAAAGCATCGGAAAGAGATGGATACACAAAACGCTTCTTGGAGATACTCTCCGATCAGGATGTTTCAGAGCGTATGGTTACAGCCCACACTGAGGATGGACTTGCTGACACCATCGATACAGACTACGAGGCGGCAGAGGCCTGAGGAGCCTCTTTTCCAATCATCTTCGACAGAGAAATATTTGCCTTGTAAGGCTCCCATGCACGCGGTCTGTATGCTTTTGAATTATTTCGAAGCCGGCATTCGCGAGCACGGCATCGAGCGGGCTGTCCGCCACGATTACCATGCAACGGCCAGGCTTGATTACCCGGAAGAGTTCCCTTAGACTTTCCTGCAAGAGGAAATCTTTTGACTTTGCCAGAATCTTGGCAGACCTTCCGTAGGGTATGTCCAGAACAGCAGCATCCATTGACGCGTCTTGGAGTGGCAAGCACTTGGCATCCCCTAACAAGAGTGAGCAGTCAAGCGTACGCAAATTGCATAGAGCGCCCTTGACCAGCCGGGTCTGGACCTCTATGCCTAGCCCTTGTATGCCGATCAAGCAGGCTTCGATCAGGATTCCGCAAGTTCCGGCAAAGGGATCGAGCAGCATCTCGCCCGCGCGAGCCTGGGTGAGGTTGATTAGCGAGCGGGCCATGCGCGGCATAAGCACGCCCGGATGGAAAAAGGGCTTGAGATGAGGGCGGCGTGCCTCAAAGGAGCTTCTATCACATCTGGCAGCCTCGCGTCCCAATATGATTTTTGCAGAGGTAATGATAGCCCGCAGCACCATATCCGGCTTTTTCAGGTCCGCTTTATAGCCCCTCTTAAAAAGGATGCGTCCAACCTCGCGCTCTACGGCATCAGCCGCAGGAGCAGCATCTTTGATGCGCCTGGCCCTGACCAGATATCTCTCATGCGGTAGCTCCAGTTGGCTTGCTGACCTCGCAAGTGCCTCCAGGTTCGAGTCGCAGATCGCCAGAACCTCAATGATGCGGTGAGTCATGGCCAGACGACTGGCCACCAATTCAACATCGAGGCCCTCTGCCTCTACTATCAGACACTGGTCCAGGAAAGCGACCTGTGAAAAACGGGTGGAGTTGCTCTCAACCAGGGCGAGAGCCTCGCTTCTTGGCAGGGTTTCATGCTCCCCGGACAGCTCAAAAGCGTAAGTCTTCATCCTTTAGTCCAGGTAGCTGTTTACGTCCCTGTAATTGAACTTCTTGGAGCCCAGGACGTTCTCCAGGAAGTTAAAGAGTGCGCGCCTCACATCATCGGAGAGCAGCGGATACCACGTGGGGCTGGCCACAACCACTGCCCGGAAGGCGAAGAACGGCGCGATGACCTCAAGCAGCTCCTCATCGCCGGTTTTTTCCAGGTAGTTTTCGAAGAACAGCTCGAAGAGATCTTTTAGGTCTCCAGTCAAGCGCAGGCTCTTTTGCACGGAATAAAATATGTAGTTCATGGCAAGAGCTGTAATATCATCCGCAGCTTCGCCCCACTCCCCCCGGCTTCTGTCCAGCACTGAGAAGTCCGCGCCCTCCCGGAACATGATATTCCAGGGATGGAAGTCGCCGTGCACCTGGCAGAGCCGCCCGGCTTTTCCCCGCAGCATCCAACGCCACTCTACGCAGATCTTCTCGATATCTTGCAGTTCATTTGGGTCCAGGAAGCTGGGACTGTCCGGATAGTCGTCCAGGATGCCAAAGATGCACTCGCCGCTTCCCACCGTCTCTCGGATCTTGCGCTGGTAAAGAGGTGGGCAGTCGTTCTTGACTGCATGAATCTCGGCCAGGTAATCGGAAAGAGCGATGACCCGCTCAAAGTCAAGGTCGGTTGCACCCTGCTCTTTTACTCGCTCCAGGTCAAAGAAGTACTCTTTTCCCTCAATCTTCTCCATGAGCAGGAAGTATTCGCGAGCGTCACCTGCTGAGACCAGCTTACCCTTTTCCGTGAAATAGCCCACATCTAGAGAAGGAACGTGTTTGGGGAGGCTCGCAAAGGTCGAATTCTGCCAGATCATAATCCCTGCCCGGTCTGAGAAGTGGTCGTGGCCGAAGCCATGCTGCACGCGCATGGAAGAGAGCACCGCCGAGCCTTTCTTTCCGTTGATATCGTACTCAACCAGCAGAGGCGATCCATATCCGAATCCTTTCACGTCCTCGGTGGTCGGTATGGTCTCACCCATCTTGCGAGTGCAGAGGAGCGATAAATCTCGCCCGTAAAGGCTCTGCAGATATGCTTCCAGGTTACCTCTTTTTAGATCCAAGGCCAAGACACCCCCTAATCCTAATCTTATCCTTCAAGTTCCCATTTGCCAGCTATGCAGGTATTTGTCCTGCTCTGCAGTAAGCTTCTCCGTCTCCAGGCCCATCGAGGCCAGCTTGAGCTCTGCTACCCTGCGATCGATCTCCACAGGAACTGCATAGACCTTCTTCTCCAGCTTTCTGCCGTGCTCCACGATGTAGCGCACGGCGAGCGCCTGATTGGCAAAGGACATGTCCATGACCTCTGGAGGGTGGCCATAGGCTGCAGCCAGATTGATCAGCCTGCCTTCTGCAAGCAGGTAAAGCCGGCGCCCATCGGGCAGTTTGTACTCATCGACATTGTTTTGCACCTGTGATTTTCCTGCTGCCATCTTTTCCAGAGCGGGAATATCGATCTCCACATTGAAGTGGCCGCTGTTGGCCAGCACTGCCTGGTCCTTCATTTGAGAGAAGTGCTCTTCTCGAATCACGTTTATGTCGCCAGTAAGTGTGACAAAGAGATCTCCCAGCGGCGCAGCCTTGTGCATGGGCATGACACCATAGCCGTCCATGGCTGCCTCCAGGGCTTTTCTCGGCTCAATCTCAACTACGATTACGTTAGCTCCCAGGCCGCGGGCGCGCATGGCAAATCCCCGGCCGCACCAGCCGTATCCAGCCACGACCACTGTCTTTCCTGCAAAGAGGAAGTTGGTGGCCTGCATGATGCCGTGCAGAGTGCTCTGGCCGGTGCCGTAGCGGTTATCGAACATCATCTTGGTCTCGGCATCGTTGACGGCGACGACCGGATAGAGCAGGGCATTGTCCTCGGCCATGGCCCGCAGGCGAACTACCCCGGTGGTGGTCTCCTCGCAGCCGCCGAACATCTGGGCAGCAAGCTCAGGCTGCTCCTTGTGGATGATAGCGATGGTATCGGCGCCGTCGTCCAGACTGACATTGGGCTGCAAGTCCAGGGCTTTCTTGATGCAGTCGTAGTACTCCTGTTCGTTCTCACCCCGGAAGGCGTAGACATGAAGGCCCCGCGCCGCTAAGGCCGCAGCTACCTCATCTTGCGTCGATAGGGGATTGGAGCCGGTGACTGCCACCTCGGCGCCGCCGGCGACAAGTGTGGTGATGAGGTTAGCAGTCTCCACTGTGACATGCAGGCAGGCCACAATGCGCGCGCCTTGCAGCGGCTTTTCCCGCTCGAACTCTTCTTTGATCTTTTCCAAAACGGGCATGTGTCGGC
>JBFYLJ010000035.1:0-8305 GCA_041305465.1 Methanothrix sp.
CCAAAAGATCATGCAGGGCGGCGATCTGACCGCTTTTCGACCGAAACCGACGGTCAATGAAAGGCAGGCTGTAGGGATATCCATTCTATGCGGAAAAGGCCTGGGTCCGACAAGAGCCAATAGCATCCTGGAAAGATTCGAAGTTTCATTAGTTCCAAAAGAGCCGAACACGTATTTGGACGATTGCCCGGGAATTGGCCCAAAGATCGCTGCCGTTGTCCGGGATGCTCTATTCGTTCATCCTGCCAGTGTGAATAGACCAAGAGGCAAGCGGTCACAAAGGCTTCAAGCAGGAAATTCGGACCATCCCTCTCCGTTATGTTCATAAGCCCGCTGCTCTGAAATAACCATCAGCAGGATTAGACACTCGATGAAGATCGCCTATGTTTACGATGCCGTCTACCCCTGGGTGAAGGGGGGCGCGGAAAAAAGGATCTATGAACTCTCCCGCCGTCTGGCGAAGCGAGGGCACGAGGTGCATTGCTACGGCATGAAATGGTGGATGGGAGAAGATGAGATCTGCAAAGACGGCGTTCACCTGCACGGCATCTGCCCGCCTATGCCCCTTTACAGCAACGGCAAGAGGTCGATCTCCCAGGCCGCCTTTTTTGCAGGCAAGCTTCTCGCCCTCAGGACAGACTGCGATGTGATGGACTGCCAGAATTTCCCATACTTATCATGTTTTTCGGCAAAGCTGCTCACCAACCTCCGAGGTCAAAAGCTCTTCATCACCTGGCATGAGGTATGGGCAGATTACTGGCGCAGGTACCTGGGAGAGAAAGGGAGAGCCGGCCAGGCAGTTGAGTGGGCTGCTGCACGTCTGACGGAAAAGAACATTGCCGTTTCGATGAGGACTCAAAGGGAGCTCTTGAGCCTGGGGGCCAAAGAGGTTGTGGTTGTGCCCAATGGCATCGACTGGCAGGCAATAAGCCAAGTGAATGCCTCTGCCATGCAGTCGGATATCATCTACGTAGGAAGGCTGGTTGAGCATAAGAACGTGGATCTGCTCATCAAGGCATTGGAGAGCGTCAAAGCAGAGATTCCTGATGTGAAGGCTCTGATCGTGGGGGATGGTCCCGAGATGGGAACTCTGAAATCCCTGGTCTCTGAACTGAAACTTAATAAAAATGTGGATTTTAGCGGCTTTCTAGAAGACTACAATGAAGCGATCGCTCTCGTGAAATCCTCCTGCATATTTGTAGCGCCCTCCAGCAGAGAGGGCTTTGGTATGGCAGCTCTGGAGGCGAATGCCTGCGGGCTTCCTGTTGTCACCATAGAGCACAAAATGAATGCTGTGATGGATTTGGTCACGAAGGAGACAGGTGCGGTTTGTCAGCCGACCGAGAAGGCTTTGGCTGAGGCAATTATTCACATGCTGCCAAAGAAAAAAATAATACGGGAGCGGTGCATAGAAGAGGCAAAGAAGCATGATTGGGAGAGGGCTTGCGACCTGGCGGAGAAGGCTTATGCGAACAGATAGCTTGCAGGAAATTTCGAATATTTCAAGGACATTATTCGATACCCTGATATAGAAGATCACTAATTTTGAGGACAGATAATTATGAGCACACTGATTACAGGCGGCGCAGGATTTATCGGATCTAACCTTGTTGAGGAACTCTTGAGAGCTGGGGAAGATATTGTGGTCCTGGACAATATGCACACGGGAAGTCCCAGCAACCTGGAAGGCTTGCAGGGCAGACTGGAGCTCATCCAAGCAAGCTGCAACGACCTACCCGGTATGGATCTTCACCCCGAGAATATCTACCATCTGGGCATTGCATCCTCCTCACCCATGTACAAAAAGAATCCATACCTTGCAGGCGAAGCGCTCAACGGCTTTACGGCCGTCTTCGAGCTGGCCAGGAGAACGGGCGCTCGTGTGGTTTATGCGTCGTCATCATCACTTTACAACGGCCTTTTGCCACCCCATCGAGAAGACATGAAAATTCCGGTCACTGACTACTACACGGAAGCGAGGCTTGCCATGGAGAGGATGGCAGAGCTTTACAGAATGCTCTACGATATCGACTCCGTGGGCATGAGGTTCTTCTCAGTTTATGGGCCGAAAGAGACGGCTAAGAAGCAGTATGCAAACATGGTCACTCAGTTCCTCTGGGAGATGCAGGACGGAAAAGCGCCTGTGATCTTCGGAGACGGCTTGCAGACGAGGGATTTCACCTATGTAAAGGACCTGACACGTGCACTGCAACTGGCCATGAAGTCAGACTATCACGGAATTCTGAATGTGGGAACGGGAATGGCTCACACATTCAATCAAACCGTAGAGATTTTGAACAATAATATGGGATTGACCTTGAAGCCAAATTATGTGGAGAATCCCATAAAGAATTATGTTGCCCATACCCTTTCAGACACCACGAAGATAGAGAAAGTGCTCGGGTTTAAGGCAAGATACGGTCTTGAAGATGGGGTAAAAGAACTTCTCAAATTCTATGCAAAATAAGGCGGCGATACCCTTGGATTTAAAAGACAAAAATATTTTGATTACAGGAATTAGCGGATTTGTCGGGTCACGAATGGCAAAGCGGCTGGCAGAGACTGGCGCGAATGTCTTTGGCCTGATGCGCCGCCGGGCAGATGGCAAAGTGCCGCACAACATTTTGCGTCTGGGTCTGGGAAAAGAAGTCCGCCTCGTGGAAGGCGATCTGGAGAGCATATCGAGCATAGGAAGCGCCATTACCGCCAGTAATCCCGATATCATCTTCCATCTCGCAGCCCAATCGTTTGTGCCTCGATCTTTCGAGGATCCCAATGAGACCATGCTCTGCAACTGCTGGGGAACATCAAATCTGCTGGAGGCCATCCGCATCAAAGATGTGGATCCTGTAGTGGTTTTTGCGGGAAGCAGCGAGGAGTACGGTCTGGTGCTATCCTCGGAAGAGCAACACAAGAAAGCATTGGAGAAATACGGCACAATATTCCCGGCCCCTGTTCAGATGCCTGAAGTGCCCATCACAGAGACAAATCCGCTCCGGCCTATGTCTCCATATGCAGTAAGCAAAGTATACGGCGATTTTCTGATGAGGAATTACTGGTACTCTTATGGCGTTAAGACCATCATCTCCAGAGCATTCAATCATGAGGGGGCCGGCAGAGGCAATATGTTCGTAACATCGGTTGCCACGTCCCAGGTCATGAAGCTGAAATTAGGGGAGCAGAAAGCCATAACCATCGGAAATGTCAACGCTTTTCGCGACTGGAGCCATGTGGATGATGTCATAGACGGCTACATGCTCCTGGCAGAGAAGGGAAAATACGGAGACGTGTACAACCAGGGCTCCATGAGGACCAACTCAGTGATGAGCTATCTGCTTATGAGCCTTGAGGAAGCAGGCTATCCGGTCAGCAAGATTGAGACATTCAAGGGAGATAAGGTCATAACACAGCCCAATGAGCCTGACAATTCGTCTATATTCGGGCTTACTTTCGAAAAGACTAAGGTTGATGGTATGATGCTGCGCGCAGAAGTCGAGTTCACGGCAGGAGACGGGGGTGTGAAGGCTCTGGCTGGAGACAGAGAGATACAAATCATCTTCAACCCGGAGAGGTTCCGACCGGCAGAAGTTCCCATACTGCTTTCAGACACGAAAAAGATAGAAGCGCTAGGTTTCAAGAAAGAGCATACTGTGAGGGACATCATCAGAGATCAGCTTGATCACTATCTGGATGAGAAGGAGCGCAAGGGGTCCTATTGAAAGTCGCCATCTTCCTCGACTACATCGGAGCGATTGGAGGGGGCGAACGGGTGGCGCTGATGCTGGCCCGCGCTCTACATGCTGATATCATAACCACCGATGTCAGTTCGAAAGCTGTGCAAAAGCTAGGATACGAGGATGTAAGGATAAGAAGTATCGGCAAGACTGTGAAGCTGCCTCCCTTCAAGCAGATATCTGCCTCGCTTTTTTTTGCAGCATGTGATTTTTCCCAGGAATACGATTTCTTCATATTTTCAGGAAATTGGTCGCACTACGCAGCGAGAAAACATCATCCCAACCTGTGGTACTGCTACACGCCGGTGAGAGCCTTTTATGATCTAAAAGAGCCGACGGTCGCCAGGCAGCCAAATGCTGCCATGAGAATTCTGGCAGCTTCGTGGATAAGGGTGCATAGCTGGTTTGATCAGCGTTCTGTGCGAAACCTGGATCAGGTGGTCGCAATCAGCGAGACCGTGCAGCGACGAGTCAAGGATTTTCACGGCAGATGCTCGCAGGTAATCTATCCGCCTGTGGATACTAAGAGGCTGCAATTCAAGGAGTACGGCGACTTCTGGCTTTCGGTGAACAGGATCTATCCTGAGAAGAGGATTGATCTGCAGTTTGAGGTATTCCGGGAGCTGCCGGAGGAGAGGCTGGTAGTTGTCGGCGGATATGCAGAAGGGGATCATGCTGCCAGGTACTATGAAAGGCTGATTCAGAATATTCCCAGCAATGTTGAGATGCGCGGCAGCCTCAGCGAAGAAGAATTAATGGAGCTGTACGCAAAGTGCAAGGGATTGATATGCACAGCATTGGACGAAGACTTTGGGCTTACGCCCCTCGAGGCCATGGCCGGCGGCAAACCCGTGGTGGCGGTGAATGAGGGTGGTTTTAGGGAGACGGTGATACAGGGCAAGACGGGCCTGCTTGTGCAAGCTAACAGAGATGATCTGGTGAGAGCGATAAAGGAGATCTCCAAAGACCCGCAGCAGTATAAGGAAGCGTGCCTGAGACGTGCTGCACAGTTCGATACATCTATATTCCTGGAAAAGGTCAAGAAAATAATGCAGACGTGATGCCCACAACGCCACATATTTAATGTTTTTGATTATATGGATATTTACATACCGATTCTCGTTTTGATACGCGAAATATCCACTTCAATCTTCCCCAATTTCTCATCGAGATAAGACTTAAGGTCGGAATGGGAATCTCTAAAATCCACTGCATTCCTCTCCCCCGCATTCCTTAGCTCAGATATGAGGGATTCTGATGAGGTTCGTATTTCATCAACAATATCAAGCCGAACATTCTCCAGCTTACCAAGCATTTGGTCTTGCTTACCAAGCATTTGGTCTTGCTTACCAAGCATTTGGTCATGTTTCTCCAGCATGGTCTCCTGCAATTTCTCTATCCTCAGAATTGATTCAATGCCCTTGCTGACCTGGAGAGATTGAAATCGGAAAGAAAATTTGGAGAGGCTTTCTACGCGATCCTGATAATCCTCAATAGCTATATCCGCGACTTCAGCGGCTTTTGGCTGCTGGGTTTTTACGATTTCCTGGAATTCATGGATCTGGCAATCATCTCCCTCCACATGGATTTGCACTGCCTGCTCGCCATTCGCTTTCATATTTCGCGCCGAGAAACCCTTTAGGCCAAGATTATCTGCATTGCTAAGCAGGAAATAGCGATATCCTACATTGTGGACCTTAGGACCATGGATCAAGATCTTGAGTTTCATCTTAGGATAAGATCTGCGCTATTAATATTAAAGGTTAATTCATGGTGCAAAGGTTTATTATCACCGCGCAGGATAAAGATTGTCCGTATCTCCCGGCTGCATTCAGAGCAGAAATCTGATGACGATCAACTAGTCAAAATAAAATCAGGTGCATAAGTTGCTGACCGCAAATCACATTCATGAGCTTTACAGGTATCGTGATCTAATTCTGCGCGTGGCCTGGAGCGACTTCAAGCTGCGCTACAAGAATTCCGCTCTTGGTTTCTTCTGGTCGCTCTTAGATCCGCTGCTCATGCTCGCCGTCCTTTATGTCGTGTTCACGAACCTCATGCGTATTCAAGTAGAGCACTACCAGCTCTTTTTGCTCCTGGGAATAATCCTATGGAACTTCCTGGATCGAGGTACTTCCTTAAGCATCTGGGGCATTGTGGGAAAGCCAAGCCTGGTGCAGAAGGTTTACTTTCCACGCGACATTCTCATCATATCCACCTGCATCATGGCGCTCATGATGACTGCCCTGGAATTCGCAGTATTCATAATATTCATGGCAGTCTTTAGAGTTGTGCCCGGGATGACTCTAGCCTACTTCCCACTCATATTTGCCTGCCAATTTCTCCTCACACTGGGATTATCTCTCGCCCTGGCATCCCTGAATGTCTACTTCAGAGATGTGCAATTTATCTGGAAAGTAATTGTGCAGATCGGCTTCTTTGCCACGCCAATTATATATCCTATCACCATATTTCCTGAGAATGTGCGCTGGATAGTAATGATCAATCCCATGGCTCAGATAATAACAATGATGCGTGATTGCATACTTTACCGTACTGGGCCGGAGCCTATCAGTCTGGTCTACCTGGCAGTATCCTCTCTGCTGGTGCTTTTCGCAGGCTACCTGGTCTTCGATCGACTGGAGCCCAAATTTGCTGAGGCGATCTAGGATGACAGTAGAGGTGGAGCATATCTGGAAGACCTTCCAGATTCCCCATGAGAAGAGGACCACGTTCTTTGAGAACCTGATGGGATTGATGAGGCCCAACAATTATGAGACATTCTCAGTATTAAAGGATATCAGCTTTCAGGTGGAAGCGGGCGAATGCGTGGGCATAATCGGAGACAACGGCTCAGGCAAGAGCACACTGCTCAAAATCATAGCCAATATTTTGCGGGCATCCAAGGGAAGCGTCCGGGTCAAGGGCAAGATGACGCCGTTTTTGGAACTGGGTGTGGGCTTTCATCCCGATATGACGGCCCGGGAGAATATTGGCGTTTACGGCACCATCATGGGTCTATCCAGAAGAGATATTGATGAGAGGATCGATGACGTGATAGACTTTGCTGGCCTCTCAAGGTTCGAGGACACAAAGCTGAAGAATCTCTCTTCAGGAATGCAGGTGCGCCTGGCCTTCTCCACAGCCATTCAGACCAATCCGGATGTTCTCCTGGTGGACGAGGTGCTGGCTGTGGGGGACATGGAGTTTCAGCAAAAGTGCTTTGATGTCTTCAACCGCTACCGCAAGGAGGGGGTGACCATTCTCTTCGTCTCACACGACCTGGGCGCTGTTAGAAGGTTTTGCGATAGGACGCTGCTCCTGGGGGGTGGCGAGCAGAGGGCATTTGGGGAGACTGGTGAGATTCTGGACAAGTACGTTTATGGTGAAAATGAGAAGAGCCTTGAAGGAGAAAACGCGGCAGAGATAGAGACAACATCTGCCACGCCCAGAAGGTGGGGCGACAAAAAGGTGTCGATAACCGATGTTAAGTTCCTTGACAAATTTGGCAGGGAAAACGGCAGATTTTCTTCCTTTGATCCCATGACCATCAGGATATTCTACAGCGCACCGGCTATTATTCGCGATCCAGTATTTGGGATCGCCCTGTACTCAGAACAGGATCAACATCTTTACGGCACCAATACCGAGCTGAAAAATATTATTATTGATCAAATCGATGGCAACGGATACATCGATCTGAAGATAGAGACGATACCTATGCTATCGGGTCGGTACCTGCTCACGGTGGCGGTGCACCCCCACGAAGGCAAAGCTTATGATTGGATAGATAAACAATATTCCTTTGAAGTCTTGCCAAAGGGAAGAGATGCAGGAATCTTCGAGGTTCCCTGCAAATGGGTCACATAACTGAGGGTGTTCGCGTTGGATACATTCGAGATTCGCGATGAAGAGATAAATGTCGAAGAGATAATGCAGAAGATCCGGGAAAATATAAAGAGACGAAAAGAAAATGGGGCTTATCCAGATGACGAGATAAAGCAACTCGATTCGAACAGGGACTATGTAAGCGATAAAAACAATCGCGACCCATCTGCCTTCGGAAAAGATGTTCAAAAGCATATAGATAATATTAACACCAACTGGGACATACAGAACACTAACTATCTAATAAGCTCCCATCGACCTTTAATTGGCAAAACCTTAGTAAAAGGTAGGGAGCTGGTAAATGGCGAAGTTCGACGTTATGTCGATCCCATTATTTGGAAACAGAAAGAATTCAACAGCAATATTACCGGATTATTGAACAATACTACCAAGAAAATTATAGAAATCGAGGAGAAGCTCTCACTAAACCAAACAAAGCGATCTTCAGAAATTGAGGATCAGCTTTCGTTAATTCAAGCAAAGCTCTTGTTAGAAATAGACGATAAGATCTTACTAAATCAAGAAAAGATCTCGTCAGAAATAGACGATAAGATCTTATTAAATCAAACAAAGCTCTCGTCAGAAATGGATGATAAGATCTTACTAAATCAAGAAAAGCTCTCGTCGGAAATGGATGATAAGATCTTACTAAATCAAGCAAAGATCTCGTCAGAAATGGATGA
>JBFYLJ010000036.1:0-5012 GCA_041305465.1 Methanothrix sp.
CGACAAATGATGCTCCAGGGAGCACGACATCGGCCATCACGGAGGTCTCGGTGGGACAGATGTCCCAGACCAGCAGGACCTCCAGCGACTCCAGGGCCTTTTTGATCTCAGTGCTGTTCGGATAGCTGAGCATGGGATTCTCTCCTACTATGATCAGCCCCTTTAGCTGCCCGTCCCTGGCAGCCTGCATCATCTGCAGTGCCGTCATCCCCGGCTTATCGGGCAGAGAGAGGCCCCAGGCGCTCTCGAACTTCTCCCTGGCTACAGCTACCTGCTGGTATCCTGTATATACGCCGGGCAGCGCCCCCATATCACATGCTCCCTGCACATTCTGATGGCCTCTCAGAGGATAAAGCCCAGTCCCTTCACGTCCTATATTTCCGGTGGCCAGGGCCAGGTTGGCCAGACCCTGGACGTTATTAGTTCCGGATTTATGCTGGGTTATGCCCATGGCATAGGCGATAGCTCCCCGGTCTGCTGACCCATAGGCAAGAGCTGCCTTTCTGATCTTTGCAGCAGGAATGCCGGTGATGGCCTCTGCCTTATCTGGAGAAAACCGCTCCACTACCTGCATCAGCTCCTGCAGCCCTTCGGTTCTGCCGGATATGAACTCTTTATCCTCCAGCCCTTCTTTGAAGATGACGTGGAGAAAGGCATTGATCCAGGCGAGGTCGGTTCCCGGATTTGGGGCAAGGTGAATGTCGGCCATGCGGGCCATGCTTGTGCGGCGCGGATCAACCACGATCATCTTCGCACCCTGCTTTCTGGCCAGCCTGACGTAAGGGACAAACATGGTGTGGTGATCGGTGGTGTTGGATCCTACCATAAGAATACATTGAGCATCGGCGATACTGCGGATGGAGTTGGTCATTGCTCCGCAGCCTAATGTTCGATTGAGGCCCACCACCGTAGGAGCGTGACAGAGACGCGCCACGTTGTCTACATTGTTGGTCTGAAGGGCCGAGCGCGCCAGCTTCATCAATAAGTAGTTCTCCTCATTGGTGCCCTTGGCCGAGGTTAGAACTCCCAATGAGGCGGGATCGGCTTTTTTGATCTCATTGAGTCTGCCGAGGGAAAGGGACAGGGCTTCTCTCCATGAGGATCTAGCCAGTGCCCCGCCCTTCCTGACCAGAGGGAAACGCAATCGGTCTTCATGACCAGGGAACTCCCAGGCATGGCGGCCCTTGACGCATAACCGACCCTTGGACACGGGATGTGAAACCTCCGGTGAGGCCTTCAAGATCCGTCCTTCATTCACATGCAGGACCAGACCGCACCCACAGCCGCAAAAAACGCAGGTTGTATGAATGTCTCTCGTTGTTCCCATCAGATCTATATTCTGAATAACTCGATGATATGATTTTTGGTGAGGAAATTTCGGCGGATCTTCAGGGATTCTCCTTGAGCTTTACCTGGAACTCAAGTTCCCTCCTGGATTGGATTGTGTTTGCCCTTCGTTTTTTTTTTCGGGGCTCTTTAACAATGGATAAGGTTTTAATAATTTATGCCCATCCATATATTGATGATTTGCATGGCAAAAATTCCGGCAAAACCCCAAGGAACTCTTCCTCTATGACAGGCATCTTGAAGAAAAAGAAGATCGCTTACTTCTCCATGGAGATCGGTCTGTTGAGCGATATTCCCACCTATGCAGGAGGGCTTGGAACACTTGCCGGCGATACAATAAAGTCGAGTGCAGACCTGAATCTTCCTCTGGTTGCTGTCACACTCATTAGCAGGCGCGGGTATTTCCGTCAGGAACTTGACTATGAAAGAGGACAGATTGAACATTCGATGGAATGGAATCCTTCGGACTTACTGGTGAGATTGCAGGCAGAGGTAAGGGTGCAGATACAAAATCGGGAAGTCAGAGTCGGGGCGTGGCAATACAGTCTGCAAAGCCCTACTGGCGGAGAGGTTCCTGTTCTGTTCCTGGACACTGACCTGGAAGGAAACAGCCCAGATGATAGAACAATTACCCATCATCTCTATGGAGGAGATGAGAGTTACAGGCTAAAGCAGGAGATAATCCTGGGAATCGGCGGTGTCAGGATTCTCGACGCACTGGGCTATGAGATCAGGAAGTACCACCTGAACGAAGGGCAATCCGGCCTGCTCACCCTGGAACTATTGAAGAGACATGCAATGGACACTGAGGCCGTCAAAGAGCTATGCGTTTTCACCACTCATACACCGGTGAAGGCAGGCCACGATAAGTTTAGTTATGAGCTGGTATCTGATTTGCTGGGAGATTTTATTGATGCCGATGTACTGAAAAGATTTGGAGGTGCCGGCAGCTTGAATATGACTCATCTGGCGCTGAATCTCTCCAATTATGTAAACGGCGTTGCCAAGAGGCATAAGGCGACATCTATGGAGATGTTCCCCGGCTATGAGATTCACTCCATTACCAATGGCGTTCATTCCTTCACCTGGACCTGCCCATGCCTGCAAGAGATCTTCGATAAATACATGCCCGGTTGGGCCAATGAGCCGGAGATGCTTCTTCGGGTCAACAATAGCCCGGATAGCGAAATCTGGAAGGCGCATATGGGCGCAAAAAGAAATCTGATCGATTATGTAAACAAAGAGACAAATGTGAATATGGACTATGAAACCCTGACCCTTGGATTTGCCAGAAGAGCCACAGAATACAAGAGAACTGCATTTATCTTCACAGATCTGGAGAGGCTGGTTAGAGCAAATCGCAAAGGCCGTATCCAGGTGGTGCTGGCGGGAAAAGCCCATCCCCGTGATGAAAGAGGCAAAGAGGCCATAAAGAAAGTCATTGAGATTAAAAATGATCTAAAGGATGGCATCAAGATAGCATATCTTCAAAACTACGATATGAATCTGGCTGCCAAAATGGTCTCCGGGGTTGATGTCTGGCTCAATACGCCATTGCCTCCCCAGGAGGCATCCGGCACAAGTGGCATGAAAGCGGCGCACAACGGTGTGATCAACTTCAGCGTCCTGGATGGCTGGTGGATCGAAGGCTGGATAGAGGGAGTAACGGGCTGGGCGATAGGGCCGGAGCCGGGGGAGAACTTGCCTTATGAAGAGGCCAGGAAGAGAGAACTGGAGGATTTCTACGGCAAGCTGGAGCATATAATTATTCCTATGTTCTATCATAGGAGAGATGACTGGATCAAAATGATGAATAACTCTATTGGGATGGTGGCCTCCTTCTTTAATAGTCATAGAATGATGCGCAGATATGTAACCGAAGCATATTTATAAATATTAGCAAATATATTATTAAGATAAGGTGATAA
Organism: Methanothrix sp.; assembly: GCA_041305465.1. GTDB lineage: Archaea > Halobacteriota > Methanosarcinia > Methanotrichales > Methanotrichaceae > Methanothrix. Next base: position 3,276 of record JBFYLJ010000036.1, read on the forward strand.
TATTAATGACTTCGGAGTCTGAAAATAAATGGCATGCCCTGAGCGCTGACCAGGTTCTGCAAAAATTGGATAGCAGCACGAAGGGCTTGAGTTCCGATGAGGCTGTCAGACGCTACAAGGCTTTTGGCCCCAATGAGCTGGAGGAAGGCAAGAAACTGAGCAAGCTCGCTCTGGCAATCGAGCAGGTGAAAAATCCTCTTATCGCCGTCCTCGGTCTGGCTGCAGCCATCTCCTTCCTGGCAGACAAGATGATAGACGCCGCCGTTATAATTGCCGTAATTAGCATCAACACTATCTTGGGTTTTTTTAAAGAGTATAAAGCGGAAGAGGCCATTTTGGCGCTCAGATCCCAGGCGTCGGCCGAAGCCAGGGTCTTGCGGGATTGCCCGGAGGCGGGAATCTGCCAGGAGATGCGCATCAAATCCCAGGAGGTAGTTCCTGGCGACATCATTCTTCTGGAGGCAGGTGCAAAGGTCCCGGCCGACTCGCGCATCATCGAGCAGGCCAATTTAGAGGTGGATGAATCCATGCTCACCGGCGAATCTGTGCCTGCGAGAAAAACGGCCGACACTCTGGAAGGAGACATGGTCATTGCGGAAAGGGACAATATCATTTTTGCAGGAACGGTGGTCACATCCGGAAGGTGCAAAGCCGCTGTATTTGCCACGGGAATGAAGAGCGAGATGGGAAAGATTGCCCGGCAGATAACCAAAACAGAGAAGGCCAAGACTCCCCTCAAGAGGCGCACTCTGGATCTCTCCAAGAAACTGATGATTCTGGCTCTCTTCGCCAGCAGCCTGACACTGGTCGTTGGTTTTTGGCGGGGATTTGAACTCATCGAGCTGTTTCTCTTTACACTGGCCATGGCAGTCTCAGCCATCCCCGAGGGCCTTCCCGCAGCCATAACCGTCACCTTAGCGGTGGGAGTCAGCCGCATGGCAGGCCGCAACGCCATCATCCGCAGACTTGATGCTGTGGAGACGCTGGGGTCGGTCACCGCGGTTTGCACGGATAAGACCGGAACTCTGACCACCAATCAGATGACGGTTCAAAAGATTTTCCTGGCAGGCCGCATGGTTGATGTCTCTGGGATCGGATTTCAGCCCGAGGGCGGCTTTGAGCTGGACAAAGTGCCGCTGAAGGCAGCAGAGGACGAGGGCCTGGCCATGTTTCTTAGGATCGCGGCCCTGTGCAATGATGCCTCTCTCAAAACCCATAAAGAAGAGAATGATAGATGGGAAATACTGGGAGACCCCACTGAGGGCGCTTTGGTGGTGGCTTCGGCCAAAGCCGGTCTGCAGAAGAGCGAGCTTGATGAAAGCTATCCCCGCATCGACGAGATACCCTTTGATCCCAAGAACAGGTACATGTCAACCATTCACCGCACTGCTTCGGGAGAGGTGCTGGCATTGCTTAAAGGAGCGCCTGAGACGATCCTCGATATGTGCTCCCGTGTTTTGGAGAATGGAAAACTTGTGGACCTTACCAGGGAGAAAAAGGATGATTATCTTGCGGCCGGCTCCCAGATGGCTGGAGAGGCCCTGAGGGTCCTGGCCATGGCTTATGTCACTATTGCCCCGGAAGAGATCGAAAATTTTAAGAGTAACGGGCCGGGCAATCTGATTTTTTCCGGTTTTTCAGGTATGATCGATCCGCCCAGGCCAGAGGCCATCAGGTCTGTAAAGCTTTGCAAGAGAGCGGGAATCAAGGTGACCATGGCCACGGGAGATCATAAGG
>JBFYLJ010000037.1:0-47399 GCA_041305465.1 Methanothrix sp.
AGACCCTATTTTTCCGATCTGACTATCAAAACAGGGCGGTTGGCAATCTTGGCCGTCTCATAGGCCGTGCTCCCTACAACCATCTGCTGCAGCCAGCCTGCTCCGTGAGAACTCATGGCAATCAATGATGCGTCTTCCCTGTCAGCAAGGGCGGCGATCTCCTGGGCAGCATCTCCTACCTGCACATGAACCTTCACCTTCAGATCAGGCCTCTCAATCTTCCTGGCAATGGCATTAAGTTTGGCGGCTGCATCCTTTACTTCAGCATCGATCTGCTCCTCGTTCTCTCCACTGGCGACCACATATTGAAGCCCGATTTCACCGACGCCCTTCAAATCTTTGGCAAAAAATATCGTTTTTTCAGCCTGCTCGGAAAAGTCCGTGGGACAAATTACTTTTGTAAAGAGGCTTCTGCAGAACTGTCCCAGTTTTTCTCCTTCCAGGACTTTGTATCTCATTATCAGGAGATTGGTATGGCCGTAAAGCAGCACATTTCTGGATACATTGCCTAAGAATAGGCCGCTCACTCTCCCTTTACCCCTGGCCCCCATCATTATCAATGTGGCTTTTTCTTCATCCGCCACTTTCTGTATGGTTCCAGCTATGTCGCCCTCCAATATTGACTCTACTCGGGTCTTTACATTTAATCGAAGGGCCTGCAGGTACATTTTTTGCTCTTCCAGCATTTTTTCGGCCTTTTCTACTTCAGCCGCAGGATCCCATGTTCGAGATACGGTGGATCTGCGGATCACATGCAAAAGAACCATATCTTTTTCGCCGGGCAGTTCGCTGATGCATTCCAGTATCTTCTGGGAGTGTTTGGAGAAGTCGGTTGGAACCAGTATTGTTTGACTCATAACATCTTTTATACATTTGATCGTTAATTAATTTATCCGTCATATTCTGGAAGAGATATCTCTGCATCGGCCATGATGTTCAAAAGATAATCGCTCTTCTTATTGTGTCATGGATTACCGGTAAATTTATTTGCGAGTCACTGATGACGCGCAAATTCGCACCCTGCTGCAATTCTTGCCGGACCATCCTTTTTGGGCAGAAGCCTTCCAGTCGGATTAATCATTCTGCCCGCCAGATCTTCCTCAAGCCCAAGATCCAGTCCATCATTGCTTGCCTGGCCATCTCTCTGTCCGCAAGCTCCTTTTCCTGATGGGCGATTTACTCGTTTCGGAAGGAATAGATCCTGTCAACCGCATCCGGCAAATCCGTTTTTGCCGCTTCCACAAACGCCGCCTTTACTGCCGAGAAGATCCCGCCTGGGGGCGTTTTGGGATTTTTGGCATAATCCAGGCACCACTTCAAGAGCCCCATGGGCATGATGCCATCGTTCTCGATCAGTGTCCTCAACAAGTTGTTCTCCTGTTTCCTGCAAAAGCTCTGGTCGCGGGGATGAAGGACGGTGAGATCCGGCTCAAAGAAGCGCTCCCGTTTCCTGGCGTCTTCTGGAATTGTGGCTTTCAGAGTGGAGATGATAAAGGCCTTGGCAGCTTCATCGATGGAGCCCAGGAGGGGCGTGAATACGACGGCGTAGGAGACGTCGCTCTTCTTTTCCAGGAAGGCGAAGAGGGCGATGGACTCCTGTATACCTTTTTTGCATTTGGGGGGCAGAAGATCAAGCTCCCTCTCGGAGATGAACCCGTCGAAGGTCAGCTTCTCCAAATTGCCCTTCTCCAGGCTCAGGGGCGCCTCGATCTTCTCGGAAATCAGGCTTCCAGAACGTGTATTCTCCTGCAACTGGGGAGTACGAGTTTTTCTTGGATACCGACAAACCAGACAGATTCTACGAAATGATGACCGAGGCCTCAAGAGGAATCAAGGAGCTTCGTGCCATGCTTGGGGAGATGAAGGCTGATCGCCTCCAATCTCATAAATAAATATCCGCAAAACCGCTTTGACTTCGCTTTGGGTTCAGCATTCCTCATCCCGATGCATTGCCGATAAGCTGCCGATGTATTGCCGATATTTTGCCGATAAACTGTAGCTTCGGGCGCGGCGTGACTGATTTGCCTTTCTCCAGCCATCCGTCTTCCACCCAGGCCCTGAGAAGGTTCCTGGCCATCCTCTCGGAAAGGCCCAGCTCGTCGGCCACCTGGGGAGCTGTTATAGTCTGCTTTCCGGCAAAAATACCCAAGTACCACTCTCGCTCTGTGATCCAGGAGGCGCAGGGCCTCGGGCATCTCAGGCCTTCCATTTTCAGCGCACTTTTGGGCCCTGAACCTGACGGCCTCAAAGACCTCTGCAAGAGTTGCGATAAAGTATTCGAGCCATGGCGTCAGGTCTGCCTCGCTTCTGCCGAAGTAGTAATTGTGGTGAGGATGAACTGTAAGGGCCCGGTAATACCCCTGCAGGTCCCTAGCATAATGCTCCTCCAGGGAGAAGAAGCCGCCGAGACTGTAGCCGCCTTTATGCAGTACGAAAGTAGCAAGCAGGCGAGCCGTCCTGCCGTTGCCGTCATAGTAAGGGTGAATGGTTACGAACTGATAGTGAACCATGGCGGCTATAATAGGAATGGGAAGCTTGGATCTCTCCGCTCCGGCTGCCCACACCACCAGTGCTGCCATGAGATCCGGCACATCTTTTGCCTCCGGGGGCAGATAGATAAGAGCGCCAGTTGCATAATTTTTAATGGCATTCTGGACTTCTCGGTAGGGCGTGGGCCCTGCCCAGGGACCATTCTCCACCAGAGCATGCAGCTTCTTAATCAGCTCCTCGGTGAGCGGCTTGTTCTTCCTGGCCCACTCTTCCACACGCAAGAGGGCATTCCAGTAGCATCTAACCTCGGAGACGTCCCTCTCCCGGCCGGTTATCTAAGCCTGATCATCAGCAACGACCCGTTGGGCCTCATCCAATGTGAGACGGTTTCCTTCGATGTAGGTAGAGAAGTGAGCCGCACGCACGCGGGCGCGGGAGCGAAGCTCTGCCTCCGCAAAAGGCGGCAAGGGCGTGTGGTCCACCAAAGCCCGGGCTGCATCGATCTGCATCAGTTTGCGAGCGATGGAGGGGGTGAGGGTATATTGGGGTCTCCAGGCAAGAGCGGTCATCTAATCTTTCCCCAAAAATATTTATTATTTTTCGTATCAAGGCATCTCTTTATCCTTCTCAGCCAGCCCCAGCACATTGAGCAGCCCCAGCAGGTTCTCCCTGGATAGCGACCCGTCGGATACCTTCTTCAGGACCTCTTTGGCATTGAAGGCGACGCCGAGGCCTGCGTTCTTGATCATCAGACAGTCGTTGGCTCCGTCGCCCACGGCCACGATGCTGTCCGGGCTGATATTCTCCCGCTCTGCCAGCCGGTAGATGATACCCCCCTTAGCCTCGGCATCGATGATATCACCCTTGATCTCTCCGGTGAGAAAGCCGTTCTCAATCTCCAGTTCATTGGCAAAGGTGTAGTCAAAGCCAAGCTTCTCTTTGAGCACATCGGTAAAATAGGTAAATCCGCCGCTGATGAGTGCGATCTTGTAGCCTAAATGCTTTAGGTGATGCAATAGCTCCTCAGATCCCGGGGTAAGCTGCAGGTCTGATGCAATCTCCTGCAAGGATCTCTCAGGCATCCCTTTGAGAAGGCGCACCCTCTGGCGCAGCGATTCCTTGAAGTCCATCTCTCCGTTCATGGCCTTCTCAGTAATCGCTTTTACCTGCTCGTCCACTCCCGCAAACCCCGCCAGCTTGTTGATGATCTCAAAATCAACAATGGTCATGTCCATATCAAAGACGATGAGCCGCTTCTCTTTGCGTGAGCGGCCAAGCTCTTGAATCACCACATCCAGCCCCAGAAGCTCGCAATCCTTCTTCAGCTTGGTCTTGCAGTCATCTTCATCGCATTCTGAAAAGTCCATGATAAATTCGATAGAGATAAGATCGCCACGAGCCGTCACCGATGCCCTTTCGATGTTTACAACATTTCCTGCCGCCACGTTTGCAGCATCACGGATGATGCCAGGCCGGTCTTTGGCCAGAATGGTAACCACGTGCAAGCTCTTCGTCGTCTTGCGCCGGCCCCGGTACTGGCCCAGGGGCAGGAAGCTGAATTGAATGCCGAGATCCTCGGCCTTTCTCGCCAGCCATGCCTGCAGCTCGCCGGCATCGACACGTGCGTTGGAAAAATCAGCTACTACAGACATGACGAAAATGCCCTGCATCACTCGTTGATCCATGTCCACGATATTCACATTCTGCTGGGCAGGCTCATCCAGGATATCACGGATAAGTCCGGGCCGGTCTTTGCCCAGGAAAGAGATAACCCACAAATCGTCGTTCAGAGGGCATTTCCCCCATTTCTATGCGGCTGCATTGAAGACAATGCTAAGCATTCATGCCTAAATACTTTTTCAGCCATTAATCCTGGCGCTTCTGCTTCAGTTCAGCAACTCTCATCATCAAATGCCAGGTATTCTCAACGGCAGAGATGATCAACCATACTATTACCATCACCATCCAGCCCAGATAGCGTGTCTTTTCCTGCAGGACGTCTGCGCCGATAACCATCAGAGTCATGTAACAGATCGTATTGGGAATCAATAGTCCTCTCAAGATCATGCTTGATGCAAATGCCCGATGCTCGCCCTTGCCCCTCAGAAATCTCATCCACAAAGCGGCTGTATGCACTATTTGTATCGTGCCCAAAATGAGGAGTGGATAGCCGATTCCTGATGGTGAATCGAAAGGAACCATGAATATGAAGGCGAAGGATAATATCATCAAGAAATTTATAAATATTTCCTCAGCCAGCATGCGAATGTCGCTTGACTTTTTTGCTTCAGCTATGACATCAATATGCAATGTAACTGCAACGAAGATCAGGCCAACAAGAGTTGCAGATGCTGATCCTGTTAGCATATAAAAATCACGCCATGAATCTATAGATTCGATAAAAGCATTCATATAAAAACCTCTCCGTTTATATGGTTCTTTGATGGTTCATCCGTTCTCTCGACTATTGCTATTCTGCAATCATGTCATACTCATAATGTTAATAAATAATGAACGATGAAAAAGCAAAATAATATGCACCTATCTCACATGCTCATCAACGGAGAAGAGGTCGTCTCCTCGTCCGGCAAAGTTGAAGTCATCTACAATCCTGCAAACCAAGAGCCGGTGGCCGAGGTCTGTATCGGCTGCAAAGAAGACGCGAGGCTGGCCTTGCAGGCAGCAAAGAAGGCTTTTCCCATCTGGTCGGCAACGCCTAGCCTAAAGCGCGCCGATTTTCTGCATGTCGCCGCCCGGCTGGTTAGGGAGCGAGCAGATGATATCGCCCGGCTGCTTACTCAGGAGATGGGCAAGCCCTTAAAAAACGCCAGTATGGAGGTACTCTCCTCGGCTGACGTTCTCGACTTTTACGCAGAAGAGGGCAGGAGAAACTTCGGCGAGTGGATCTCTTCCTCGCACAGCCGCAGCATCGTACTGCGCCAGCCCGTGGGCGTGGCCGCTCTCATCACACCCTGGAACTTTCCCGTAGATCTCCTGGCCTGGAAGGTCGCGCCCGCTCTCGCTGCTGGCTGCACCTTTGTGGCCAAGCCCCCCAGCAAGGCTCCTCTGGCAGCTACGGAGTTTGTGCGAGCGGTGAGCGACGCGGGCCTGCCTTCTGGCGCGGCCAATGTGGTGCACGGGCCAGGCGGCGTCGTGGGCGCTGAGCTGGTGGAAAATCCCATCTCCCGAAAGATCGCCTTTACCGGTGAGACACAGACCGGCCGCTGGATAATGGCCCACGCTGCAACGCACATCAAGCGCGTCTCCCTGGAGCTGGGCGGCCAGTCGCCTTTTATCGTCTGTGCAGATGCTGACCTGGAGGCAGCAGCTGCCGCTGCAGCGCAGCGCGCTTTCTCCAACATGGGCCAGATCTGCATCAGCGTCAATCGAATTTATGTGGCGGCGGAGGTAGCCGAGCCTTTCACCGAGGAGCTGGTGCGGCGTAGCGAGCGGCTTAAGATCGGAGACGGCATGCAGCCGGATGTGGACCTGGGGCCCATGTTCAGCCGGAAGCAGCGACAGAGGACAAAAGAGCATGTGTCTGATGCAGTCACAAAAGGGGCAGAGCTTCTCACAGGCGGAGAGGAGCCTGAGGGCGAAGCCTACGAAAAGGGCTACTTCTTCCTTCCAACAGTGCTGGGCGGGGCCGACCATCGCATGAGGGTCATGCGAGAGGAGACCTTCGGGCCAGTGGCGCCGATCATGAAATTCGAAACGCTCGATGAGGCCGTAACCCTCGCTAACGACAGCGAGTACGGTCTGGCGGCCTACGTCTTCACCAATGACCTGAAGACGGCGCTGCGGGCTGCGGAGGGGCTGGAGGCGGGAGGCGTCGGCGTTAATATCAACAACGTGGTGGACCTGCAAGCGCCCTTCGGCGGATGGAAGGAGAGCGGCCTTGGCCGGGAGCTGGGGCACGTCGGGCTGGATGCCTATTTGGAGACAAAGCACATTCGCCTGGGGATGTGAGCGTGCCCCATCAGTTCACACTTTTTCACAATCCATCCGCATGATTGCGACAAATGCTTCTTTCTTCTCAAATAATTCCTTATAAAATGAAAGCGCAAATGATTAATAAGTTAATCGTATATGCTAACTTATTCTAGAATAGTAATCACATGTGTTTATGAAGAAGAAACGAAGCAGAACAAGTAATCAAGAGGGAAATTCCAATGACCAACAATAAAGCAGCCTATCGAATATCTCTTTCATTTCTCTTTGCCCTGCTTTTTATCGCATCTGCGGGCCTGGCTGAGGAGCGGCAAGATCTAACCGTCTACTCTGGTGCCGGGCTCACGGGAGCAATGAGCGAGATTGCCGAGATATACGAGAACAGCAGCAACATGAGTGTCAAATTCAACTTCGACGGCGTGCCCGCATTGCGTGCCCAAATTGAGCAGGGTGCCTATGCCGATGTTCTGGTGTCGGCAAACCTCAAGCACATGAATGCCTTGAAGTCCGAAGGCTTTATCGAAAATCAAACCGTTGTGATCTTCGTCCAAAACAAAGTGGCCATAATAGTACCAAATGGTAATCCCGGCAACATTACAGGCCTCAAGGATCTGGCTGTTCCTGGCGTTAAGATCTTAATGGGAACTAAAGAGCTTCCTGCGGGAGATTATGCCCAACAGGTTCTCGATAAGCTCACCGCGGACCCGGAATATGGGCCTGCCTTCAAAGAGTCGGTTCTGGCCAATGTCGTCTCTCTGGAGACCACTGTAAATCGCGTTGTCTCCAAAGTCGCCCTGGGTGAAGCAGATGCAGGATTTGCCTTCATATCCGATGTCAGCCCGCAGATGGTTGGCAAGGTCACGAAGATTCCCATTCCCGATAAATATAATGTGATAGGAGATTTTCCAGTAGGCGTACTCAGCCAGTCAAAACATAAGGAGGAGGCGCAGGCATTCATCGATGTGATTATGTCTGATGAGGGTCAGGTCATCCTGGAAAAATACGGATTCGTTCCGGTGAATAAATGAAACACGAGGATAAGATATTGAAAAGAGATCTACTGGAAGAGGCAAAGAGCCGCTTTATTGAGGAGCTAAAGCTACAGAACAATGATTGCGCATATGTGAATCTGCGTGACGAGCTGGTGATAAGCCGTCCTCTAAGTGTTGCCGAGGCTATCGGGGATACGGGCAGGGATGACTTTCCTCTCATCCGGGAAAAAGAGGTACTCATGCAGGCCGTTTACAGAGGTGCTGTCGGGCAGGCATTCACCGCAGCGAAAGGAGGATTTCGCGGCTCTCTGGGCGACGTGCTGGAGATGCCGCTATGTGGAAGCTTCGAGCGGGCTGTGCTGGTTGCAACCATGAATGCCGCTCTCAGATACATGGGTAAGATCGAGGATACGGTTCACTGCAAAGATGATGGGCCCAGGAGATGCGCAGCATCAATGGCAGAATGGATAGCGGAGCAGGGCGCCGAAAGAGTGGGACTGGTAGGTTTGCAGCCCGCGCTTCTCGAAGCCCTGGTGCTGGCCCTCGGTCCGGAAAGGGTGATGGTTTCGGATCTGGCCGAGGCTGGAGCCGTTCGCTGCAATGTGAGGATTCAGGATGGAATGCAGGCAGGGCAGATGTTTGAGAGCTGCCCGCTCATCCTGATGACTGGATCGACATTTGCCAACGGCACCATTGATGATCTGATGGAAGCTGCCCCCGGCTGGAGCAGCAGAGTCGTATTCTATGGGAGCACAGCGGCAGGCGTCGCGTATCTGCTAGGCCTGGAGAGATGGTGTCCGTGTTCAAGTTGACTTAACATGCGCTCTATTAACATAATCTATTATTTTTAAATTAATCGCTTGTAGCTTGTTATGAGGATGTGTCGCAGTTATACTGGTTAGCTATTTATACGAAGACACTTCAACTTAATATGGTGTGATGAATGGACTGTTTTAGAAATGGTTCTTGTTATTTTTTTATATTAATATTACTTACTCAATGGGCCTCTTTAACGGGACTAGCAACGACAGATTGTCCCGATATATCCACCCTAGATGACTATTCTCAAGAGCATTACATAGATTCTAATGATACTTCTGCGAGGTATATTACATATGATATACTTGCTGAGAGCTATGAAAAAAAATGTTTTCAGATGAAGATACAAAAAGATAATACTAAAGTCAAATTTTCTTGGAAGAAGAACGGAGGTACCGATACTGATTTAAACTTTTTTAAAACACACGACTCCAAGAAAGAACGGAAAGTCTCCTGTATAGGGACTGGATCAGCACCATGCATTGGTAATGACTGGACCACCAAGCCATACACTTGCCAGGCAGATGCAGGAGATGTATTAGAGTGGGAATTTTGGTATAGAACAAACAGGCTATCGGAAGGCGGCAAAGCGTCGATTGCTATTTTTTCTGGAGAGGAAAATGAGGTAGAACCTCCACAAAACCACCTTCCCAGCAAGCCTGAACTCAATTGTTCATCTGCAAGAATAAATGCAAATGACACGTTGTGGCTGTCTGCAACCAGTTATGATACTGATAATGATACTTTGTGTTATAGTATTGATTGGAGCGATGGCCCCTTAGAAAATATTAGCTTTGTTCCATCTAATACGCCTATTTCGCTAAATCATTCGTGGCGCGCTCAAGGAAGTTACGAGGTCCGAGTGGGGGTGATGGATAAAGAAGGCGTTATTATTTGGTCAGATCCATGCAATGTGGTTATCGATCTCAGCTCAGGCATTTTGTTTAAACGAGTTCCCCAAATTGCATACGCAAATGAGAATTGTGTGCTTGAGATTGATCCAGGTACTACCAATGACGGAATGCAATACTGTGTTGATTGGGGTGATGGAAATATAACTCACGAAAGGAATTCAATCATTAGTCATATCTGGTCGGTGCCCGGGATGTATGAGATAAAAGCGGGAGTTATGCATGCTGATAATGGGCCGGTTATTTGGTCGGATCGTACCGAAATAGCTCTTTACAGGAAGGAAATAATCCACTCACAAAACTGCAATTTGAACGAAATGATCAATGGTTCCAATGATTTCGTTGAATTTTGCCTAGTTGACCCGGAATACTGTGTTTCAGGTGAAATCAATATTAATAATAAAAAGCACTTTCGGATAACCTCAAAAATCAAATCAATTTTAAGGGGTCTTAATAGAATTAATATAATGATATTAATTAGAGATTCGACCAACATAACAATAAGCAATTTAACCATTGTTAACTTAGAGAGTGGGTTAAAATTGATAAATTGCAATGATACCTCAATACAACAAAATGAAATCGATTTTGATGGATCAGGTTATGGTATTCGAATATGCTCCGGGCATAAAATCACTATTAAACATAATGTTATAAAGAAGGTTGGACCCAATAGCAATTCAAATTATCCGCCAGTAGGGATAAAGATAGAGTCTGGAAAGGATATTGATATTAATAGTAATTCGATATATGAAGATAATCCCCCCCATCCAAATCCAAATCCCATAGTGGCGTATAGCGTAAAGAATGCCCCCGATAGTCTTATGCAAAATCGCAGATTGTCAAATATTAACATATCCATATCGAGATCAGAACCCTGTATTGGAGTTAAATATTCTAATTGTGATGGAAGATGGGATTGCGAACATGATATTGTTGAATATAATGGTTGCACAATTCCTGATCAGAATTTGCTGGATACTTGCATATGGTGGATAAATGAATAATAACATTCTGCTATTTTTTATTTTATTATTATCTGTTGGCATATGCACGGGCGAAATTATCGAAGAAAAAACCTCAAGTGAATATAAAAAGGGTCTGGGTGGATCCAACGGGGATATTTCCAACAAAGGTAGCAGTTCTCCTCGGATAGTCTTTCCGTCCGAAACACTTCCCATGAATGTTTCCTGGAAAATCATTGGCCCAAAACGAGATGAAGGTTATTATCTGGATGATGTAATAGTAGTTCAGGTTACTGTGACATCAGTTAATAGAGATGGTTTGAAAGATATAGAGATTTGGGAGATTCCTGGCAATGGCATAGAGGTTCTCAATTGTTCATATCCAATTGTTGCATCATCAGTGATTAAAATTTTGGATTATGAAAAATCAGATAAGTCATATCTTCGAAACGCAGACTTAAATATAAGTAGACTTTTATTAAAATTTCAATCAAACGAACAGCCAAAAGAAATAAAACGTATCTATGAACTGCTTCCCAATGACACTCAAGAAAATATTACAAATATTGATCTAGCGCATTCGAACACATCTGTTCTCGGTCGTCTAAAATCCGAGATCTTGAGGGAATTCAATAGAATATTAGATAATAAGTCGAGCTTAGACCTCAATGCGAGTTTCTTCGATATAAGCCCGACGGTCCTCAATTACGGCTTAGATTATTGGATCAGTCCTGAAGATAAAATAGAGAACGTTAGATATATCGAGCAGGAAGATTACCGGCTCATAAAGAGGAGGCTCCTTGAGTATGCTTTCAGGAATGATACTACTGAGAATTCTGTGGGTATTAGAAAACTCTCATTTAATAAGGAACATGAGAATAAATTATGCATGCTGGAGTCGATCAACTATTTTGTACCCGATCTCCATAATCGTGAATCAATCATCTTAAAATATTATTTGCGGCCAACAAAGATCGGTCTAACGGATTTAAGGTCAATCGTTAGATCGAAGGATCATCTGTATGAAAAGACCACCTGCATCAAAATCGTAGAACCAAATCCTAATTTTGGTTTTACTTGTTCATGCGAGACAAGAGATCTAATAAAGGATACGAATGCAACCTTCATGTATAGCATCAAGTATCTCGGCGGAGATAAAGATGAAACGAATAAGTATATGGTCAACGTTTCTTCGCCAGGACATCTCAAAATCATATCAATGCAAACGCTCGATGGGAAAAAGAGCAGTTCCGACAAAGGCGTAAATAATAAATCGATCTGGCTTGATTTTAAAAAAGGCATGACACAAGAGTTAATTGTAACTGTGGTGTATAATAGTACAGGTTATAATTTCCTCCCACCCAAGATCTCTATTGGTAGATGTACAAGTGATTTTGAAGAAGACATCTCGGTTTTCGAAGGGTGGGATATGCCATTTAGGGTACATACAGAGACATTTACTCTGGTCATTCTTGCCCTTACACTATTTTTATCTATCTTTGGATCGATTATTCTCCAGTACAAACAGCTTAAAATTATGGAGCGAGATTCGGGTAAGAGAGAAGAAGAATCTAAGGGAATTCGAACCCTAATTGAAAACAATACAGGTGCGTTGGCCAATTTAACTAAACTCGTCGATCAAAAAATGAAATGACCTTATCTCACATCCATCTTTTTCATCCTCATCACCAACCCCACCGCTGCCAGCGCCGCCGCTCCTGCCCCGAATAGGAACGTCGCCTCTGCCCCCCACCAGGCCCAGAGGGCTCCCGCTGCAAGGCTGGAAATGATGGCTGCCACACCGACGGCTCCGTAATACAGTCCCAGAGAGCTGCCGCGAAGAGCAGCAGAGCTGAGGTCGGAGACAAACGCCCTCTCTGAGCCGTCCACCAGTGCGTAAACCAGTCCGTAAAGGGCAAAGAGGGCTATCAGGCCTGCGAGGCTGCTAACGAAGGCGAACCCCAGGGCGGTGAGAGCAAAGAGGCCATAGCCCAGGGCCAGGACTTTTCTTCTTCCCACCCTGTCTGACCAAATGCCAACGGGCATGGCGAAAAGGGCGTATACCAAGTTGAAGAGCGCGTAAAGCAAGAGGGGCGCAGCGACTGCCAGAGCCCCGGAAAAGAGCCCCTGGGCGCGCAGGATGAAGAACATGTAGCTGAAGTTGCCCAGAGCGAAGAGGCTGGCAAGACCCAGGAAGCGGCGCAGCTCCGGCGAGATGCTGGACAGCTTCAGTCCGACAGCGCAGCTCGGAGCCCGAAAGCTCTCCTTGACACGGTAAAATGGGATCAGAGCCACTACGGAAAGCACTCCTGCCACCATGAATATGGAGCTGTAGCTCATGCCCCCCTGCCAGAGAAGATAAGCCAGGATCGAGCCCACGACCGCGCCGGTCGAGTCCATGGCTCTATGCAGCCCAAATCCCCTTCCCCAGCGTCCCTCCTGTGCCGACTCGGAGATCATGGCATCCCTGGGGGCGGAGCGCACGCCTTTGCCGCTTCTCTCCAGGGTCTTGAGCAGGAAGACCTGCTGCCAGCTGGAGGCAGCGGGGAGGAGGAGCTTGCCCACTGCCGAGATGACGTAGCCTGCCACCACCAGCGGCTTTCTCTTGCCCAAACGATCAGACCCGTATCCAGCCAGGACCTTGAGGATGCTGGGAAGTCCGTCGCTTATGCCGCCGATGAGGCCCACTGCCAGGCTGCTGCCTCCAAGAGAGGCGATAAAAAGGGGGAGAATGGGCTGAATGATCTCGCTGCTGATGTCGTTAAGCAGGCTGACGAATCCTAATAGTAAAATGTTCTTGCCGGTTTTTAGATCGGACACTTAAGATACACTCTCTCATTCCAGTGTTCCCTAACCATGTCTTCTGGATATTGCCCCGACAAGGCTTGCCGCCTCATCCGGCGTAAGCTCCTCCGGCCTTTTCTCCAGAAGGGCGACCTCCAGCTCCGCCAGAACACGCCGGCCTGCACCCATTGCCGCTAGACCCTTCTTTACCTTCTTGCGTCTATTGTTGAAGAGCCCCTCTGCCAACCTCATGAATTCAGCAGGATCGACCTTGGGACGGTCCGATCGGGGCACAAGCCGCACGACTGCCGAGTCAACCTGGGGCACAGGTCGAAAAGCCATCTTGGAAACCTTCTCCAGAATTTCGATCCGGCAAAAGAAGCCTACTGTCATGGCCAGACGGCCGTACTCCTCGCTTCCAGGAGCTGCCGTCATGCGTTTGGCAAACTCCCACTGGTACATCAAGACTGCCGTCCCAAAAGGCTCGGAGAGCAATCGGTAGGTGATCTTGGACGAGATTTGATAAGGAAGGTTGGAGACGATCTTATTGTAATGGGGAAGCTCTACCTTCAGTGCATCTGCATTTATCACCTGAACATTGGAAAAGCGACCCGATAGCCGCGCTGCCAGATCGGGATCTATCTCCACAGCATAAACCTGGCCGGCTCGATAGGCCAGCTCCTCTGTGAGATTTCCCGGGCCCGGTCCAATCTCCAGCACTTTGTCTTCCCGTCCAATCTCGGCATAGCTCGCGATACGCTCAGTCGCATCGCGATCTATGAGAAAATGCTGCCCAAGCTTCATCTCATGCGGGGCATTGTGGTAAATACGCGGTATTTGATCCTGTCATCCATCAGCTCGTCCTCGACGCGCTTGCAGATGATCTTCTCGGGATTATGCAGCCCCTTCACCCTCTCCATCAGATCGGCAAAACTCTTGAAAGCACCCTTCTTGCGCTCATTGAGGACCGCCCACATCAGCTTTTTGCCAATCCCAGGCAGCAACTCCAAGGCATGCATACGGGTAGTGATAGGTCCTGCCTCGTTAAAGTAGCGAATGAATCTGGGCTCATTATCCAGGATTATACTCACAATCTGATACGTGAGTTCAAGCTTGGCGTTATTGGACAGCTCTGAATAGTCGATTCTGCGATTGACATGGTCAATGATATCTCGACTACCGCTGCCTATGTAGACTCGAGTCCCGGCAGTAGGAACTGCGCCCTCCTTGGGTGTCATCTCCATAAGAACGAAGTTGGCTTCTCCTACGGCCTGAATAAGTGGTTGCTTTTGGTAGCTCCGAGAGTCAGGAGTACGTCCATAGGGGAGGTAGTCGAGAATCCTAGCTACTTCTTCTCTTTTCGGCGGTCTCCCCTCAGGCATATGCCTTACCCCCTGAATACTATCTCTAGAATGCTGTTGAGCTCTTCTTCGCTTAAAGTGAACCGTTCCTTGGCATAAATCGCCCTCAACTCGTCCTTGGTGACGGGCCTGATATCGGCGATCTTTACGGCAATTATCTTGTTCATCTTTTCCAGCTTCATGAGCTCCGCTACCATTTGCCGGCTTTCTTCTGCCGTGCCCTTGCTAAAGAGATCGGCATGCCTGATAGCCCGGCGCAGTTCGTAACCCAGTTCTTCTTCTTCATCGGCACGCTTTTGCCGGATCTGGTCCAGGATCTCCCTGACCTCCGCCATGGTCAGGATATCCTCCTGCAATACGCTTTTAACAATCATCTACTTTTGTGCTGTCAGATGTTCTGGTAATGTGATCAATGTCTTGCTTGCGTTGCCGTCAGTGACCTTCAGGACAAAGGCTCTTCCCCTTGTTCCCACAACCTCGCCCGTCTTTCCGTGAAACCTTGGATGAGGCATGCCCTTGTGTATGCTGGGATCGATGATTACGTGAACCATTGCGCCCGTCTGAAACTCCTGAATTGCCCTGACCACTGAGGACTTGCCCTTAGCTCTGACGGTCCTGCTCAGTTTACCTCTGGACTTCTTCCGCATTCCGTGATGATGTGCCATCTGATTCTCCACCTACATCTATTACATCTAGTTCTTCGACGATCGCGTCGATTTTGAGGATTTCTGCAAGGTTCGGGCGGGTCCTTCCTCCGTCTCCGGAGATCAACTCCTTGATATACAGACCGCTGTCGCCTCTTATATTTATGCGGGCCAAATTGCCCGTAACCTCCAGTAGATCAGCGCTATGTACTTTCCTCACCCTGACTTTATCTGCTCTTCGGTGAGACACGCGAGTTGGCGTACGCTGATCGATCGGCCCTTGCAATTCTTTCAGGACGGATTTAAGCTTTTCTTCTGAAACCTCGGCACCGAGCCTTACCAGGGCGGAGTAGGTCTTCTCAAATGTGGCCTCTTTGATCTTCTCAACCATTGCACAATTTGCCTTGGCGAGGCCCAGGACCTCTGCTTTGCCTGCCGCATAGCGGTTGATCTCTGCCTCCAGCTTGGCCAGATCAATGGTCCTGACGAGTGGGCGCACCGCCTCAACGATGAAGGGGCGACCGGTGCCCATCATGCGGGCGTCGATGTCCTCGCGACCTGCACCGTGAAAGACGGTGTCTTCGGCAGCGGCTGCCGCCATAACCGCAGGGCGAATCAGCTCATCCACAGACTCCTGATACATTTTGCCGGTGCCCTGGCAGCGCGGGCAGCCGCGACCGCGACACTCGCGACATGGCCAGCGTGTCTGGGGAATGCCGCGCACAAGTTTTCGGTAGCGTCCGCGAATGAAGATGGATGCGACCTGCAATTCCACCTCGCCTTTCTCCAAATTGAGATGAACTACAACATTCGGGTTCTTTAAATCAACCGTCTTTCCTGCCAGGGCGGAAAGCCTCTTTCCTACCTCGCGATTCAGTTCAGACTTGAAGGGCTCGGCATGGGTGGAGCCGCCGTCGGCCAGGAGCAGCTCCTCGTTCTCGGAGAGAAGGCCGGACATCTTTGTGCCCACGACAAGGGTCTCAATCTCCCGGTCAGCTATAGCCGCAGCCGCTTTCTCCGCCCAGGCGTCCAAGTTTGCAGGGGTCATCTCGCCAAGGCAAATGGTGCAGCGGGAGTCCTCTTCGTCCTTGCGTCCCAGCTTGAGGCGCGCCGATCGGAAGGATGGCGCCAGTTCCTCTTGCAGGGCGCAGTCCTCGTCAGCGGCAGCCTGCATGGCCAGCACCGTCTTGAGGGAGCAGCCTCGCTCTACATTGGTAAGGCCGGTAGAGAGCATGGCGAACTGACGGCCCAGGCAACTGTCGCAGATGGGGCCGAGGGCGATGATCTTCCTGGCCGTGTCAATGATGTTGTCTTTGGGATTCTCAAAATTGTCTTCACTCATAATGACTCTTCATGTCCTGCAATCGAGCTTCTGGTTTATTAGAGCTTGCAATTGATCCATCCAGGAAAGGTCTCTACCTATGACAAGCTCCTGCATTTTTGCATGGTGAGTGTTCTTCATGGGAATTAGTCGCATGGAAAATCCATGACTTCTGGCCAGCTCTTTTACCTCATCAGCATTGTCATAGGTAATCAAGAAGTCTCCCTGCAGCGCTTCGCAAATGGAAAACAATTCTTCGTGATCGATATCGCAGTATTTGTAGAGTCTTTTACCTGCCTTCTTTCCTCCTGCCGTGTAAGGAGGATCGATGAAGAATACTGCATCCCCTCTGTCCGAAAAGTCACGCATGACCTTCAAGCCGTCTTCTGAGCGAAAATCAATTTTGCCGGAGACCTTTTCGAGATTTAGAAGTCTATTAGCCAGTGTTTTCGGATACCATCGAGATCTTATGCCCTTTCCGTTCTCTCCCAACTTGATGAGGCCGGACCCCTTAGCCAGCACACCTCCATGAAATGTGCGGTTCTTCAGGATGGTTTGAAAAGCCCTCTCTTTGATCTCAACTGCCGGAGTTGAAAGCTCCGAAATCACGGACTCACGAGACAGCTTAAAGGACAAAATGCGATCTGCCAGCCACGGCCCATTCCCAGAAACCACGGATTGCCAGACTGCGGCTACGTCTTCATCCAGCTCAACCATGACTGCGCATTGGACATGATTTTCAAAAAGTGCGGTAAGGCTGATGATCCCACCGCCAGCAAATGGCTCAATGAGCATCTGCGGCTTTTGATACTTGTGGCTCATCCATTCTCTGAAGGCAGGAACAAACCAGGTCTTTCCTCCTGGATAACGAAAGGGGCTCCTCTGAGGAACGGAAGCCACATTTACCGGCTTTGCAGTGTAAAAATTATTAGATTCTGAGAAGAGCATAGCTTGCCTGGTTGCAGTCATTAAAAAACCTCTTCGATTGTATTATTTATCGGAGCAGTCTCAAGCTGCTCATCTAGCTTATCTTGAAGGCGTTTCATAAAATCGTCAACTTTGCCGGGCAAGGGGGTAGTGATTGATTTCAGTGATGTTTCAAACTGCGTATAAACCTCGTCGATCTTTTTGAGAGCGTACCTCTCTTGGCCGTTATGATCGACGAGTTGCATGTCATATATTAGCCATGCTATATCTGCCTCATCTTTGCTTATGCGTTCCAATGGTGGTAAGGTATCAAAGAAATCCTTGCTTAGAGCCACAGCGGTTTTCTTTTTCCAGCTATGAAGAATGCCGCCTTTAAAAAGAAGCTGCGGGACAAGTCGTTTGCGAGATGAAGAAAGATAGTCCGGTCTGGGATAATTGGGCTGGCTGGACCAATCCATGGATGAGTTGCCGGTTGGATCTTTCATATAATACTCAAAGGGATCGCGCACATTGCCTGAAATGTAGACTGCCTGTATCTCCAGAGCGCCAAAGTCGTAAACCTTTCCACATTCGTCATAAGCAACAAGGACAACATCGATATTTCCTGCGGTTTTACCGTTGGCATCATTTAGCCTGACCTCTGTCAAGGAACTCCACGTCGCTTCCTTTCCAAAGAAAAATGATGCAGCGTCGCCGGTGATTATCCATTCTTCGCGAAACCTTATGGGACAGGTGATGACCGGCTTGTCGTAATAATAAATGCTGCATACGCCAAGTGGATTCTTTGCTTTGTCTTTGGTGCAGTTGGGAACTTTATTGTTAAAAGGACAAAGGCGAAGGGATCGATATCGACTCGCTTTGCTGGTTTGATCCTTCACAAGATGGCCAAATACCTCTGCGAGTGGCTGTGATGGCTCTTTTGCGTCTGCCTTTCTCATTCTACTTCAACTTGCACTTCAAGGCTTATAACTGCAATGCTTTACACAACTAAGCGATCTACTATTCGTCGATATATTTCGCCAGGAAGTCGAAGGGAGCGGGTCTTAGCAAGCTGCCAGGCATCGTATGAGCGAGGATAACGTTCACAATTAAGTGAAAGATAAAATAAATAGAAAATCCAAAATCCGTCGCGCACAATCGAGGGGTAGCGTATCAAAAATGTTTATAAAATAGGTATCCGCCCTAATAGCTTGAAAAAATGAAGAACAGACAAACTAGTTATACGTACTCGAACTTAGAGATGATCCCAATCCACAGTGTTCTGTTCTAAATATTTCTCAAGGAAGTCAAATGGAGCCGGTCTGTTCTTGGCAAGCTGCCAGGCATCGTATGAGCAGAGGAGAACGCCTACAATCCAGCCCAGTCCCGAGCTGATGACTGCGATCAGCGCCGAGAATAAGAACAGTACTACACCTCGCTTGGTGTACCCCAAATAGACGTGACCCAACCCGGCGATGATGAGATTCAATATCACCGCAATTAACGGACTCTTGGAATTAGACATTGTAGCAACACCCCATTCACTCAGGCAGTTATTATCATCATCCCTGCATAAATACGTTGGTGTCCAGGAACCAGTTCAAGAGCACTATGCAGTGGTCGGCATGCAGGCTGGTCGGCCCCAGGGAGACAACCTTTGCCTCGGCCTGCTCGATCAGAGCCTCCTCTTCCGGCGTCATGCCGGTATGGTCCCCCAGGATGAAGGCAGTCTCGCCAGAAAAGCCGTTTGCCTCAAGGCCGCGAATATCCGTACCATCCTCGCGCAGGTAGATCAATTTTGCATCTTTCAGATCGGCCAGCAACTGGGCGAAGCCGCCCGTGCGCACAAAGATGCCGGAGGTAGACATGGCCCACTGCGCAGTAGCTGTCAGCGCCAGGGCTTTCTTTAGCAGAGCGGCAGTGGTGCGCTCGTCCGGGTTGAGGTGGCGAAGTGTCTCGCCACGAAGCTGAATCGTCTTGGCAGTCTCGCCGCCTAAGAGGACCAGGTAGACGCAAACGTCCTTTCGAATGCCATGAGAGATGACGAAGCTGGCAGTGACGGCCCGGCAGAGAATGTCCAGGCGGCCGGAGGTGCCGGGGATGTCTTCCAGGGAGAAGTTGGGAGTGGTGGTGGCCTTGTGACCGACAACGATGAAATTGCGCATAAGCGTTTAGGAAGAACTGGAGATACAAGGGTCTTGCGCTTCGGAAAAGATAATAACCCAAGGCAGAAGTGTAGATTATCAAAATCGGAGAATTAGATGATTCGCGTCATATCCCTGGACATGGACGGCACCCTGGTCAACTCCAGATTCGTGGACAAGGTTTGGATGGAAGGCATGCCCATGCTTTATGCTGAAAAGACCGGCCTGGACTTTCCTTCTGCCAAGGAATACGTTGTCGGCGAGTACATGAAGATCAGCAGCGACCATTTGGAGTGGTACGACCTGCTCTACTGGATCGAGAGGTTCGGGCTGAAGGTGGGCAAGGAAGAGCTATTGCAGATGTACGAGGACGAGATTGAGATCTATCCAGAGGTGCAGGAGGTGCTGGATCAGCTCTGTGAAAGCTACGATCTCGTAGTGACCTCCAATGCTGCTCGCGAGTTCATCGACTTTGAGCTGGAAGGTCTGTCGGACTACTTCAAAGAGATCTTTTCTGCCACCTCTGATTTCCGAGAGGTAAAGAAATCGCCTCTGATCTACGGCACAGTCTGCGCTCACATGGGAGTGAAGCCCTTCGAGGTTCTGCATATCGGCGATCATTACAATTATGATTATGAGTCTCCCCTGGAGGCAGGTTTGGATGCACTCTTTCTAGACCGCAAGGGAGAGCGCTCCGGCCGCGAGGTAGTGGGCGATCTGCGAGAGGCAATGGTACTGATCAGCGAGTGCATTTAGATGTGAATTCGATATGAAGATGAAAAAATGAAGCAAGATACAAGATTGATCCTGGCGCTTGATGTCACCAGCCGAGAAAAGGCTCTTTCGTTAGCTATGCAGCTTAAAGATTACTTTGATGCCATCAAGATCGGCTATCCGCTAATCCTCTCGGCTGGCCTTGAAATCGTGACTGAGATCAGTGCCTTTGCGCCGGTCATTGCCGATTTGAAGGTGGCAGACATTCCCAACACCAACCGGCTCATCTGCCAGGCGGTCCTTGATGCAGGGGCGAGCGGCATCATCGCTCAGGCCTTCCCTGGAAAGGACTCTTTGCAGGCCTGTGCCAAGAGCGCCGCCGAGCACGCAGCCGATCTCTTTGTGGTCACGCAGATGAGCCATCCCGGTGCAGAGCAGTTTATGGCACCCCTGGCCGAGAAGATGGCCCGGCTGGCAGTGGAGGTGGGCGCAGCCGGTGTGGTGGCTCCAGCCACGCGCCCGGAAAGAATTAAGCAGATCCGCTGCATCATCGGAGAACGCATCATTATCTCGCCCGGCGTGGGTGCCCAGGGTGGCTCTGCCGCTGCAGCATTGCAGGCGGGCGCAGACTATCTGATCGTGGGCAGATCTGTCTATGGGGCAGAAGATCCGGTAGCATCGGCGAAGAAGCTTTTCGCTCTTTTGCCGCCCGCTTAGGTTCGTCGGTTCGGATCATGTAAACAGGGCCAAACCAATGCCATTTTGGCCGGATCTTCAAAGCTTTTCTATATCTGTAGATTGATGTACTATTATGATAATAGCGGATTTCACTACAATTCCCATGGGCACTGGGACCAGCGCATCTCAATATGTGCGGGCGGTTCATGAACTCTTGAATCAGTCCGGCATCAAGTTCGTTGCCGGACCCATGTCTACCGCCGTTGAGGCGAGCAGCTTTGGGCAGCTTTTTGAGGTTATCGAAGAAGCAAACAAAAAGCTGGCTGATATGGGTGTGCAGAGAATAATAACCTCGATTCATATAGATTATCGCCTGGATAAGAATGTCACTATTGAGTCCAAATTAGGCCTATCGAAATGAATATTAATGAGGATGCGAATGCTCTTCTTTAACTTGGTGTCTTAGTTATGGGCAGCTACTTCAGCGATAAAATAAATGATATCAGCATTACATTAGATGAGTTGAACGGCAAAATCGCAAAAAACTGCCCGACCTGTCAGGCCATATCAGAAATGATAGAACGCCTTAGAGTCGATCTGGAAGAGCTGGAAGATCGCAGTTGCAACATTACGAGCATTATTGAGAATGCTCCTTTGGCCATCGCCATTATTGAAAAAGACGGAACATTCAGCAGCATAAACCCGAAATTTATTGAGATTTTCGGCTATGGGCCGGAAGAGGTCTCTTGCGGAAAAGAATGGTTTAAGAGGGCCTATCCTGACCCGGATTATCGAAGGTTAGCCATAGCTACCTGGATCAGTGACAAAAATGAAATCGGAGATGGCATAAAAAGGTGCAGGACGTTTACAGTAACCTGCAAGAATGGGACGGAAAAGACCATAAAATTTATAGCAATTCAGCAGGAAAATGGTGCAAATCAGCTCATTTGCGAGGAAGTAAAGACCGGCTATGGCCCTGATGAGGTGGTGAATCTCACCCGCCGTCAGCTTATGGACATAATTGACTTTCTGCCTGATGCCACCTTTGTCATAGATAAGAACCGAAAAGTTATTGCCTGGAACCGGGCCATAGAGGAGATGACCGGGGTTAAAAAACAGGATATAATCGGCAAAGGTGACTATGCGTATGGAGTTCCTTTTTATGGAGAGCAACGGCCGATTCTTGTCGATTTGATATACGACGAAAATGCAGATATAAAGTCTCAATACCGTTATGTCGAAAAAAAAGGAGATACACTATTTGCGGAAACCGCCGCGCCTTTCTTATTGGGCGGACATAGGACCTATATCTGGGCCACGGCATCTCCTCTTCGTGATGATGAAGGGGAATTAATTGGAGCTATTGAATCTATTAGAGACATAACTGACCGAATAGAGGCTGAAAATGCGATAAAAAACTCCGAGAATCGCCTGGCGGATATCATCAATTTCCTGCCTGACGCCACCTTTGTTATTGACAGGAAGGGCACAGTCATTGCCTGGAATCGAGCAATCGAGATTATGACCGGCATTGCAGCCAGAGAGATGCTGGGAAAGAGCGATCATGAGTACGCACTTCCTTTTTATGGTAAACGTCGGCCAATGCTGGCCGATCTCGTGATTGAATATAATAAGTCCTCACTAGATAAATATGACGAGTGGGGCAGAATGGATTGGACAATCGGCAATCTTTACGAAAACCTGGTCAGACAGGAAGATGGCAGTTTATATCGGGAAGCCTTCCTGCCTGATATGAGAGGTTGTGGGGTTTTTTTGCAGGGGAGTGCGACCGTGCTTTACGATTCTGATGGCAATATCACCGGCGCCATTGAATCTGTGCGCAATATTACGGAGAGAAAGAAGGCGCAGGAGGCTCTTCGCACGGCTAAAGATGAAGCTGAAGCTGCGGCTCGCGCCAAATCCGAGTTCTTAGCTAACATGAGCCACGAGATCAGAACTCCCCTCAACGCCATCATAGGTATGACTGGAATACTTCTTGATACTCCCCTTCAGCCGGATCAAAGAGACTGCTTAGAGATGGTGCGCAGCAGTGGTGATGTCCTCATATCCGTTATCAACAATATCCTGGACTTCTCCAAGATCGAAGAAGGCAAGAGAGAGATGGAAAAGCAGCCCTTCGAATTGAGCAAATGTATTGAAGAGGCAATGGATCTGCTCATGCCCATTGCCGCAGAGAAGTATATTAACGTTTATTATCATATTGATGCCTCCATTCCCAAAAGGCTGCAGGGAGATGTCACCAGCATTTCCCAGGTATTAATAAACCTCCTCAGCAATGCGATCAAGTTTACAGATAGTGGTGAGGTATCTTTGAAGGTCTCGGGCGAAAGCCAGGAAAATGGAAGTACCAAGCTGTTCTTCTCGGTTAGAGATACGGGGATCGGCATCCACCAGGATCACATGCACAGTCTCTTCCAGTCATTTAGCCAGGTGGATATGTCTACCACTCGCAAGTATGGCGGAACAGGTTTGGGTCTGGCCATAAGCAAAAGGCTGGTGCGGCTTATGGGTGGGACCATTTGGGCGAAAAGCGAATTTGGAAAGGGAAGCACATTTGGCTTCACAATTTTAGCGGATGCAGCGACGCCACAGCAATGTCTGCAGATGCAAGAGAAGCCCACGGAGTTGGTTTTGCAGCATGATATTCCAGATCATTTGAGGCTGCTGTTAGCAGAAGATAATCTGGTGAACCAGAAGGTTGTCCTGTTAATGCTCAAGAAGCTGGGGCTTCGTGCAGATGTGGCAGCCAACGGCAAGGAGGTTTTGCAGGCTTTGTTGCGCCAGGACTATGATGTGGTCCTAATGGATCTACAAATGCCGGAGATGGACGGATTTGAGGCGGCAAAGGCAATTCGCAAACGCTGGAAAAATGGATTGCCTCACATAATCGCCGTCACAGCACATGCTTTAGAGGGCGATCGAAAGAGATGCATCGAGGCCGGCATGGACGATTACATAAGCAAACCTGTGCGACTGGGAGATCTGGCCCGTGTTCTGGCGGAGTGTTCGATGCAGCAGAAAGAGATGAGGAGCACTTTGCAGAAGTGAAGCATACCTTGGCTCATCCCTTCCGCGTCCGCACATGCGCGCCTGGTAGCGCGTGGCCGGGGGGGGCTAGCATAGGTGGAGCTAGAGCTGAACTGCTTCGTGCTCTGACCTTCGTCTGAGTGCGTTACCAAGCATGTCGCAGTAATTTTCGATTGTTGCATACGCTTCGCCGCAGCAACAACATACAAGAGCTGGAACCTTTTTTATAACGACTAATTCATATCCTGCCGTCAGTACAAGGTCTGTGAAACCTTCACGCAGCTTGCCTTCACAAAGAGTGCACATATTCGCATGAAGCATATCCTAAACCAATCGGTGCAGCGGGTGCCCCTCCCCCGGAGCGATCTCCAGGTCGCGCACCGCCTCGGCAATGAGGATGTCGGCCAACGCCGCCGCCGGAAAGATGATGTCTGCGCTCTCGATCGGCCCGTACAGCAGGAAGTCGGCCCCCGCCAGGAGCTGCATGACCCCAGCCGCCGCATCGCAGCCCTTTCGGGCCGCCCTCTCCTTTTTGGAAAGCCATGGCCAGGAGGATACAGCATTGTGAATTCCTGAGCCCACGGGCAGGCCAAGACGCGCCTTGGCAGTCACGGAAAAGCGCAGAGCCGACCCGGCGCCACTTCCCAGGGGCAGCACAGCGGGATCGATGAGCAGATTTCTTATTCCCATCTCCCTGGCTGCGGCCAGCAGGCCCTTCTCGCGCACATTTCCGCCCGTCTCCAGGATGGACAATGAGCCAGCCACGCCCGGCTGGGATGGGTTGTAGGCCAGGATGATGGCCGAATCGACCTCGCTGTCCAGCAGCGCCTGCCCCTCTCTCTCCTCCGTGGCCAGGCTGATGCTGTTGTAGATGGCCCGGTCGGCATAGCCGATCTCCGATGTCAGAAGCGCGGCGGCAGAGCGCGTGGCAGCATCTGCGGAATCTATGATGAAGGGGCCATCCCAGACCCGTTCTGTAAAATCGAGATACCGTTGAAAAGCCTCGATGCTGCGGGCGAAGAGGTGAAGTACACAAGGGCATCCAGTCTCCTCGGACAGCTCTGCCTGATGGGATATCAGCTTCTCTGCTGCCGTCCTGTCAAAGATGCCTCTCTCCTCATTCGCTACAATCTTGTGCCCGTGATAGAATATGGTGCCGCATAGAACCGAAGGCAACTGGCCACACTGGCCCCCCAATTTTACGCCCGCCACATTTACAATGGACTGCTCTTTGCTGAATCGAAACAACTGTCATCCCTCTGCATTAGCCTTCGCCATAGTCTCTTCCTTAACGAGCCAGGCTGATGTATCCATGACGACCCTGCCGCCAAAAGATAGGTCCCCCTGGCCAAATGCAATCTGCTGCGATGCGGCCTTTCTTTTTATTACCTGGAAGGGCTTTTCAGGATAGGGCTCACAGAGGCGGCTATATCTGGTGATCTGCTCTTCTATCTGCCCAATATCTTCCAGGCCGATGCAGTCCACCAACTGCACCTGCTTCTGGAAGCGCGCGATGGCTTGCTCCGGCAGATTCTGGATGAAAGGTATGGCGCCATGCGAGCCGATTATCCTGCCCTGATCATCTATGCCATTTTTATGCAGCGCCAGAATGGTGTTGCCGGGCAGATGGCCCTTCGACTCCACGCCGCAGAGGATAAGGAATCTGATATTGCAATTGGATATCACATTGGCCACGATCTTCTCAACGCCCAGATTCTCAGTCTTGCACTGGCCACAGATGGCAGCGCCCTTTGGGTAGATAGGACTGGCTAAGGTTACCACCGCCACACCCGCATTTGCGTTGCCTACCTGATAGTCGCCGCGTACAGGCGGCCAGGGGTCCTCGTAGGCTGGTTTGATGCTATTGCTTTCCGCTGCCATTATCTCTCCTGCCGAAACATCCTAAGACCGATCTGCATTTATTTGTTCCCTTCTTGGATCGGGCATGATTGCCTCGCAAGAATCTCTATGAAATATTGAAATATGAGTAGATCAAATAATGCCTTGCGATACAAGTCTTGCCTCTTACCAAGCGAACGGTGGCAGCAAAAATGGCCTCATACAAAGAAAAGATCCTGGATGTTATAGGTGAAGCCGAGGTAGGTCTTACCACGGTAGATGTGGCCAAGAAAGCAGGCGTCAGCAAGACCACGGTGATTAAATACCTCTCAGTGCTCAGCTCCGAAGGCTCGGTCGAATTTGTGGAGGTGGGCCCGTCCAAGCTCTGGAGAAGTAGAAGAACGGGCATGAAGCATAGGGAAGAGGGAACGCAGACTTTGAATGTAGAGGCGCAACCAATGGTGAATATTGATTTTTGCAGCGACGAAGACAATACCATTTGCTTTTCATTTCAGGTTGACCTGGATAGGATATGCGCACTCCTGAAGCAAGCCAACAAATGCATGTGCAAAACTGCAGAGGACATATTAATCGAGGAATAAATACATGCCCAGCGCCCCGCAAATGTCTATACCAAGGGAGATCAAAGATTTCTTCACGGTTGAAAGCGGCCAGACGCTTCTTATCAAGGGCTTGCCCGGAACCGGCAAGACTACTTTAGCCCTGGAGATCATGAATAACTTATGCGAGGACTGCAATGGAATGTACATATCCACTCGCATAGATCCGCGCCGACTCTATGCCACCAATCCTTGGGTGAAAGAGGTCGTACCACCCAAGAATGTGGTCAATGCCACCCAGACCAAACTCCTGGAAAGCCTGAAGGTTGTAGGAAAGGATCTATCCAACTATTATGCAGTTTTAGATTTTTTTAAGGTATTCTTTGATGAGTCAGAGGAGATGGACAATCCCATGATTATCATAGATAGCTGGGATGCTGTCTTGAATTATACAGCTCACCTCATCGGCAATGCCCAACACAGCTTCGAGCAAAATATCTGCGAATTTGCCCGCGATCTGGACACGCACCTGATCTTTGTCTCAGAATTTGCCAGTGTCATGGCTCTGGACTACATTGTGGACGGAGTAGTGACAATGGAGCAGTTCCGTCTGCCCGGATATGCTGAAGGGAGCATGAGGAGCCGCTATGTTCGGCAGATAAAACTGGATAAGCTCCGGGGGGTCGAAATTAGCCAGAAGACCTACACAGTCACATTACACAATGGGCGATTTCGATTCTTTGAGCCTTACCGGGAACATAAGGACGCAAGAATTGCCAGCGATGGTATGAGAGTTCCTGATCCTCAAGTGGATCGCATATCCACGGGCATTCCTGACCTGGATATCATTACGGGCGGTCTGAAGTACGGCTCATGCAATGTCTTGGAGATAGACCACGGTGTTGGCAAGAGGTACTACCAGATCCTGACAGCTCTGGCGTCAAATGCCATTAAGAACGGCAGGGGCGTCTTTATTCTGCCAAGCATCGGCTATCAGCTCAGCACTCGCGACATTTTTGTGCCTACAAATGTCGTTGTCTCTTCGCCGGAGGGAGAGGATCCGGTAGAATGGGGAGAGGAGCTGCAGGAGAAGTGGGATGAACTGCGAGAAAGAACGGGCCGACCTATACTGAATATCATCGGCCTGGACTCCATTGAGTTTGCCTTTGGCTACAAAGCGGTGCTCAATTTAGTCAACCTGATGATACGCAACTGGAAAGAGACCAACGACATAAATGTGCTCGTTGTGAAGAGCGGCCAGGAGAGCATGAACATGGCCGTCCATACTGCGGATACTTATTTGCTGGTCAATGAATTGAACGGCGGGCTGTGTCTTTATGGAATCATTCCCAGAACTGAGCCCTACTATATGCTTCTGGAAGATAGAAACAGGATCAGCCTGACGCCCATCGTCTAGCTTCACCTGTATCCAATCTCTGAAGTCTCTTCCCACCAATTAATGGTGCTTGAAAGAATTCAGGCCCTGGCCAGCTTTCTGGCCTCGCGACCGATCCTGGCTGCTGCCTCCTTTCTCATCATGTCCACAAATTCCTTTTGTGTGGCAAAGATCAGAGTCCCAGTCGGACAGGCAGCAACGCATGCCGGAACCTCCAAATTCTTGCAGCGGTCGCACTTCACAGCCATTCGCACCTCGGTATGCCTGCCTATGACTCCGTAAGGGCAGACCATGGCACACATCCAGCAGCCCACACAGTTTTCTTCATTGCGATCGACGATGCCTGTGACCGGGTCCTGGTGCATGCCGCCTGTACGACAGACGGCAACGCAAGGCGCATCCTCGCAATGGCGGCAGACGAGAGGCATCTTCTGCCCCTCTGCCATCTCCACATAAAGCCGGCGCACCGGTGCCGGTTTCTCAGAGACGGCAGCTATCAGGTTCTTGCCAACCGAATGTTCCACGGCGCAGGCAATCTCGCAAGACTTGCAGCCCAGACATCTGTCCAGGCGGACGAACACTTCTTTCATGCGTGGCTCCTCACAGGCCCAGCTTTTTGCGCTGGCTGTCTATGTGGTCGATCATTAGCGATGCCGCTTTGAATGGGTCCGGCTCTACAGCAAAGGCCGCACCCACTACATCATTAGCTCCCGCGGTGAGTAGCCCGGCAACGGCTGGGCTTCCCAGCACAGCAGGCACCGTTCCAAGAACAGTGTACACCCCCGAGCTTACCACATAGGCTCCAATCGAGACCGCCTTTTCACTCATCCACTCCGGTGCGGCGCCAGCGGCGGGAAGGTCGCTTATGTCCACGCCCAGTGCATTGGCAATGGCCGCGGCCGCCACCAGAATGCGACTGATATCCACGCAGGAACCCATATGCAGCACTGGCGGAATTCCGAGTGCCTTGCATACTCCCTTCAAGCCCTCTCCCGCTTTATCCGCAGCCTCTGGAAGGAGCAGGCCGGCCTTGGCACAGGCCAGGGCATTGCAGCCCGTTGTAACCACCAGCACATCATTCTTGATGAGCTCTTTCACCAGATTGATGTGGCCGTAATCATGAACAATCTTGGGATTGTTGCAGCCGACCACAGCCCCTATTCCTCGAATAGCACCGCTCTTAATGGCTCCTAGAAGTGGATCAAGTGTGCCGCCTAAAGCGCTAACGATGGCCTCCACTGAGAAGCCCACCATGCACTTGGTCTTGCTATGGGGGATATGGACCTTGGCAGGATTTCTGTTCTGGTAGTTGATGACTGCTGCCTCAACTATCGCTTTGGCAGTCTGCATTGCTGTTTCTTCATGGAATTCCATGTGCGTGGAACCCGGGAACTTGGCTTTGGGGGATGTGGAGATGAACTTGGTGTGGAAGCATCCGGTGAGCGCCCCCAGAGCAGGCATGATGCACTGTATGTCTACTACCATGGCCTCTACAGCACCGGTTGCCACAGCCAGCTCTTGCTGCAGGAAGTTGCCGGCCACAGGGACGCCGTGACGCATGAGAACTTCATTTCCCGTGCAGCACATTCCAGCCACGTTGATGCCTACAGCACCCTCTTTCTTGGCCAGATCCACCATTTCCGGATCTGCCGCCGCCGCCACTATCATTTCAGAGAGCAATGGCTCATGTCCGTGTACAATGATATTGACCTGATTTTGCTCTAAGACACCCAGGTTGGCCTCAGAGAATGTGGGCGTCGGCGTGCCAAACATGACATCCTGAAGCTCAGTTGCGATCATGGACCCACCCCAGCCGTCGGCGAGGCTTGCGCGCAATCCCTGCAAGATGAGGTGCACATAATCGTTGTCCACGCCGATATGTGTTCTATGCATGATCTCTACGATTTCCCTGTCGATTCCCCTAGGATATATGCCGAATTTCTTCCAAATTTCGAGTCTTTTGGCAGGAGCGCGCAGTGTGAATTTAATGGGACCATCCTGCTTGCCGAACTCGGCCATGACTGCCTCAGCCAGAGCAATCTGCGTGTCCACATTATACTCCTTCATGAGCCGCTCCAGCTTGGCTTGGTCCTTGACCTGGTAGCTGGGGGCCTTGCCCTCGGACATAAGCTTGAAGGTATGGGCCACGCCTCTGCCGTGATCGGAGTGAGCGGCGGCCCCGGCGGCTATTGAGCGGAGCAGATTGCGAGCGACAATAATGTCTGCTGTGGCTCCACAAACGCCCTTGCTGGCACCTTCACCAAAGGGATCGATGCGACAGGGGCCCATGTTGCAGTTTCGACAGCACAGTCCCAACTCACCAAAGCCGCATTGTGGCTGCTGTTTTTCCAGGCGATCCCATGCAGTCTCAAGGCCTGATCTCCGGCAGATATCGAGCATCTCCTGACTGGCAGGATCTATGGATCTATCGCGAACATCCTTTGCCATATCAATACCTCTATAATTAGTTCTGAGCACAAATTAAATGCGAATCAGCCTACTACTATTTAATGTTAATCTATTTTATTTTAAATTATTTAAGAAAGTTTTAAAAAATAGAAGAGAATGATTTATACAATCAGACTGCACTGTTCCTGTTCATGGGACATGTTTTTGTAAGTCCCCTCAACTGGGGTCTGGGCCACGCCACCCGAGACATTCCTATCATAGAGGAGCTTTTGCAGAGGGGGCATGATGTAACAATCGGAACTAGCGGCAATTCCCTGGCCCTCTTGCAGAGAGAATGCCCAGAGTGTAATTTCATTCTCTTCAAGGATTATCCGGCGCCGTACAGTAACTCTCGATTCTTTCTGCCTTTCTTTGCCGCAGGCATTCCGGCCTTGCTCAGGGCCATTGCCCAGGAGAAAAGGAGATTTGAAGGGATCCTGGCAGAGAACAGATTCGACCTGATCATCAGCGACAACCGTATGAGCGTCTACAGCGACAAGGTCCCCAGCTATTTCATCTCTCACCAGCTTCGTTTTAGCATGCCCCGCTATCTCTATCCATTTGAGGTGATGACCATGCCCTTCAACAGCTTCTTTCACAGCAAATTCGAAGGGGTGATTGTGCCGGATATCGATCCCAATGGATGCAACAATAACCTGAGCGGCAAGCTGTGTCGCTCCAATGTGGATGCCACGAATCGCAGGGTCTATTACGCAGGAATTTTGACCAGCACAAAAAAAATGGTGGTGGACAGGGATCTCGACTTTCTGGCCATCGCCTCCGGTCCCGAGCCGCAGAGGACCCGTCTGGAGGAGATTATCTTGAGCCAGGTGCAAAGGCTGCCAGGAGAGAAGGTTGTCCTCCTGGGAAGCCCGCAAAAGGAGTATCATAAAAAGCTAGACGAGCACACCACTGTTCACTCCTACGTCTCCACAGAGGAGAAGACAGAGCTTATGAACCGAGCGGGTTTCATCATTGCCAGGTCCGGCTATACTACTATGATGGAGCTGGCGGAGCTGGAGACAAGGCATGGACTCTTGACGCCAACCCCAGGCCAGACTGAGCAGGAATACCTCTCCCGCTACTATGCCGAACAGGGCTGGTTTTTGTCACGCAGCCAGCATAAGCTTCAGCTGTCCGAAGACGTGGCAGAGGCCAGGCAATTCCAGGGATTTCCGGAGATGGCCAAGACGCGAGATAACGTAAAGAGGCTTTATCAAGATGTGCTCAGGCGACATCTGAGCTGAGGGCAATTTTAACCTAGCCAATTCAACTGGAACCGATTCTTGGCTGGAATCACTGATCAAATATTTAGAGATATCCTCATTTTAGCCCTAATGCCTTTCGCGCCGCAACGAAGGGTTCTCCGTAAAAGATTGGATCGACCCTCTCTACGATATCTGCCGGGACCTCTAAGAAGTGCCTCTTATTTTAATGAGAATTAGTGAACACCTTGCACCATTATCCATTCCTATTTGGAGAGGCTCGGCCAGGGAGCGAACTGCTTTGATGTTGCCCTGGATGCTGAGATCTCCAAGAACAACTAAACCAGGTTGCACCGGCTGTCTCATTAAAGCCGAATAAATGGCCACAACTAAACCTATGCCTGCATCACATGAGACATGATTATTGAGAAGGTTGATCACTTCCACATGGAAATCTGTAGTCTCGAAGGCCTGGGCAATTCCCATGTTGACCTTATGGCCGTTCAGATAAGCGAAAGCCCGCTGTATCGATTCTTTTGTTATGCTATCGATTTGTCATCCACCTGCTTTTTAATGAGGCTTCTCAGATAATCCGAAACCTTGCCTGTCATTTCCCTCCCTCGCAAACGTCCAGCATATCGTGAACGATAGCATAGGACTTGTTCTTTTTGCATTTCTCCAGCACTCTGTCCGGCCAGTAGCGCATGGCCGTGTAGGACCAGTCGTACTTGCCTTCCTTCAGCTCATGCCAGAACTTGTCCGGCTCCTTCCAGGAGTGCATCAGCTCTCGCAGGGGAGCCTCGATCAATGGCATTTTGCTCTTTTACTTCTATTTTATCGATTTTTTTCGTCATACCTCAAAGTCAAAGTCGGCCTGAGAAAGGTGGCCAGCAACGACTCTGCAATCAATGTGGCCAGTTCTAGGCATACCAGATATAATATCATTATCTCCGCTGCTTCTTTGGGGGTTAAGGGAGGCAAATGCAATATATCGACAGGCAGCCCAATAAAAATACCGTATGAGAAAAAGATGAGCAGCAGGATCATGGATGTGCAGATAAAAGAGAAGAAGAAGAAGGATATCATTCGCTCCTTGTGCAGCTTAATGATCTCATCTCCCGTCTCTGGATCGTGCAATTTGGCAAGGCTGGGCTTGGTGAGCATGCAGGGATTGAAAAGAACTCTTGTTGTTGAGAGAGACGATTGCAAATGGCAGAGAGAGGAGGAAAGCGTCTTTGGAACCAACGCTGGAATTCGTGGTTAAGATAATGATATAAAAGGAGAGTATGATAGGAAGCGATAGCAAGAGATTGCATTTGCTGATCTCGCAGAACTTTTGCAGGAAAGGCTCCCCCTTGGGATTTGATTTCTTAAGCTCGTGGTAGACGCCAATCAGTGATATTTTTTGAGAGACGTAATGCAAAGAAGAACGCATCGAGGCCCTGGCAATGATTATGGTTCTCTGTCTGCTGATCTATTCGTATGCAGAGTGGAAGCTTCGAAGAAGGCTGAAGGAAGTGGGACAGAGTGTTCCGAATCAACTTAAAAAACCGACTCAGAAGCCAACTATGAGATGGATATTTCAGCTTTTTATGAGAGTGACACTGATAATAGTAGCCGAAGGCCAACATGTGATCAAGCGGCAAATAAATCTGAGCGAAACTCAGAATTTAGTGCTAAATTTGCTCGGGAAAGACTGCAAAAAATACTACGGATTGGAGTGTTAATGCGAAATGTGGGATTATAAGTTCCTCAAGGATAAGATCGCCTAACTGCATAAAAGAATCAACTGCCAACGAGACGATTTCCTGCATAAGCTCTCTCGGACGTATGTCAATAACTTTGATATCATCACAGGGATGGAACAGCCCGTGGCGCCCATGGAACCAAAACCACTACATCACATAACCCCTGATGCAAGTATTGGCGATGAAGTGGGAAGCCGCGCCCTTCAGGACGCGGTAGTTCACAATTAGGATATGAAGAGCTTCTTTACCTTGGAGGCGACTTGAGGCATGGACATCACGAAGATGCGATCACCTATAGCTGCCTTGAAGTCATCCGCAGGAACCAGCGGAATGCCGTCTCTTATAACCAGTCCTGCCAGTGAGTCTTTGGGCAGCTCCCGGGATATGGTCTTGCCTACTATCTTGGCACCTGGACGAGCAATGAAATCCACCAGTTCCATTCTCTCGTCGCTCAGGGTGATCACCTCTTCTCCCCCAATTACTCTCTGCAGTACAGCGTCGGCGGTAACCTGTCCTGGGCTGACTGCTCTGTCTACCCCCACCATCTCAAAGAGCTTGATGTAGACGCTCCTGTTAACCCTGGAGAGGATTTTCTTGGCGCCGAGCTGTTTTACCAGCAGAGAGCAGAGCAGGTTCTTGTCATCCTGACCGGTCACGGCGAAGACAACATCCATCTTGCCTGCTTCCTCCTCACGCAGAAGCGCGAGGTCAGAGCCGTCGCCGTTCAGGATCATGGTATCGGAGAGCTTATCTGCGATTTCGCTGCAGCGTTCTGCATTATGCTCGATAAGCTTGACGTCCACACCCATCTTCTCCAGCCTATTGGCGAGATAGAAACCAACCATTCCGCCGCCCACGATCATGACCTTGGGAGAACTTTGAGACTCATGCAGCATCTGCCTGAGGCCAGGAAGGATTTTGGAGTCGCAAAGCAGCATGAGATGATCATTGAGCTGGACAGCATCCCGCTTCTTGGGTATGAAGACCTCTCCTGCCCGATTTATGGCCACGATTTTGCAATTCACGGGCAGGGCGACATCCTCGATGGGTCCCAGGATGTTCATCTCTTCAGTCGCCTTGAATTCAATCAACTCAACCAATCCTTTGGCAAGGTCTCGGTTCATGAGCATGGATGAGAAGTAGAGGGATCTTGCCATATCTTCGGCCATGGCCAGCTCAGGACAGATCATATAGCTTATGCCTATCTCTTTTCTATCCTGGACCGGCTGGTCAATATACTCAGGATTGCTGACTCTGGCAATGGTCTGGCGCACGCCAAGGTGACTGGCTATGATGCAGGTGATTACATTCACTTCATCATTGCCGGTGACGGCTACCACTATATCCGCTTTCTTGATGCCAGCCTCCTGAAGAAGACGGGCATTGGCTGAATTGCCCTGCAAAACCTTCACATCCATATCCTGCAAACGGGCACAGGCAGCAAGATCTTTGTCTATGACGGTAACATCATGATCGGCATAAAGCTCGCTGGCTATGAGAAAGCCCACTTCGCCAGCTCCGGTAATCAAGATACGCATTTTATTTCCTCCATAACTCAGGTATAAATAGTAGGAATATGGGCATCAGCTCCAATCGACCGATGTACATGGCGAAAAAGCCGATCATCTTGCCGGCAGCACCTATCTGCGACCAGTCGAATGTTATGATGCCAAAACCCGGTCCCACGCCCCCCATGCATGAGGCAATTCCCGACGCCACGGCCTGCAGATCCACTCGGGAATCAGTGCTACTAACCATGGCCAGTCCCAAAGATAAAGCCAACCATACTGCCAGGTAGAAGAAAGAGTAGAAGAGCATGGGGCGCAGGACATTCTCCTGTATTCTAGTCTCTCCCAGGCGGACCGATATGATGGCATGAGGATGAAGCATATGAAATAGCTCACTATAGGAGTACTTGCAGTCTACTAGAAGTCTACCCACCTTTATGCCACCTGCGGTCGAGCCGATACACCCTCCAATGAGCATGATCATCATCAAAGCCAGCTTTGCAGCTGTAGACCATTTATCGTAATCCTGGGAATTCACAAAGCCGCACGTTGCCATGAAGGATATGGCCTGGAAGGATGCAAACCGAAAGCGCTCCATCATTGCGCCATCTATCCCTCCAAAGAAGAGCAGGACTGCAGTGGCGAATGCCAGGACAGCTATCATGAACCGGAACTCTTCATCTCTAAACCAGGCCAGTCGGTCATATGTGAGGACTTTGTAGTGCAGCGTGAAGCTGGACATGCCAAGGATGATAAAGACGGCTACAATGGCCTCGATGATTGGGCTATTGTAGGCGACGAGGCTGGATGCCTGGGGAGAGAAGCCGCCTGTGGCAAGGGTGGAAAAAGCAGTGCAGATCGCATCGTAGAATGGCATGCCCGCAGCATAAAGCAGTATTATCTCCAGTCCGTTGAAAAGCAGATACACCTTCCAGAGAATTCTGGCTGTAGCTGTGGCACGCGGCGTGATGGGATCCTTGCTGGGCCCCAGCGTCTCGGCCCTGTAAAGCTGGCGGCCGGCCACGTGCAGTTGGGGAAAGATGGCCACCACCATCAAGATTATCCCCAGGCCTCCGATAAGTTGCTGGAAGGAACGCCAGAAGAGCAGGCCGTAGAAAGTGTGGCTGTTCACAGCTTGCCAGGCTATACCGTATGCGTCCAGGCCAAGGGCGATTTCATTTAAGAGAGCGTTGGAGATGCTATTATCGACGAGCGTGGAATTTAATATGTAGTAGCCCTGATTGTTTGCCTCGCTCAGAACTGTAGCTCCCGTTGCTGAGAAGCCGGAGACCGATTCAAAGAGAGAATCGACGACGCCAAGGCCCAGAAACATAAAGGGCAGAGATCCAAAAACGGTGGCAATAAGCCAGCCCAAAGAGACGGCGGCAAAAGCTTCCTTATTTCCTATCGCTCCTTTTTCCCCGCAGCGACTGATAAGAATACCTGTGCATATGGCAATGAGAGCCGTCAGAGCAAAGGCGGCGACTTCGCCGGTTTCATGGTAATAGGCAGAGACAAATCCCGGCACCAATATCAACAGCCCAATGATCTTGAGCACGGTGCCGATAACATCAAGGACGATTGGCAATTTCATTTTGCGCTCCTCCGATTCTATCAAGAATTTTGAGTTTCAGAGAAGAGCAGCAGAGTATGCCCAAACGGAATCTATCCGTTTTAGCATTTGCTCTCTTGTTATGCCCGTGCCAGGCATCGCCTGACATCGGGATTCGCTTGCAGCGACAGCAAAAAAAGATGTTCTCAAGCAGCAAAGGCTGTCTTGAATAGTCCGAGCGCAAGGACAGGATCGATGGTTTCCGGCTTTTTCCCCGCATGGCTTAATGATGTTCTTTCCCAAGGTTTTTCAAACCTCATGCTAACCGATTCATTTTTGAACAAGAATTGACTGCATCTGAAGCTCGACACAGAGGTTATACTGAGATATAAATGTTTCTCATGAGCTATGGGTTTGTTAAGTTGAAACCTCGATCTGAGGTTGAGAAGCAGTTATAGTTCCAATAAGTTTATTTCAGGACATCCGCTAATCTATGAATCCCTGTGCTTCAAAGAGAAGCGCTCCATTTTCGTCCACCTCTCTGAACACTGCCCAAGTGGCTCGGTCCCTGGAAACAGGATTTTGGTCGTTATCGAAGTAGCGTATCTCCGATCGGATGGCTTTCTTAGAGTTCCCATCGAGCCTGCTTATTATCATAACATACTATTACCGTACTCCTACTATAAAACATTTTACTACAGTTTAGTGTAATATGTGTTAAATTTTTTAAGATTGAATCGCTGAAAATGCAGCAAAGAATATCGCCATCGAGACAGAGAGACCATAAAAAGCGCTGGATCTGTAGGCTAAAAAAGTGGAGTGCCCGGGCGAAACAATAGGCAAGCCTGCAAGAGCCAAACTTATTCGGACTGTTATATGCAGACTGTCTAGAGAACCAGGTGCTTGTTGTAGCTGAGCACCTCTGCCATGGTATCCGCCCCAGGCACTGATCCCGGGAAATTCGTGAAGATGACGCGAGTGGCATTGATGCCCTTGTCCTTTAGTGACTCTTCAATGCCCTTGGCCAGCTCTCCCGACTGCATATTCTCGATGACGTAGGTAACGTTTTGGTATTTGTCGGGGTTGGCGTTGATGTCATCCACGATCTTGGCAGCCGTTTTGGTTCCATTCATGGCAAACTCAGGAGCGAAGAAGTTGACCACATCCATGCCCAGCCAGTCTTGCACGGGATCTTTTTGCCAGAGCATAACAATGACCTTGGTCTGGTTAAGCTGCTTCTTTTCCGACTCAGTAGGCTCGACGGCGTCAAAGCTTTTTACATAATCATTGCAGCGCTGCTCGTAGTAGGTTTTGTTGGACGGGTCTTTGTTCGCGAGCCACCCTTCCACCTCGGCAGCCAGCAGCTTGGAGTTGGTCGGGGTGTTCCATCCACGAGATGGGTTGGATACTGTATTCCATTCAAAATCATTGTAGTTGTTAGCCTTCATAAAATCATTAATTGCAGGCATGTTATATCTTTGGTCGTTGCTGTCGTTGTAAGCCATAAACATGTTAGCATCTTTGATGAAATCCATGTTGAGCTGGATGCGATTTGGAATGATGTCCGTCTGCAGGTGGGGGCACAGGGTAGGGTCGGCGATGGAAATGGCCTCCACCCTATCTCCGCCGATGTAGGTTGCCGGATCCATCAATACACTGGTGGTGCAGACGATCTTGAGCGCTGACGGTGCTGTTTGCGAGCAAGCAGGAACTATCAGAAAAATCGCCAGCATCAGTATGGCTAAGCTAGGTAATTTAATTTTCATGAATTGCGGTTAGTAATATTAAATATTTAAGTTTTACTACGATCGACTTAATTACCTCCTTAATTTCATATTTAATGTAACAAAGCAGATAATAAGCATCTGGACAAGAGCAGCTCGATCATGAGAAACATCATCTATTTTTAGCCAGAAATGACCTCTCTACATCACTGGCCATCTTCCGGGCGATCTCTACCGGAATTCCTATGGCCAGGCAGTTTGCGGGCAGCCAATCCCTGGCCGATGGATCGGTTGGACCGACAAATACCCGAGATAATGAAGCATTTTCAGCCATGCCCGCTGGATAGGTAACCAGGGTAGCGCATGCTGGGCCCCAGGGAACCGACACTAAATTAAAGACGTCATGGCTGCCGAAATGAGCCAATGCACATAAATCCCTGATCTGCTCGCCGCTGGCAAAACAGATTATGCATTTTACGCCTGAATCCTCTTGCAAATCATTACAACGCCTCATCACTACATACCTGCCCAGGGTCTTGATCTCACCAACTGCCCGGTAGGTTTCGCATGCGATGCTTTCATCCTCTTTCAAATGTTTTCCTGCCTGCTTTGCAGCCGCAGATCCTGTGGACATCAGGCCCGGCAATCTGGGGTCAAATCCTTTGTATCCAAACCATGCCGGCCCACCCATGCAGCGGCAGAAGATTTGGCCAGGCTCATCTCCTGCATAAATCGGGACTTTAACCTTCCCTTCCGCGATCTGAAATATGTTGCAGGCAAGGCAATCGCCGAGCAAAGAAGACAGAACAGCATCTTCCGGTATACAATCAGAACCGTACACGCATACCGGACTGGTCTTCATATCTACGGCATCAGCTAGGAGGGATCCGATTTGCCTGATTGACAATCTGTCCTTAATTATTACCACCACTCAGAGCTTCAATCATCAATGCATCTTGGTATTTATCCTTCTCTTAAAAGACAGCATTACGGATAATGCGAATACCCCCGTGAGCAGCAGGGCCACCAGAGGAGCGACTGGAAGGGTAAACTCAAAGCCCGCCCAGACGCCGAAGGCGCTCACGAAGAGAGCTACAAGCGGCGCTACTATGAACATGCTCTTTACATTAAAGCAGAACTGGCCAGCTATGGAAGCAGGCGTCACAAGCAATACGAATATCAAGAGGCCGCCCACTATGTTGAGGCTGAGCGCCACAGACAGGGCGATAATGAATAATAGTACATAATATACCAGCTTGACGCGAATACCGGCGGCCTCAGCTATCTTCATGTTAAACATGATGGCCGAGATCTCCTTATAAAATGCCAAAACGAAGATGATGGTAAGGCAGCAGACCGCTGCCAGGGCATAAATCTCCTCTCTGTAAAGCGAGATGACATCTCCAAAGAGCAGGCTGCTCGCCGAGAGACCTTGGCCCATGTACTCCATGTAAGAGATCAAGAAAATAGCAACTGCCATGGACATAGCAAAGAGCACGCCTAGAGTTGCATCTGCGGCCATCTTGGCTTTGTCGCTCACCGGCCCGATCAGAGCCGCTACAGCCATGCTGAAGGCAATGGCAGCTATTTGGGCATTTCCTCCCAGGAACATGCCAATGGCAGCCCCGGCAAAAGCGGCATGCGACATGGTAAAGCCGATGGAGGAAAGGCTCATGCGAGAGATGATTACCCCGAGAATGCTACAGGCGATGGAGGCAAAGATCATGGCCTCCAGGGCATGGCAGACTACGTTATTTTGTATAAGCGGCTCTAGCATTTTCCAGACAACCTGCACTCTTTTCGGATGATGTCATCCACTTCTTCCGCCCCGCAATTTCCGTCGTAGGTAATCGTCCCCTGATTCATGACCACCAGGTGGATGGGAATGTCGGGAAGGCCATCGAAGGCATGGGCTACCATGAGAATGGGCACTCCCGTTCTCACCATCTCTTTGAATACGCCTTGCAGGTATTCTCGGGCAATAAAATCGAGATTGCTGAAAGGCTCGTCCATCATCATAACCTCCGGCTCCTTGGCGATGTTGTGGGCAATCATGGCTTTTTGCTGCTGGCCGCCGCTGCATGTGCCGATGGTCTTATGGGCCAGGTCCTCGATTCCGACGAGTGAAATGGCTCTTTGGGCGGCATCGTAGTCGGCTCTCGCAGGACGATTCATCAGCCCCAAACGGCCAAAGCGTCCCATCATCACTACCTGCTCGACGGTGAAGGGCGTGAAGGGATCGAAATAGAAGTTCTGTATGACATAGCCCACTCTCTTTCGCACCTCGTCGGCATGAGAAGAGACATCCAGGCCGCAGACCGATGCACTGCCGTGCGTGATCTTGATCAGGCCGTTTATCGACTCCAGAAGTGTCGTCTTTCCGGCGCTATTGGGGCCGCCGATGACCACGTATTCGCCCTTATCTACACATAGCGAGAGATCCCTGATGACAGCCTTCTCGCCTCCCTCATAAGCGGTATAGATGCCCCTCAGCTCAACGATGCTCAAAGCCGTTCACCTTTCGCTTTTAGCTTATATCGGCAGTGAAGAGCTGTGCATCAGGCATGCTGTACATATCCTCAGCAAGCTTCTCGATAAGCAGGCTGTAATTGTCGCTGCTCTGAGGTGGGAAGCTGATTTGCCTGGGACTGATGACTATTTTTCTCTCGCCGCAGGCAAACTCGCTGCGAATCTCATCGCAGGCAACAATCTCGATGTTCCTCTTGCCGAGCGTGCAGCCGCTGCCTATCTGTATGCCGTCGGCCAGGCAGGATTGAGGCGGCACACCATTGCAGAAGACGGCTGCCTTCATCTGGAAAGGATCACTGCAGAAATGCTTACGGACGTATCTGCCCATCCTGTAGCCCAGGACGATATACGGACCCAGATGGCCGTGAAACGCCGCCAGATCCCCAATGGAATAATCCTTGTCTATGCCTGTGTATTTACATGCGGATGCTGCGTGGTTCATGATCAAATAGCTCCATTAGTTTGAACGCAACTCTACATGTAAGATATTACGTATTAAATTCTTGCGCGCGGAAGTTAATATCATTTAGTCGATCACATCAATTGGCATCTTCTATTCTTTGTTGCGAAGAGGCAATCCATGTCCTAGAACTTGTGCGGAGTGATTGCAGATTACATTTTCCTGCTATCGATACAAAAATGTTCGAGAAGAAGGTGCACATATGAATATTGCTACTAAAATCAAAAAGCTTATTAACTAGTAATATCCTAACCCAGTGAATGACGACAGATTGCCGTTGACCTCCTTTATCGTCGTCTGCCTGTTGTCAGGTTCCGGCCGCTGCCAGGCCGGACTCCTCTTCTAAAAAAGAATATGAAGATCATACGGAGCAACCATGCGATGACCCAATTGATGATCACCAATATCAGAAAAAGCTGCTGCGACAGAGGATTCGATCTAGTCACCGCTATTTTTCTTCGTAAAGATGGATATGAGGCAAAAGGACAGATGTCTTTGGACGAAAAGAGCGTCCTGGTACTGGAGAGCGCTACCGCACAAGAGGAGATTCCTGCAATTGGCGTGCGCTGCGGGGACCAGTATATCCGCTTGAGGGCAAAGCCTGACCATGGGCTGATGATAGGAGATGAGATACAATTTGGTAAAGATCGAGATAAGAATCCTGTCATTCAGCTATAGAAATGCATGGAGCCGCCTAAGCATCAAGAAGACATTGGACCGGGCCAGGGCGCTGTCGGGATCACTCTCGTCT
The DNA here is from genome assembly GCA_041305465.1 of Methanothrix sp. GTDB lineage: Archaea > Halobacteriota > Methanosarcinia > Methanotrichales > Methanotrichaceae > Methanothrix. The sequence continues at coordinate 41,449 of JBFYLJ010000037.1, forward strand.
TTGATTCATTTAAGAATTTTAGAATTTAGTATTACCAAAAAGCTTATAATTATGAAGAATTGACTGTAGCTTGCGTCAAGTCGATCCGATACACTCCATCTGAGGCGTTAGGCTTGCTTATTTGTGCTACGGTCATCTACCCTTAGTCGATAAAACGCTAGCCTGGTCCGAAAGCTCATCGCAGGATCGACTTGACTCATACTCTTGATGCAAGTTCATGTTTTCTTTAAATAAGGTCCAATAATGTCGCACCCACCTTAAGCTAATGTTCATTAGCAATACTATCAAAAAGTTTATTACTTAGTAAGACATATATCGGATAAATTAAGTAATACGAGGTTTGTATGATGTCACAAGCAGATAGATCATCAATAAGCAGGGTAGTAGTATCAGATGCAGCGGTGTCTTTCATTGCTCGTGGAGGCAGACTGTTCTCGGGGCAAGTGATAGATTCTGATCCAGGAATTGAGGATGGAGAAGAAGTCCTCGTGGTGGACAGAAAAAATAAGCCACTTGGCAGAGTTCAGGTCTATCATTAATAGGAGTGACCAAAAAATAAAATCGGTTGGTTTGACAAATACAGATAGACTGGTCAGCACTGTTGAAGAACAACTCTGGCTCATGATCCTTTCTGTCCGCTCAAGGGATATTTGCCAGCGTCTCTTCAACCTTTCAATATTTCGGTCAAATTGCTGCGGAATTAATGGCAACACTTATGTCCATGCTTGTGATCTTTATCATGGATATGCTCATGGACATGCGTCTCTCCATCGTGCTCGTGCACGTGTTCATGCTTATCGTCATCGTGGCAACACATTTAGATTCACCTCCTTGTTTCTGCAATTTATCATGCAACTATTCATATTGTTAAGCAATTAGCTATAAAATGCTTTCTGTGGCGTTTCTTTAGGATATCACCCCAATTAATTAAAAGAATAATCGCTTATTTGTAGCAACTTTTTTTCGTATCTGCATAAATCTTTAATTGCGATCGGAATAGTTGCATAAATGGTACTACACTAGGCGATATGATTATGAAGTCTAATTAAATTTCCCCGAATATCAGTACAAAATTATAAAGAATATGCGGGACCCATCAGCTAGATATACATGCATGTTATTAGGCCTACAGCACTGTAATTTTGCTCAACTTAAGACTTCGCGCATTAGGTCCAATATGGCTTAAATTTCCTTATTTCGAATGCCATAGCTGCATAAATCTTTATGCTATGTGTTCTAATGCAATCAGAAAACGAATCATTTGCAGCTAATTTGCGATTGCCGGCCAGAGTATAGCATCTTTGATATCAGTTTGACCAAAAAAATATGATGGCATCATGCAACTTAAAGTCAAGACTTGATCACATCAAACTGATGACCATTCACACTCCCTCATCCAAGCAGCAAAGTTGGCAACTGTGGTGCCATTTGGGTTCTGCCACAATCTGGACCGAACCAATCGCAGTATATTGGCCCGCATTCATCTCCGAAATGAGATTTAACGCCTCGCAGGCCTGCATGCGCGTTGTATTGATCCGTCCCACCTCATGCCCGTGAATGCCAAAGCGACCTTCCGTCTTGTCGATGGTCACGATGGCGTATTCCGCCAAATCCTCGCTCACGCCATCATTCAGGTAGAGCAGTTTCTCATGATAGAAGCTATAGCAAAGAGGCCATTTATGGTTGAACATCGCTGCTACCAGATCATCTTTGCTATCGATCTCCTGAAAGGAGAATGCACGGTTAGGATGATTCATCATATTCACCTTCTATTTTTGCTCGCTCATCTTTTGCGCCAAATGTTGCTACAATATTTAATATTAAACTTATAAGTTATGAACTTTTTGCAACTACTTATGTTTTTCGGCAATTTAAGAGATGTAGTTGGGATATCTAATCGCAGCAACAAAATAGTAGGGGTGGAGACTTCTGGCTCAAAGTATGCCCGCGAAATGAGGGTATCACAGGAGAAACGCACAGCCTTACTGTATCGGCAACTCCCCCACAACATTGGGCTCCAAATAATACATTGTTTGCAGATCCTCATCGCTTTTGCCTGGGAAGATTGTCACCTCTCCTTGTATAATCGCACTTTGTTTAGCCTCTACCAACTCCCTAACATCGCCGGGAACCAAATCGCTGAAGGGAGCCATCCTCACCGCACCTTTAGCCAAACCATACCACCATTCATGCTTGGGTTGAGACGCCCATGTTCCGTTATGCACCACTTCCACTATATCGATCATTATGGTCTCCCAGTTCCAGACCATTCCGGTGAGGAATACATGCGGGAAGAACCTTGTAGTGTCTGAGCCAAAGGAAAGATAATAAGCGCCCGTCTCCTCAGCAGCATTGCCTACAGAGTCGGAATCAGTAGTATGGGTTATGATGTCACACCCATCATTTATAAGAGAGAGAGAAACCTGCTTCTCTTTGTCTGGGTCGTGCCAACTGCCTATCCAGCTCATGTATACCCCGGCTTTGGGATTAACTGAGGCCACTCCCCTGGCAAAGGCATCGGCATAGATCGCGGTCTCAGCTTGAGGAACTGAGTTGATGAAAGCAATTTTATCCGTTTTTGTCATCTTGCCCGCTACCATTCCCATGAGATACAAAACCTCGTTGACCTCCACAAAATAAGACCCTACATTAGCAGATAACCTTTCAGCATATACATTATCTCCCAAAAGAAAAACAGTTTCGGGATAATCAGGAGCCACTTCTTTGAGAGCATCTTCAAATTCCTCGCCATGACAAAATATTACGCGATATCCATTGTCGGCATACTCTCTCATTATCCAGGATGCGTTAGGCCCTGCGGCATTTTCCCTCTCCGAAAGATTCACATAACTCAACATTTTTGCCATCTTAGCCGCGCCCACATGGCTTTCATAGGTATAGCCATGATCACCTATAGGTCCTGCATCGAGCAAGGCTACCTTTAACTCAGAGGTTCCTTTTGATCTATTGATGTCATCTAAGCTGCTCGCATCAGTCAAGCCGAGCAAACACATGGCTAATAGGACTATGATCCAACCCCTTGCCCACTTCATGCAATCGTCACCATCTTAATTCCCTCAAACGATCCTCATTAATTGCTTAAGGCATCCCACAATGTGTTTCATAATCTTGATCGTGTGCCGAGTTCATGAAAAAATTCGGCCTACATCCGCATTTATTTAAACCTCGATCATAGATAAATACTTTGGAACCTAGCTTTTTCCAGTGGGCCAGCCAGGCAACTCTTTATACTAATGAAATTAGAATTCCTGTCGATAGGTGGCAGGATTTCAAGAGATCTTGGACAGAGTGGACACAGCCAAAAAGGCAGACAGTGCTCAGAGATAATCATGAAAGCTTACGCGAAACTTCAGAGATCCGGGCCAAGTCTATCGCGAACTGTCCCAGGCCTAGACATATGTGCTTTTCGTTCGTGAGATCGTTGCCAACTTAAGGGACACGGGCCAGGGCTACAGCTGAGGCACGACTTGCCGGGATGCATGCTTGCCAGGAAGTATTTATATAGTGATCGCCATCAATTCCTGGTCATTACAATCCTTAAGGAGATTTCAATTTGGCAAAATCCGATATCAAATCTGAGGCTAGTTCAGAAACAAAAGCCGAGGCGAAGAAACCTGCGGCCCCAAAACCAGAGGTCAACATCGGCATGGTGGGCCATGTCGATCACGGCAAAACCACCCTTGTAAAGTCACTCTCCGGAGTCTGGACCGATCAGCACAGCGAGGAAGTTAAGAGGGGCATCTCCATACGTCTAGGGTATGCAGATGCAACTTTCCGAAAGTGCCCAAGCTGTCCTGAACCGGATGCCTACACTGTGGATGAGTTGTGCGCCCACTGTGGCAAAGAGACGCAGATATTACGCACCGTTTCTTTCGTAGACTCCCCCGGCCACGAGACTCTCATGGCCACCATGCTCTGCGGAGCAGCTATTATGGATGGGGCCGTGCTGGTCATCTCTGCCAATGAGCCCTGCCCCCAGCCCCAGACCAAAGAGCACCTCATGGCCCTCAACATCACAGGCATCGATAGAATCGTGATAGTGCAAAATAAGATCGATCTCATGTCCCGTGAACAGGTAATGGAGCACTATCGCCAGATCAAGGATTTCGTAAAGGGAACTGTAGCTGAAAATGCGCCCATTGTGCCTATTTCCGCTCAGCAGAATCTCAACGTCGATATGGTCATTGAGTCTATCGAGAAGACCATACCCACCCCCATCCGAGATATCAAAAAGTCGGCTCTTCTGAAGATTGCCCGCTCCTTCGACATCAATCGGCCGGGCGCAACTCCCGAAGCCCTCAAAGGGGGAGTCATCGGCGGCTCTCTCAGCCAGGGCGTCTTGCATACGGGTGATAAGATCGAGATCTGTCCAGGTCGCCACGTGGAGTACGAGGGAAGGAAACAATGGGTGCCCATCCTGACTAAGGTGGTAACGCTTCTAGCAGGCAAACAAGTTCTGGATGAGATCACACCAGGCGGCCTGATGGGAGTAGGCACACTGCTCGATCCCGTCATGACCAAGAGCGATGCACTGGTGGGACAGGTGGCTGGAGAGCCTGGTAAACTTCCGCCCGCAAGGAGTGCATTTACCATGAATATGCGGCTATTGGAGCGCGTCGTGGGTGTTACAGACGAGTCGTGTGTTGAACCGATCCACTCCAGCGAACCCTTGATGCTCAATGTCGGTACGGCCACAACTGTTGGTGTCGTAACCAGCGCTCGTGAGGGCGGCATTGTCCAGGTGCAGCTCAAGAGGCCTGTTTGCGCTGAGAAGGGAGAACGTGTGGCGGTTAGCAGACGAATTGGTGCCAGATGGCGTCTCATCGGTGTTGGTACCATAACCGAGTAGCATGAAGGCAGATATCGATACCAGCAGCATAAAGGTCATTCTCGATACCAACGCATTGATGGTACCCGAGCAGTTCAACGTAGACATATTCAGCGAGCTTCTCCGCTTGGGGTACGCAGAGTGGCTGGTCCCGGCCTGTGTGCTCGGAGAGCTTCGCTCGCTGGCAACGCGGGCCGACAAAGGAAAAGATAAAATCGCCGCCTGCGTGGCACTGGGCCTTGCGAAAGGCTGCAATGCGGTTGGGGTAGACAATTATAACGCCGATCAGGCAATCATTGAGCTTGCCCTGGAGACGGGCGCGGCAGTCTTTACCAATGATAAGGCTTTAAAGAAAAGGTTATTTAGTAAAGGCATCACCGTAGTATACCTGCGCCAGGGGCAATATCTAGAGGCGTCGAAGAAGGAGTACTAGATGTATAAGAAGATGAAGCTTAAGGGTGTGGCCAGGATAGAACCGGATCATCTGGGTGATCCCCTCGAAGCTGCAGTGGACAAGTAACTGCGCGAAAAATACGAGGCAGTAGTTGACAAATCACTGGGGACCATCGTGGCCGTACTCGGAGCAGATGACATTGGAGAAGGACACATCCTGGCAGGAGATGGGTCTATTTACTACGAAGTCAATTTTGATGCCCTCGTCTTTAAGCCCGAGATGCAGGAGATCATCGAAGGCGAGGTAGTGGAGATAGTGAAATTTGGAGCTTTTCTCTCGATAGGGCCCTTTGATGGCCTTCTGCATGTCAGCCAGATAACCAATGAGTATATATCGTATGATGAAAAGAACGCGCGGCTGGTCAGCAAAGAGTCGAACAAGTCCTTGGGAGAAGGGGATAAGGTTCGAGCCAGAGTCATAGCCGTAAGCCTGAATGAGAAAGAGCCTCGCGAGAGCAAGATCGGACTCACCATGAGGCAGACGGGTCTCGGAAAGCTGGAGTGGCTTGAAGCCAATACTAACGCGGAAGCAGTCGTTGAGGCAGAGGCGAAATGACAGAGCAGGCATGCAGAGAGTGTCGTCGAATAGTTGAGGGGCAGATCTGTCCCATCTGCAACTCAGCCTCGCTCAGCAAAGACTGGAGCGGAT
>JBFYLJ010000038.1:0-8818 GCA_041305465.1 Methanothrix sp.
TGTCCTTTGCGCCTTGAAGTTTCCGATATAATCATCGTCGATCTCAATTATTGGATCCTTCCAGGCATTCATGTGATAGAACGCAGTAGTATTTGCGCACGAGAACTTCACCAATTTGGGATCGAATACCAGCTCTCCTATGTGCAGCGTTCCCTGTGTGACATCATCGTCTATGCTCATTATGAGAGACCCAATGCCGTTATCATTGGCTGTGGCTCCTGTGCAATTTATGTCCACAGCGATGTCGCCCTTGAGGCCCCGGGCGTACTCTACCTGCCTGTGCATCGATGCAGCCTCCTGATAGCTCCTGGCCTCCGTCTTATCCTTGAGAAGGGAATTGTATCCAATAGGATGCGAGGCATACCAGCCGGTTCCGTAGGCAAAAGCGGTGGGAGACTGGATATTGTCATACTGGCGGGTATAGTTGATGATGCTGCTAGCGCCTCTGCATTTCTTCTGCCATTGTCCATCGTTATCCAGGTAATAAAAATTGTTAACGATGTGGGTTGATTTTTGTTCGGAATTCAATATACCAGCCTGATCGATGCTCCCGCTGCCGTGGGAATACTCGAACAAGGAGAGGTTGTTGGTGTTGATCTTCCGATATTCCTTCACAAATCCCTGTCCGCTTACATCGTCATTCATCTCCTGCTTATATCGAACCGGCTCATGACCCGGATTAAAGTCGAATTGTCCAGCCCAGGACGGCCCTGACAGCGCCATCAGCGACAGCAATGCCAGGCAAATGCGCAAAATACCTCTCACGAATTAATCCTCCTGATTGTAGAAAATTCTCTCTGACGGGAAATCCAGCCCCGAACTCATAAAATATTCTTTATAAATAATTTCGTGATTCAGGCTTGCCTGAGGATGGAGAATCTTCTCTAAAAAGGGCGCTTCACTTGATCTCTCTTTCATCCTATCCACCATATTCTAATCAGCTCTTTGGCTTTAGTTGAACTTAAACAAGTAAATCTTATTTAAATAAGATTGATTTGAGCAATTAAATTTGTTTTTACTTAAACTTTTTGGTGCATATTGTGATGATCTCATCAGGCCACTTAAATCATTAAGTTTAAACGTTGATGGTGATCAGAGAAGCTGGACAACCAGATCTTCTGCAATGACCTCCGGTCTGACTGATCATATCGGGACAATATGTGAGCATCTGATGGCATTCCTGTCTGAATAACAGCATGAAATGAGAGGACTGCTAAATAGCATAATCAAATAAAATTGCTCTTAAACCGGTTTGATTGCGCAAGAGTTAAATCCAATTAATTTACCTTTGAATCAACCAACTTTAATAGGTGTCTCATTTGGATCTGACTTGGCTTTCCATATCTGGCGTGCTGATCGGAATTCTGATCTTCGCCTTCAAGGTCGGCTTGGGGTGCGGTCTGGCCAGCCTCAGCCGCCGTGAAGTGCTCTCTATCGCTCTTGGATATCTGGTTATCTCCCTTTTCATGGGCATGGCCATAGAGCAGCTCCCGGAAAATGCACTGGCTGCGGCTCTGAATACAGGGATGGCAGTGCATCTTGCCGTATCTCTGCTGCTGATTGTTCTGGGAGTTATGACCGCCAGAAAATGGAATAGCCACCATCACGATATATCCAGGAAGACCTTCTGGGCCTTATCCATGCCCTGTCCGGCATGCCTGGCGGCCAGCTTCATCTCCTGCAGCTTTCTGGCCGGCCTTGTTGAGATCGATCCCTGGAAGATAGGTGTCCTGGTAGGCCTTTTCTTCTTCTTCGGTATAGCCGCCTTCTCCACTCTGTTGAGACGGATCAAAGGAACGCCCTCGTCTCTGGGAAATGCCATGATCTTTCTGGGCATCTTCTACATGCTCTCCATTCTCCTCATCCCAGCCTACCTAAACAGCCAGAAGATCTCTTTCCTTGCAGTCAGCGCCCCGCTGACCGAGATAATCCCGTCCTATCTATTGATTATATCTTTAATGGCTCTGGGCTTCCTGGGCAGAAGATGGGGGGTCTCCTTCTGATCCTTTATGAGACCAGTGTAGAGCTGCTCTACATCTTCTCCTCCGCATTCCTCTACCCGGACATAGTGGCACTTCTGCTTCTTTTTGCCTGGTCTTTGGCCTTGCTCGGATCTCTGATAAACGAGTACACCTCCAGGCGCAGAGCTCTGGATGAGCTGGAAGAGCTGAGCCTGAGAGCAGCCGATCTTGTGAGAGTGGGCCGGGCAAAAGAGGCTGCAGCGGCTCTCCAGAGCCACAAATGCCCTCGCCAGCTCTCTGCTGCCCTTGAGCAGACCGGCCTGTCTATAGAGACGGGGATCTTTGATCTCAAGTTCGAGAAGATCCTGCAGGATATCGAGCTGTCCATGGCCAGGGCTTTAGAACCCCTGCGAATTGGAGTGAAAGCCGGGCCCATATTGGGGCTGATGGGAACTCTTATCCCAATGGGCCCGGCCCTCATTGGCCTCTCTCAGGGAGACATCAAATCGCTGGCAGATAACCTGGTCATAGCTTTTGCCACAACAGTAATCGGGCTGGTTGTCGGCGGCATCTGCTATGCTGTGATGGTGATCAGGAGCCGGTGGTATCGGCAGGACCTGAGCGACCTGGAGTACGCTGTGGACATCATCAGGGGCAGAAGGGATGAGACGGCGTAGACTGGGACTTTTGGCCGACCCGGAGGATGACGATCCAATGAGCGGAGTGGCCAATTTATTCGATACGGCCATGGTCTTTGCGGTAGCCCTCCTCCTGGCTCTGGTCGTCTCCTACAATGTGCCGGAGCTGCTCCAGCCCGAGGCCAATGTGACCATAGTCAAGAATCCGGGCGATCCCAATATGCAGATCATAATCAAGGACATGAGCCAGATTCAGGTGCTCAATATGACAGATAAGATCGCCGGCGGCCAGGGAAGCAGAATGGGGACCGCCTACAGGCTTGAGAGCGGCCAGGTTGTGTACGTGCCGGAAAACGCCACTGATTCTTCATGAATTGGGAGACTGAGAATGGATCAAAAGGATTCTCAATTCATACGTCAATTTTAAGCTTTTGCAGACCCTACCTTATTCCATGCTGCAAGATCTGCGCCTTAAAATTGTGGCCGAGAACTCCGCCTCGGTTGAATGCTCCTCTCTCTGGGCCCAGCATGGCCTCTCCATCTTTCTGGATCTGGACCTGGGGTCTATGAGCACGAAGATGCTTCTGGATACGGGCGCCTCGGCAGAGGTTATGCTTCACAATGCCTCTGTTCTGGGCATTGATCTAGCTGGAATTGATCTCATCTGCCTCAGCCACGGCCATTATGACCATACTGGGGGGCTGATGGGCATACTGCAAGAGATGAAGAGAAGAGTTCCAGTTCTCGCTCATCCCGATATCTTCGCCCCCAAGCTGAAGGCCCGGCCTGTTCTTGAAGACATCGGCCTTCCTTTCACCAGGGTCCAGGCCGAGGCCGCGGGGGCGGTCATGCTGGAATGCCGGGGGCCGGCGGCGCTAGCGCCGGGGCTGACCACCACCGGCGAGATCTCGCGCATAGAGAGCTTCGAGATAGTGGAAGGCTTCTGGACTGTCAGGGACGGCCAGTACTGTCCGGATATCATCACCGATGATCAGGCCCTGGTGGCGGTCCTGCCGGGCAGAGGGCTGGTGGTCATAACCGGCTGTGCTCACTCCGGAATCATCAATACCATCCGGCATGCTCAGAAGATAACCGGTGTGGATGAGATTTATGCGGTGATCGGAGGCTTTCATCTAATGGGGGCGAGCCTGAAGAGGATAGATGCCACAGCAGAGGCCCTTTTGGAGCTGAACCCTGAATTGCTACGGCCGGGTCACTGTACCGGCCAGAAGGCCATATGCCGCCTGCAGCAGACTCTGGGAGAGAGGTGCTGCCCCCTATCCGTGGGCGATGTGATTAATATCTGAAATAGATAGAGGTGTGAAAGATGATCGCTTTCGGACCTGTCCCCTCCAGGCGGCTGGGGAGGAGCCTGGGCATAAACAACATCCCTGCCAAGATATGCACCTACTCCTGCGCTTACTGTCAGGTGGGAAGAACTATGCAGATGACAGCTCAGCGCCGAGCATACTACAGCCCAGTTGAGATCTTCCAGGAGGTGGCCGAGAAGGTGAAAAGCTCGGCTGACCTGGGGCTGTTCATCGATTATCTCACATTTGTGCCCGATGGCGAGCCAACCCTGGACATCAATCTGGGCCAGGAGATAGATATGCTCAGGTCCATGGGCCTGAAGGTGGCGGTGATAACCAATGCCTCATTGATCTGGGATGAAGGCGTGCGGCAGGATCTGGCTAAGGCCGACTGGGTGTCTGTCAAGGTGGATTCTCTTGATGAGTGCATATGGCGGCGCATAGACCGGCCACACCGGGCACTTCGGCATGAGGCAATCTTGCAGGGAATTCTGGACTTCTCGAAGGAGTTCAAGGGCCGGCTTGTCAGCGAGAGCATGCTTTTAGGAGGGATAAACGACGATGAGGTCTCCTTACAGGCCGTGGCGGATTTTCTGGAAGAGGTTGATCCGGATGTTGCCTATATCTCTGTGCCCATCCGGCCGCCAGCGGAAAGATGGGCTATGCTGCCCCCAGAGGAGAGCATCAACCGGGCCTACCAGATATTCACCACCCGGCTCAAGCAGGTCGAGCTTCTTGTAGGATATGAGGGAGACAGCTTCCAGTCCACCGGAAATGCGGACCATGATCTTCTGGCAATAACTGCCGTTCACCCCATGAGAGAAGAGGCAGCCCTGAAATTTCTATCGCGATCCCATTTAGGCCGGGATGTTCTTCAAAAGCTGGTCGAAGAGGGAGAGTTGATAAAGACCGAATACATGGGCCATAATTTCTACTTGAGGCGCCCGGAAAGGCAGAGCTAAAGATCTCGTACAGCCCCGGGTATATTGATACTTGCGAGTTCGAGGATATTGTGAAGGCTGCATAAAACAGGTTTAGCAGAAATATAGAGGGAAATATGGGCAAGCAGCCGGGCTTTCCCCATACTCCTTATATTTTAAATAGCCCTTCTTGCCTGAGCTGTGCCTGACCAGGTCCTGCCCCATGCATCATAAGCAATGAAGCTTCCCAGGAGCGAATCCTGGCTGAGGGTCAATATGCAGCGGTATAGGATCAAATCGTGCGTATCCAGCAAATCCAAATGCAGGACATCCCTGGTCACATAGCCGCTTGCGGAGATGGCCTTGAATGTGCTGACAGAGTTTAAAGTGGTCGAAAGAGTTCCACGTCCAAATACAGCTTCTCGATTCTGCACGAGCTGCAGATAAGCTGTGCCTGCTGTGCCTCCTGACAGGTCCAGCGTCCAATTGCTCTGCAGATCTGCGGCCACAGCCGGGCTCAGATTCCTTTGGCCAGATACTATGTCCAGATACTCCGCACTATGCTGAGTATCAAGCGGACGCATCAGGGCATCTATGCCCAGAGGATCGGCATTCGGATCGACCTGGACCTTTTCGCCGTCAATGCTGCTCGTTCTCCTCGCATCCTGCGGCGATGTAAAAATGCTGCTTGCCAGTGGATCATACTGGGCGTGGACCGGACAGGCCACACATACCAACAAAGCTGCCAAAATGGCCTTATTTATTGCATTTGCAGTTTTGGACATTCAGACAAAACCCCCATTAGTTTATTCTCCCAAAAGCATAAAAATAGATTGATTTGTATCTTTATAAAGAGATGATACTAATCATCAAGTGGGCAATTCAAGGCACCTCACCAAAATTCTCCACATATCCGATATGGCATCCGCTACCGGCCCGCCGTTCTCCACCACGGATCTGGCCGATGTCATGGCCTCCACTACGGAAGTATGGTAGGGCAGCCTCCCCACGACCATGACAGCTCGCTCCCGACAGAGATCCTCAATGCGCTGCGATGCCGCAGGATAAAGGTCGTATTTGTTGATGCATACGACAGTGCTGATGCCGAAGTGCTTGGCCACGCCCAGGATTCTATCAAGGTCGTGCTCGCCGGTGATGGTGGGCTCGGTCACCACCAGGGCCTGGTCGACTCCGGTGAGCGAGGCGATCACCGGGCAGCCGATGCCGGGAGAGCCGTCGATCAGGACCAGATCAAGGTTGCGGGATGCGGCCAGAATGCGAGCCATCTCCCTGACCAATGCCACCAGTTTTCCGGATGCTTCTTCCCCTGGGAACAGCTCGGCGTGAACCAGGGGGCCGAATCTGGTGTCGGATATGTAGGCATAACCGGCCAGGCTCTCTCTCATCTCCACGGCCTCAGCGGGGCAGACCAGCCTGCAGACGCCGCAGCCTTCGCAGAGGGCGGGATCGACCTGGAAATCGTGTATGGCTGCAAACCGGCAGGCATCCTGGCACGAGCCGCACTGGTTGCATTTCTCACTGTCAATAAATGCTCTCTTGATTCCGAAGAACTCGCGACGCTCTACGACCTGGGGCTGGAGTATGAGGTGCAGATCGGGGGCGTCCACATCGCAGTCGGCATACACGGCTCTGCCTCGGGCCAGAGCCGCCAGAGATGCTATGATGGAGGTCTTGCCAGTACCCCCTTTTCCGCTCACAACTGCGATCTGCTTCATGATATCATCTCCTCTATTCTCCGGGCCATGTCTGCAAATTTGCCCTTCCACTCCGGCATCTTCTCGGCGAAGATCTCTCCTCGGGAGTAGAGCTCTGCGATCTTCCTATCCAGGGGAATTTCCATAAGCAGGGGTATGTTTCTCTTCTCCAGATACTCATAGACCTTCCGATCCCCCATGCCACTCTTATTGACCAGGACAGCTCTTGGAACCTTCATCTTATCCAGCACCTTCAGGGCGATGTTCAGATCATAAAGGCCGAAGGGCGTGGGCTCGGTGACAAGAAGGCAGAAGTCGGTGCCCCGTACTGACTCCACCAGAGAGCAGGAGGTGCCGGGCGGGCAGTCCACAATCACGATCTCGCTTCTGGCCGCATCCTTTACGGCCTTGATGAGGGGAGTCGTTCGCGCTTCACCCAGGCGAAGCTCTCCCCAGATGATCTGCACTCCGTCGGATCGGGCCCGAAATATCTCACCCACAGAGCGAGTGGTTTCACTTACTGCGCCCTCCGGGCAGATTATGGTGCATCCTCCACAGCCGTGACATAGCTCGGGAAAGAGCAAAACAGTCTGGGGGAGCACAGCCAGAGCGTGATAGGCGCAGAAATCCGCGCATTTGCCGCAATGGGTGCACTTCGCCTCATCGATGACAGGCACGGGAACAAGGCATTCTTTCCTCTCCAAAAGTGTCCTCTCGGGAAAGAAAAGAAAAGAATTGGGCTCCTCGACGTCACAATCGGCGATTGTGATCCTCTCATCGGCAGGCGAGGCCAGGGATACGGCCAGGGAGGTGGCGACCAATGTCTTGCCTGTGCCTCCCTTACCGCTAGCTATGGATATCTTCAAATCACAACCTCGGATCGAAGCCTAATGCCTATGCTCACTGCAGGCATTGTCCAGGTTGGCCTTGGTCAGCATCTTCGCCTGCCAGTCATCGATGGCATCCCTTACGGTGCCGGCAGCTCCTACGAATACATCAATGCCCGCCTGGTTGAATGCTGAGACCGCTTTAGGCCCAAGACCGCCCACGATCATCACCTTAACGCCTTCTGCGAACATGATCTCAGTGGGAAGGCCCTTTCCTCCCATGTGCTCGCTTACATTGGGAAGAACTCTGATCTCATTGCTTTCCAGATCCACTATGGTAAAGGTGGGAGCCCTGCCGAAATGCTGGCAGATGGCCTCTTCCATACCGCTCTCGCCCATTGTTGGAATGGCGATCTTCATTACCATTGACCTCCTCTTCCTGCTCCTTGACCACCACTTCTTCCTGCACCCTGGCCGCCGCTTCTTCCGCCGCCAGCCCCCCGGCCGCCGCCTCTTCCCATACCCTGGCCGCTGCCTCTTCCAGCACCCTGACCCATGCCTGCATGGGCCTGTACGGAGGCATCAGCTAATTTTGACAGCTCTCCTCGTTTGAGTTTCTCCACGACGTCCCGGACGCTTCCCGCGCCCTGGTACTGGTAGACATCTATCCTGGCAGCTGAGAGGGTCTGCATGGCATTGGGGCCTATGTTTCCCGTGATCAGAGCAGCAGCCCCTTGCCGGGCCACCTCCTGGGCGGCCTGTATGCCAGCACCGCTGCTGGCCATGACATTTGCATTTGCAATGGATATCTCTGTCATGCTGTCAAGATCCACCACCACGAAGAATGGGCAGCGCCCAAACCGGGGGTCCATGGGAGCATCAAGGCCTGATGCTCCTGCTGTTACACATATCTTCATTAAAGCCTCACTAACTTGTATTTTCAGAAACTGCCAAAAGCCATACATTAGGCTTTTGCCGCTCCGTCCCGACAATTGCCGAAGACGATAACACAACAATTACGCTTATATGCGACTTTGTATTTAAACCATTTGCATGGTACCTTTCTTCTCCAGGCCTTGTATGATCTCATCCAATGTCCTGGCCTCGGTCTGGCCGATCTCCACTCCTGCCTCGGCGAAGGCATATCCAGGCCCCTTTCCTGTCAGGCTCTCACGGGTTATGACGACATCAGGCTTGTAGGCCAGCAGAAACTGGGCCACCTTGATGCCTTTTCCCTTTGCAAGATCCTGGTATGGATTGGCAATGATCTCCTGTTTGGAGAGCCTCATCTCCTGCAGGTCGATCTCCACCAGGGCGAAATAGGGCGACTCGCCGAAGTGCTCTCCTAAGCTACCCCGGGCGTTCGCCAGAGGAACGGCATATCTGAGCGTGCTCTTCACCTTCGGCTCGTAGTGGATAAGCACTCGATCGACATGTGGAAGCTCTT
>JBFYLJ010000039.1:0-6185 GCA_041305465.1 Methanothrix sp.
ATAAGTCGTACTGGCTGGTTTAAACAGATGGCTTCCAGGTCTTACTGGAGCTATGGCAAGGCTAACCATAAGGACGGAGCCATGATTCCTGAGGGCAGAGTGCTGATTGACACCGCCAGGAGCTTTGTCTATTCGCAGAGCGGTCTGAAAGGAGTTCTTATGGCCTCCCGGCTCTCCGGCCTATCCCCAAACCTGACCTCCAGATTCACTCCTGGCACACTCATATCAAGTTACGAGGTCTTTGAAGCACTGCGAAGAGGGGTGGCAGTTCCCTTTAGGAAGCGTGATGCAGAACGAGTAAGGAGTATCTCGGAGCTGAGGACCTGTGATAAAGGAGGCATGATATTCCAGCCGGAGCCTGGAGTGTATGAGAATGTGCACCAGATCGATTTCACATCTCTTTATCCCTCTATCATCGTCAAGTACAACCTCTCCCCGGAAACAATCGAGCATCCCGAGCTAAGGGGCTTCTTGAGCACTGTGATCTCCTCGCTGCTAAACCTGCGCATCGAGACCAAGAGGCTTAAGAAGACCAACCCGGATTATGCTGGCATAGACTCGATTCTTAAATGGATGCTCGTAACCTGTTTTGGCTATACCGGATACCGGAACGCCAAGTTCGGGCAGATCCAGGTTCATGAGAGAATTACAGCAATCTCCAGAGAGCTTCTGATGCAGGTCAAGGAGCTTGCAGAAGATATGGGCTTCGAGGTTTTGCATGGCATTGTGGACTGCCTTTGGGTGATTGGAGTGCCGATATCTGATTTTAAGCAGGCTGTGGAGAGGGATACAGGCATCCTGACTGAGGTAGACTCCTATAATTGGATCGCCTTCCTGGCCCAGGCAGATGGTTCAGGAGCTTACAACCGCTATTTTGGCAGACTGGATACTGGAAAGATGAAGATCAGGGGCGTGATGGCAAGGAGAGGAGATACTCCTGAATATGTACGCCGGATGCAACTGGAGTTATTCGAGGTTCTGGCTCAGGCGAGAAGCCAGGAGGAGCTTCTGAGGGTGAGATCAAGGGCCTGTGAGGTTCGTGAAAAGTACATGCTAGAGCTTGAGGACGTGGATGTAAGAGAACTTGCCATTCATCGCAGATTGGGCAGGATCAACTATTCGAGAAGATGTGCTGAGGCATCGGCATTGAAAGCATATCAAAGACGGGGAGTCCAATTAGCTCCTGGGATGGAAATTGGATATGTCGTGGTGGATGAGGCAAATTGGGAAGTGGATTTTGAAAGATATGCCTCGAAGTTCGACGCCGGTTATTATGGGAAGCTGCTGGAAAAGGCATGGGAAGAGGTATCCTTCGCTCTCAAGAATGCTTTATTACAGGTAACTGAGTGCAAAAGTCAAAATTTTGTCGACATCTTCTAAAGCTGCTAGATATTCTCACATCCCTGGGATTGTCTGGCTGCCGCTCGCTCTCGCCTCCTCCCGGGCCTCGCCTGCCCGGCGGACCCCGGCTGGCGGGCTCCCGGCAGCGCCACTCGCTTGGGGGCGCGGAAGATAGCGAGGGGGGCGGTTTATGGCAGAGTGATCGACCCGGACCTGCTACAATTTAGCAGACGGCCGTGGATATCGTGGGAGTCGTTTTGTGGTGCAGATTCCCATCAAGGCTTCCAGATCTTCAATTCTTCAACTCTACTAAAATCGGCGTCGTTGGTCGCCAGATTCGTCAGCCCGTTTCGTCTCATAACTGCAAGATGGGCAGAATCCATAGCTAACAAACGATATTTCTTTGATAGATCTACGAACTCCGGAAAAATTTGCCCATTCAATATTGCGATATTAATACTATTTATAATATCCATCTCATCCCAGACATCACATAGATCGCATATGATCTCAGGTCTCTGCTTGAATAGACTATTGGCTGCCCTGGCCTGGACCCCAAACTTTTCCACGATCTCAGACATCATCAGCTTATGAAAGACCTCATTTAGGACAAATGCAGAACAATAGCCGTGTACTTCTTCTCTGTCCACTCTAACTAAAAAATCCCTGCATGCTTCCCCAAATGTGGGATGGTCAAAGGCTGAGTACAGAAAAATGTTTGCATCCAGGAAAATGCTCTGGCCATCCGGCAATTGAGATAACTTCAATCCCATATCTCCATATCGATTATCTCGTCAGCGATCTTTTTGTCTATCGCCATTTTGCCATGAAATTTATCTACCAGATTTCGCAAAATTTTGATCTGCACCTCTTCACCCTCATTCAAATGCAGATCTTGATATGGCTTTAAGACCTTATCCTCATATTTGGCCCGGACTGTTACGCTCATCTACACCCACCATCTTATTTTTCGGTTCTAAATCTATAAAGGTTATTGCTATGTCTCTGATCTTCCAGCGAACCCTGCCGAGCTTGCTCGCTCGCACCTCCCGGCCTCGGCTGCCCGGTGGGTCCCGGCTGGCGGGCTCCGAGCAACGGCCACTCGCTTGGGGGCGCGGAATTCGTGAAGGTTGACGCGTGGAGTTGCATGGAGTGGTGCAGGAGAATTGGCAAGCGAGTGACCGGTCAGCCATTTGGAGCCAGCGCGCCGCTCGCCTCCTCCCTGCCTCGCCTGCCCGGCGAGCCCCGGCTGGCGGGCTCCGGGCAGCGGCAAATCGCCGGAGGGCGCGGGTGAACGCAAGCGGGCACGCAGGAAGGCCGACCAGTAATATGATAGGAAAAGCCAAATACAAAAAGAGAAGAAACGTATCCGATGAAGCGGCTCACTGCATATATCTCAGGCAAAGTCCAAAGGGTGGGCTATAGAGCTAGAGTTATCCAGTTGGCCAATGGCTTGGGAATAAAAGGGATAATCGAGAACCTGAGCGATGGAAGAGTTCGAATCATTGCAGAGGGCGATGAAGAAAAGATGAAATTATTCGAGGGATCTATAGACATAAAGAACACCTTCATCCAAGTCACTTCTATTGAAAAAATATATTCACAGCCTTATGGGGAATTTGGCAGCTTCTATAAACTTGTAGGAACAGGGGAGACTGATTCTCGCCTGGATGAAGGAATTGGCGTGCTGAAAGACATGAGAGATCTCCTTATTTCGATTTGTGGCACGCAGAGACAAATGCTGAGCAAGCAAGACCAAATGCTGAGCAAGCAAGGCCAAATGCTCGGCAAACAGGATGAGACCCTTCTTGAGATCAAGGACATGAACCGGAGCCTAAACGATAAGATGGACAAGTTTCTGGACAAGAGCGACATTATTGAATTGAAGGACGATGTGTCTGAGATGAAGTCAGCTCTGAGGGCGAAGGGCATTATTTAGCTTGAGGGCCTCATCTAAGCGGATGCGGCTTCGAGCATGCTCCCTGCCAGGACACGAAGGCCATGCGACGATAGAGCCTGGGATCGGGGCCGTGGGCAGCAATCAATTGTAGGAATTCTGTCTCGGTTTCCGGATTGTCCGATGAAAATATGGAGATAATTTTAAGGAACTTCTTGCAGGCCCATTTGGCCATCCGGAGCATGCGGGCCCTCGCCCACCCGGTCCGGCAGTCCTGTGGGTGGCGGCCTGGCGGGCCCCGGCTGGCGGCTGCCGACGGCGGCCACTCGCTTGGGGGCGCGAAATTCGTGAAGGTTGATTTGTGGTACGGCAGAGATGCGAGCAGGCCTGTCAACCATTTGCAGCAAGCGTGCCACTCTGCCAACTGGCGGCCTGGCACCACTATGAGTGGTGGCCAATAGTCCTGGAGCCAGGAAGTAGACCAAAGCCAGAATTTTTCCCCCAAGCCTTAGGAAAAATCCCATGATTAGAGATAGGCAGCTAACTGGATCATAAGACCAAGGCCATCACTAACGTTTCCATTTAATGGAATCCCCTTTTACCTTCACTAATCCATTCTTCTCAATAATTCTAGCCAGATCAGCCGCATATTCCTGAAAATCAGCAATCATGAGATTTCCGTTAGTATCAAATTCTTTGGCACATCTGTCAGCGAACTCATTCATACTTAATTTTCCGGATGATGGTCTGGCGGACAAATCACTCAAGAGCGATCCCAAGACAGAAATCTTGCTGCATTCCGCAGGAAACTTATTAAAAAAATCGTGATCAAAGTCGCCCTGCAAAGCAAGGATGGTGGAAAACTCATCGATAAAAACCTCCATCCTCTTTTTTGCAGATATGATGACGGTCTGTTTGGCCAGAGGATGATCTCTTGCTATTCCCAGCTCTTTTAAATCCTTGGTGGTGCGGACAATGGGATCTTCGAGACGGCCTGCTATCTCTTCCCCGATTTCTATCTTATTTCGATGAAGGATGCTTCTCGCTTCATAATAAGATTGCTCTTCGTCGGAGGCTTTTAAGAATATTTGACTGATTTTATTCTTATTATCGTCATCCAGAGCCTCAAAATTGCCTGATACCTTATTGAGGATCTCGGCAATTTGGCCTTTTTCGTTCTCTCTCAAAGGATTGTATTCCTTGAGAAACAGCTCTTTGAAATCGTCAGTATTTGGTCTCTGGCCAAGAACTGATTTTAAAATTGCTATTACTTGTTCTATTTTTTGGGTGTCCTTTAATACTTCCCGCAGTTCGGAAAGTCTACCCTCTATGCAATCCACATTGAAGTGATCAATCACAAAATTAATGCGCGTATCGCACTTGACTCTAGCCTTGCATAGGTTGGTTATGAGATCTTTCGCATCATCTTCGCAGTAATCACCTAGCTTGATCATGCTAGATGGTAGGAACAGATCCTTTTTAAAGCATTTCCTTTTAGCGGACAGTCTCGGCAGCCCATTGAGCTACGGCTGGCGGCTGCTGGCCGAGCCACTCGTTTCCGTGAGCGAGGTTCTTGAAGGTTGGTTCGGGACGTTACAGGGAACGGAGCAGAAAATTTGGCAGGCAAATAGCCGGTCAGCTATTTAGAACCTGCTCGCCCTCACCCTCCCGGCCACGCCTGCCTGGAGGGCCCCGGGCTTGGGGGGCACCGCTGGAAGAGTCAATTGTTGGGGGCGCAGGAGACACGGTAAGATATCTTATCATTGACGCCGGGCTATTGGGATAAATATTAAAAGCTAGGGGCACCTATATTTAAAAGAGAAAAAATGACAACCCTTGCTAGGTTCGTTGAACAATTGCCTCTTGACATCCAAAAGGAAGTCCTGAGCTATGCGGAATTCTTGCTGGAAAGAAGATCCAGAAAAAAGCAAAAGGCGCCTGCCTTTGACTGGGAAGGTGCCCTAAAGGACCTGGGAAAGCAGTATTCTTCTGTACAACTCCAACACGAGATCGGAAAGATGCGAGGAGCTTAATGTACCTTCTGGATACAAACATATTTTTGGAGATCCTGCTGCAACGAGAGAAAAGCGAGGCCGCCAAGCATCTGTTTATCGCGAATCCCTCTACAGATCTCTTTATGACTGATTTCTCACTTCATTCTTTAGGTGTTTTCCTTTTCCAGAGAAACAGACAGGATGCCTATGTCCGATTTGTGAAGGACGTAATAATCCAGGCTGGAATTGCTGTGATCGGATTAGATCCAAAAGAGCTTCTCGCTCTGCCAGAAGTCTCCAAAAAGTTCAGTTTGGATTTTGACGATTCTTATCAATATGCAGTCGCTCAAAAGTACAGCCTGGAGATAATGAGCTTTGATTCAGATTTTGACCGCACGGAAAGAGGACGAATGATACCGGAGAGCCTTGACATAACTTAGGCCTCGACCGGCGCTTTTATGGCGTGGCCAACAATTTCCGGGATTCGGCAAATTGAATCGCAGACTAAAAGCAATCCAGTCCTCTATGGCCGTCATCAAATTCTCGCGGCATTCTTCCTGAGTCTTGCAAGTTGCCCAGACGCCTTTCAGATCAAAAACTTCGCCGTAGAAAGGCTCTTCATCATCTATGACCTCGTAGACAGCCTTGGAGATCGCAGCCTGGATGTACTCGAAGAACATGCAGAGGAGAACACACTGCCAGAAGATATAACTTTATCCGAGAGCTTCGGTCAAGATAATAGCAAGCGGGCTCGCCTCTCCCGGACCCGGCTGCCCGGCGGGCCCCGGCTGGCGGTCTCCCGGCAGAGCCACTCGCTTGGGGGCGCAGTAGTCTGGCGAGGGCTGGCTGAGCTGCTGGCTTGCAGCATGACGATTGGCGAGCAAAAGGGCCAAATAGAGCAAGGATGAAAAACCGATCTTACATAAGAAAGTTGGGACGATAAAGAGCTGAAT
>JBFYLJ010000040.1:0-3725 GCA_041305465.1 Methanothrix sp.
CTTCGCCCCCCGCTTATCGACGATTTCGGGTTACAGGTGACGCCGAACCACCCGGACTGCCCGCCACTTTTAACATTGAGGTGAACAGCTAATAAAGCTAACGCCGAAAAGAGGTAATAAAATATGCCAGAAGACTTATCCAGCAACATGGGATTCATCATGGGAAACAAGCATCGCGAGAGGGTTGTCCAGGTTCTGGGCTCCAAGGGCAAGCTATCTGCGGAAAAGGTTGCCAAGTTTGAGCGCATTCCCGCGCCTTCCGTCAAGAAGATCCTGGCCGATATGGCAGAGAGAAGCCTGGTCTTCGAGAATGACGGCACCTGGTGCCTGACCGAGGCAGGCCAGGAGATTGAGAGAGAGATGAAGAAGAGGGGCTGATCTGACTCATGGATCTGATGCATGCTATCCGGTCCCGACGCAGCATTAGAGACTATCAGGATAGACCGGTGGAAGAGGAGAAGCTCCTGGCCGTCCTGGATGCAGGTCGGCTTGCGCCGTCCGCCCGGAATATGCAGGACTGGAAGTTCATAGTGGTTAGGGATGCGGCTACCCGGCAAAAACTGGCAGTGGCAGCCAGAGATCAGCAATTCGTGGGCCAGGCACCTGTGGTCATCGCCGCCTGCGGAACTTCAGATCTGGTCATGACCTGCGGCCAGCCAGCCTATGCCATCGATGTCGCCATCGCCCTGGATCACATGACGCTCGCCGCCGCCTCGCTCGACCTGGGCACCTGCTGGATCGGCGCCTTCTACGAGGACCAGGTCAAAGAGATCCTGGGCGTGCCCCAGGATATAAGGGTCGTGGCCCTGCTGCCCCTGGGCTACCCTGCCGATGAGCCCGCCCCACGGCCCCGCAAAAACCTGGATGATATTGTTGCCTGGGAGCACTGGTAACGGCCGGTAGGCAAAACCGTCAGCGCTGGTGGGGCTCGACGGTTGCCCCTAACCCAGGCTCTCACTCTCAGCAACTTCGCGGCTTCGCGTGATGCCAGTATCTCTGACTTAGCTTTTGCCCAGGAGATGCTCTAGCTTCTCCAGGCAGCTCCAGGTCAGGATCAACTGTGAGAGGCCGATGGCATTGACGTACTGCTCTCGCCGATCGCTGATTACTGCATGAGTTCCCAGCGAGTCACAAAGCTTCTTCTCGAGATCTGCAATCATGGACTGATGAATCTCGCCGTCCACGGTCATGATGCCCACCTTTTTCCCGTAGTAATCATCTATCTGAAACTCGATAGAAAAATTATGCTCCGAGCTTCTCAGAATCTTGCTCAAATCAATGGTCAGATCGACCTCCGAGACCGGCTGCTCTTGCATCTGCAAAATTAGCCGCACCGAGTACCAGTCCGGCGCGATTCCCGGCTCCAGAAGGGAAGGATGAAACCGGCTATCCTGAATCTTGACCACAATCTCTGCATAGATCTTCTGGATGTCCACATAGAGCTTGTAGTCCGGCTCGCGCTGCAAAATCTCGGCCTTGACCTGTTCAGGTTGATAACCTCGCTCCCCCACATCGCGGCGTACCTTCCACAGTCTCTTCACCGAGCGCGAGGGGTCCACAAAGATCTTGAAATCTATGAGGCAGCGCAGCCTCGGCGTGAAAAAGGGGTGCAAGCCTTCCACGATAATCACTGGAGCCGGTCCGAAGGGCACAGTGCCGCTGATCTCGCCGATGCTGTGATCGTAGACCGGCTTGTCTATGGCCTGCCCGCGCCGCAGCAGCTCCAGATGATCCGCCAGCTTTTCCAGATGGTTGGCCTCAGGGTGCAGAGGCGTGATATTGCGTTCTTTTCTCGCCCTTCGGTCCAGGCTGTGATAGTCATCCATGGAGAAGGAGCAGACCATCTCCTCACCCAGTATCCTCTTTATGCCGCGCGAGATGGTGGTCTTCCCGGAGCCGCTGTCACCGGCTATGCCAAAGACGAATACTCTGCCCGAATTCTTGATCCTGTCCATGATCGATTTCATTTTCTTCTCAGTCTACGTGCCTAAAGCCGGATGAGGAGGCTGGATTATCTCCGCGAATGGCAATTCCCATATGAATCTGGTTAACGGTATCCGTCTCATCCAGTCCGCGCACATTGTGCCAGCGTGCCTCAAACTCCTCGCGAGACATGATGCCTCTATCTCCCAGAATGTAAGGGTCTTCTAGAGTAACATTGTTCTCATCTATGCCGATTACTACCATCCAGTGTCCATTGTACCAGGTATCTGCCCAGGATTCGTTGTACTGCGAGACGCTCCTCCAGGCCTGGCAATCGACGATAACCGGTATTCCCTGTGCTACATCGTATTCTAGATCTGCCATGGTCATGTTTTCTTTATATTCGGGCTGCAGACCAAGAGCCAGGGCCACCCTGATTATATCATCGGGATAAGTTCCCGACTCTTCGTTGGTGTTGAGCATCTCTCTGATATCCTCTTCACCGATGTCTCTTCCCCAGTATCCCAAGACCGCCTGCATGGCAGCAGCTCCGCAAGAATATTCGGTGCTCTGTCGTGTATCAGGCATACTGAAAAGTGCCAGGTTCAGGGTGCCCATAGAAGTGCTGGAATTAATGCTCGCATCAGTTGAAATATTTGCAGGATTTGCCTGTGCTGCTGCCGGTCCGCAGGATGCGGCAGTCAGCAAAATCCAGGTTATTAGCAGCAACAAACTCTGTCTCATGCCCGTAATTTAGGTTTTGCCTATATGATTTTTGTGATAGTAATCTCATTTGTTCTGTTTCTCGGCCACCAGATCTTCGAATTCGCGGGTGGCGTCAATGCCCTCCAGCTCACGCTTCTCGATCAAGGCGGTATCTTCGATGCATTCCAGTTTTGTTTCGCCATCGACGATTACAACCGACTTTGTCTTGGCCACGGCAGAAAGGCTGCTCATGAGCCGGGCCTTCTTGAGCATGCTCTGAGAAAATTTGCTGACGCTTGTCAAGACCACCAGCTGCTCTGTTCTGGTAATGGCATTGAATGGGGCCTGAGCAGTGGGAACTACCTCAAAGCCGATCTCCAGGAGCAGACGCAAGATATTGTCAGTTACCTGCCCCTTGTCAATCACATCATTTCCTGGAAGGAAGGGGTTCACTGGCTGGATCAGCTCCTGCTCGAAGATCTCTTCCAGCTTGATAGCTATATCCACCGTTGTGTCCATGTCTTCAACTTCGTACTTGCTTATGGTGCGACGCGAGACGCCAAGCTCAGAAGCCAGCGCTCCGAGCGAGATTCCACGCGCGAGCCTCATCTCCCTCATCCTGGTGCCGTCAATTCGCACATAAAGCCCACCGTGCGCAGCGTAGACCAACGGCAGAGCATCATCCAGAAGGCAATCTGCCAGGGTGTTGAGACTTAGCGTAGGAATACCGTAGCGAAAATAGACCGCGCCCCTCTCCAGGTATTGGTCTCGGGTCTTCTCGCCTACCAGTATGGGGCTGGCAAAAAGATGCTTGGCCAGACGACGCACCTCTGTGGCTGTCTGCTCATTCAAGCCGTCGATGTTGGAGAGAATCTTGAGGAGCAGGAAAAGATTACCCTTTCGGGCGGCAAGATCGAAGCTCCTGGGACGGAGATAGCAGCGATCCGATGTTGAAAATCCGCCATGCCTCAGAACCTCCTCCACGCGCTCGGCGAGAAGTTCCTTATCCATCATTATATATCTCAGTTTGACGGCTATTTAAGGCTGACTATGTTCATTGGAATAGATGATACCGATTCTGAAAGAGGGCTATGCAC
>JBFYLJ010000041.1:0-3033 GCA_041305465.1 Methanothrix sp.
CGGCCCGGATTCGGAAATACTGGTCGTTGCCAGGGAGCAGGGCTCCGGAACCAGGGATACCTTCAACGAAGATATCATGGATGATAAGAAGGCAGAGACTCCAGGCGTGAAAACCGTAGCAGGCAGCAATGCCGAGATAAGGACCGCCCTTACCGGCAGCAATAAGGCCATAGGGTACTTAGGATTTTCCTATGCCGAGGACGGAGCTGTCGGTGCCATAACACTGGACGGCGTCAAACCCACGGCAGAGACCATCAAGGACGGCAGCTACGAGCTTGCTCGCAAATTGTACTTCTACACCTTTGGCGATGCCTCGCCGGGCGCCCAGGCATTTATCGATTTCATGATTGGGGCCGATGGCCAGAAGGTTGCCGAGGAGTACGGCTTCGTGCCACTGTAAAACCATCTCTTGACCTTTTTCCCTCCTGGTCTTGAAACTTTTTTTTTATTTTATGAAAAAGCCGAATTAACTGGCAAGTCGCACTTCCCGTGACGAAAGATATCTATATTGTCCATTAGCAGATATATACAAAATTCTTCTGTTTAGAGGTGGATTAAATGAGAAAGCCGATTTGCGTCCTGCTAATCGCTCTGGCCTTAGCGGCGGTTGGCGCTGTAGCGGTTAATGCAATGGATTCTGTTCTCATCTCTGGATCAACTACTATTTTCCCATTGGTAAAAGCCGGGGCTGAGGCCTTCAATGGTGGGCAATCGAATTATACGGTCGCCGTAACCGGGGGAGGCACTTATGCCGGAATAGAGGACATCGTGAAGGGCAAGTCCGATATCGCAATGGCCTCCAACAAGGTCGTGGAATTGAAGATAATCAGTTCTGGCTACAAATTCAATGAGATACCGATCGGCCATGACGGCATAGCTATTGCCGTGAGCAAGCAGATTTATGATGCCGGCGTGACTTCATTGACCAAAGACCAGGTCAAGAAGATTTACTCTGGAGAGATCAGTAGCTGGAAGGATCTGGGCGGCTCGAATTCAGAAATACTGGTTGTTGCCAGAGAGGACGGGTCCGGTACTCGGGATATCTTCAATGAATATATTCTGGGAAGAAAAACGGCGATTATGCCTAGTAGATGTGTTGTAGCCGAAAGCAATGAAGAGATGAAACAGCTCATAGCCGAAAACGAGACCGCAATAGGATATCTCGGGTTTAGCTATTCAGAGGATGAGTTGGTGGGCGTGATTGCTCTGGACGGCGTTAAGCCGACGGCTGAGACCATAAAGAACGGAAGCTATGAGCTTGCTCGTGATCTTTACTTCTATACCTATGGTGATGCTAAGCCGGGAGCTCTGGCCTTTATAGATTTCATGATCGGGCCAGAGGGCAGGAAGATTGCAGAGGTTCATGGGTTTGTACCACTCTAGAACGGTTTCAACGCATTTTTTGGAATTGGGTCTCATATTTTTCATTTGACTATTGAATAACTATATTCTATATGGAGAATGGATAAATAATGCAAAAGCCATTGCCTGGCATGGTGGAAAAAATGTCCTCACTTGCTTTGCAGGCCAATAATACCTCCGGCGGATTGTTCAGTCTAGATAAATTTGCTTTGAATAACTCTGCGTCAAATAAGAGGGTCTTGAGGATTCTCCTCGCGGATGACAATCCGCTGGATCAGGAGATTGCAGCAAAAATGCTCAATGTGCTGGGACATCGTGTAGATACCGTTGAAAATGGTGCAGAGGCGGTGCTGGCTGCAGGACGTGCAGTTTACGATCTGTTGATAATGGATGTTCAGATGCCCGAAATGGATGGCATAGAAGCTGTAAGGTATATCCGAAGCATTTCAGGCTGTGCTCCCAAGGTGGTGTTTGCGACAGGATCTGCTCCGTGCATCTATCGTGACCTGTGTTTAGATGCAGGAGGAAATGAATTTGTTTGCAAGCCCTTGATGATCAATGAACTGAATGCGGCAATCGAGCGAGCAATGGTGTAACGATCGTTGTGGCTACCATCATCGCATGACAGATAGCAAGCTATGTGGGCGTGATCTTTTTTTAACTCGTAGGATTGCAAAGGACGACTTTCGCTGACCGCGGTTCAGCGAAAGTTCCGACAAAAGGTCGAAACATCGGTAAGTCCACATCCATCAGGACGTGGGAGGAGTTCACTTGCTCTATACCACTATATTCTCAGGATACTCTATTTGCAGCATGAATATATCCCAATAGCATTCAGTTGACTGTTGGGCAGCATTGAGGCCCCTCTAACGTTGGTCTCTTTGGTTGCAGAAATGTTGAATCTCCTATGAGCAAACCACTTGGCCATCGATCAAGCTGCCCCTAATAAATTTATGCAGGCTGCCATCGAAACACTTCATAGCCTTAATTACAAAGTTGCTTGGCGCTTGCACCTTTGGTCTCAATAATCAATCTATATAGATATACTTCTCTTTGGTATTGTCCGCTCCAATCTATATTCTATTTCGATCAAACCTATAAACGACGCAAATAAATCTTCATTTGGAGGTAATGAAATGAATACGAGGTCGTTTTCAGCAGTGCTTCTTTTATCCCTCGCTATCACCACTTGCCTGATTTCCTCAGGAGTGGCGGACGGGATAGCTGGTGAGAGAGCACAGGCAAAGAAC
The DNA here is from genome assembly GCA_041305465.1 of Methanothrix sp. Classification (GTDB taxonomy): domain Archaea; phylum Halobacteriota; class Methanosarcinia; order Methanotrichales; family Methanotrichaceae; genus Methanothrix. The sequence goes on from JBFYLJ010000041.1 coordinate 2,613, forward strand.
GTGATTCTCTTGATCGGGGACGGCATGGGATTTCCCCAATTAACTCTGGCCAGGATTGATAAAGCCGGCGAAAATCTCTCGGACTATGTCTCGACTGAGCTTTTCATGGACGGCATGGAGCAAACCGGTTATGTCAGCACCTTTAGTGCCAACTCCTTCGTAACCGATTCGGCCCCAGCGGCAACTGCTATGGCTACCGGCCACAAGACCAATAATGGCGTGATCGGCCAGGATGCCACGGCCATCCCGAAAAAGATGGATGGCAAGAACTTGACTACTATTTTGGAGATGGCAGAGAAAGCAGGCCTTTCCACCGGCCTTATCACTACTACCAGAATCACTCATGCTACACCGGCCGCCTTCTATGCTCACGTAGATAATAGGGACAATGAGAGCGAGATCGCAGATCAGCTCGCTAAGA
>JBFYLJ010000042.1:0-25465 GCA_041305465.1 Methanothrix sp.
AAAAATTTATATCTTCTCCCTCACTTCAATAATTTGAGCGGGTAATCCTAGTTTTTGAAATCCACACTGAACCCCCCACTCTCCTACCCGCTCTCTTTAAATTTAAATAGGCTGTACTTGGCGTAAGATAGTCTTTTCTCCATCCAGTTGTCAAAAGATCTATTAATGCCGAAGGTTAATGTTGTCCTATGAACTCTTCTCTGGAGCTAGGAAAGATCATGGGCATACCTGTGCGCCTCCACTGGACTTTTGTGTTGGTCATCTTATATGTTGCCTGGGCTTTTGCCTCTTTCAGCCAGACCGTCTACGGAAAGACCTATGGTTTCGGTGATATTGAGCCGACGCAGCTACGGTGGATCTATTCTCTGCTCTTTGCCGTAGTGCTCTTTGCATGCGTTGCGCTGCATGAGCTGGGTCATTCTTATGTTGCCCATAAGAACGGCATCAGCATAAAAAGCATAACACTCTACTTCTTTGGGGGGGTGGCTTCTATGGAGGAGATCCCCCGAGATCCTCGCATGGAGCTGCAGATGGCCTTTGCCGGGCCGGCTGTGAGCGGCGTGCTAGGATTTATCTCGATTTACCTGGCCGGACCGGCGGCATCTCTTGGTGGTGCAGGCAATGCTCTGGCTGTCATGCTCTGGACTTTGGGCATCATGAATATCATCCTCATGGCATTCAATCTTCTCCCCGCCTTTCCCATGGATGGGGGGCGCCTCTTGCGGGCCTGGTTTGCCACCCAGATGCCTTATATAAAAGCCACCCGACGAGCTGCGGATATCGGAAAGATCTTCGCGACTCTCATGTTTCTGCTGGGCCTGTCCTCTTTAAATTTTATGCTCCTATTTGTGGCATTCTTCGTTTATGTGGGTGCTTCTGAAGAGGAGAAGGCTACCGAAATAAGCGTCAGCCTGGAGGGAATATCAGTGCGAAATATAATGTCCGCCCCGGTACGAAGCATCTCTCTGGATATGACGCTTGATGAGCTAAAAGAATTGATGTTCCGAGAAAAACATAGAGGCTATCCTGTGATGGATGGCGATACACTGACGGGAATTATCACCTTAACAGATCTGCAGAAGGTAGCCGAAGCACAGAGGGCCGTAACGCGGGTAGGTCAGGTGATGACAAGAAAGTTATATTTGATCGACCCTGAGGAGGAGGCATCGACTGCCATGAAGATGATGAATGATATGCAAATTCGTCGATTGCCTGTGATCGATAATGATCGATTGGTGGGCATCGTCTCCAGGGAGGACCTGGTCAGGGCCATTGAGCTTTGCAGAGAGCGGGAACATTAAGAGGTAATCAATTTGGAGAATACGACGGAAAATATTAAAGAAGACGAAGCTTCTTCTTGCCGACTGGTGGTGCCGGGGGAGATGCCTGATGGTAGCGAATCCCATGAAATCATAATAGTAGGGACGGCTCATGTATCAGAAAAAAGCGTCCAGGAAGTAATCAGTAAAATAGAGGAGACGCGACCAGATATAGTTGCTGTAGAGCTTTGTCCATCTCGCTATCGTGCTCTCATCGGCCAGGAGGTTGAGAAGGAGATTAAGATTAGTGAGCTACTCAGTGGCGGAAAACTCTTTTTCTTCCTGGTACAGTTGTTTTTGGCCTACATCCAGAGAAAGATCGGTGAGGAGATGGGGGTTAAACCCGGCTCGGAGATGCTAGCAGCTATCCAAGCCGCCAAGAATGCAGGCGCGAGGGTGGCATTGGTCGATAGGGATATAGGAATTACCATTCAGCGTTTCTGGTCGGCGATGGGATTTCTTGATAAGATCAGGCTGATCGGGTCCCTGATTCCCGCGGCTCTCGGCTGGGGTGATGAAGAAGAAATTGATATAGACACCATCACCCAAGCAGATATCGTCACCCAGATGATCTCGGAGTTTCGTAAGATCTCCCCCGGGGCCGCGAACGTGCTTGTGGATGAGCGCGACGCCTTTCTGGCTCGTAATCTGCACTTGCTCTCCAAACAGGGTCGGGTGTTGGCCGTGGTAGGAGCAGGCCACAGAGAAGGAATTCTCAAGCATCTTGAGCATCCAGAGGATATTCCTGCACTGGATGACTTGAATGAGAAACCCGGCAAAAAGATCACTGCTGTCAAGATATTCGGGGTCGCAGTGAGCCTGCTTATCCTGGTCACCATTGGTCTGGTGCTGATCACTGCCCAGTCCAGCGAGATTATCTTTCAGGCCTGTGTCATCTGGTTTGTAGTAACGGGTGGACTTTCGGCTCTTGGCGTGGTCCTGGCCAGAGGCCATCCGTTATCTGCTCTGACTGCGTTTATGGTGGCATGGATGACAACCCTAAATCCCTTTGTGGCGGCGGGATGGTTTGCAGGAATGGTGGAGGCCTGGAAGCTCAAGCCGACGGTATCCGACCTGAAGACTTTGGCTTCTGCAGACAACTTCAAAGAGATGATGCAAAATCGCCTATTCAAGGTCATCCTGGTGGCGGCACTCTCAAACGTGGGCGCCATGGCTGGGATGTTCATCGGAGTCTATATCATCTGGCAGTGGCTGGGATTGAATCTCTCGGCAGATATGATATGGGAGATGATAAAGAATGGCTACTATTTAATTATCAATTATTTTTAGCTTATATTTGATTAACTCGCTCGGAAACTACGGCAATTCCCGCATCCTTAATCTTGTTCTTGCGTGCAACGTTAAGCAGAAAGGGCGTCAGGCTCTCTACCATGGGGGAGACGGCCAGCGGACCTGCGTTCAGTGGTCGCAGGCTCTTTATCTCGCCAGCCAATTGCGTTGTGATATCTATCGCCTGTGCATCATCGCCGCAGATAAAGATATCAGCCTTCATTACCCTATCAATATCCTGCAAAGCTGCGGCACAGATGGTATGAAAGGCGGATATAACTTTAACGCTTTGGGGGAGAAGCGACCTTGCCTGAAGAGCAGCGCTTCCTTGTGAGGGTGGTTGATACTGGAAAAATTTGCCGTTGTAGGTCATGGGCACTACAGGCGAGATTACGAGCTGGCTGTTGTATGAGTCTGAAAGACCCGAAGTAACATAAGCCAGATGCTCATAGGGCACGCATAGCACGACCACATCAGCCGAGGCAATGGCACTGGCGTTGTCGGTCCCCTGCACATTCCCAACTGCTCCAAATAGCTGCATCATCTTGGCCGCGCTCTCACGGGCCTTGTCAACACTACGTGAGCCGATGATGATCTTATGCTTCTGCCCCCAGCGCACGGCAAATCCCATGCCAATGTCGCCGGTCCCGCCAACAAGAGCAATTTTCATAGCTTTGCCTTAAGCAAACTATTATTTTACAGTTTTGTGCCGGGAAGTATCTTTTGCAGCAGTACAGATAGGATCACAAAGAGAAGAACACCCAGGATCAGGCTCCTCACAATTCCTATTCGAGCCACTCCCAGGAGAACGATTGTTACATAACATAGCCAGGGGGGAGTAAAGATAATAAGGCTCCTCGCATACTCTTCCACTGTTTTGCTGCCGCCCTCTGCATATATTAGCAGGAAGCTTACGATCGTGAGCAAGGGCAGGGTAGTCACAAATGCAGAGAGCATGCCTCTGCCCTGGCTGGCGAAGTAGGCAGTGAGTGCCGTCACCGTCCCGCCAAGCAGGAAGTAAATCACAAGTCGCAGGTCGGAGCCGGCCAAATAAGTCAAGACGGGTGCCATTTGTATCTTATGAACTGCTTAAATATAACAAGGGATGGCACGAGATGCGAAAGGGAGTAGCAATGAAGGGGGTAATAAACGTCACCTCGTGCCGCGAATTTCTGCATTATCCTCTCATAATGCAGCTATCACTATTAGGTCTCTTCTCCTTTATTAAGTTTTAGGTTGGAAAACAGATATAACATCATTATGAAATCAAGCCGGTCTTATGGCCGCCTCGACCTCTGGCATTGCCGCGTCGGTCTTGATGCCCAGTCCCAAAAAGTGAGTGCGTGAAGCCCTGTACCCGCATTCTTGCAGTCGCTTTATTGCATCATCGATCTTACCGGGGGTGATGTGCAGTCTCTCGCAGATGCTATGATGATCATAATACATGGGCACCTCAATTTCGCTGGCACATGTGCTAAGAATTTTTTTAGCCCGTCGGCTGAGCCCCACCCAGTTCAGAGCATTCTCGATTACCTGTGCCTCCTGTATCTCGCCCAGCCACAGTGGGCCGGCAAGAGCTGTCTTGGCAGCGCAGTGGCTGCACTTCCCACCGGGCTTGGGCTTTTCCTGCAGATCAAAGCTGCCGCAGCCTGGGCAGTGCTCGACATAGCCTAGTTTTTCCAGGCATCTATCAGCCGCTTTTGCTCCTTTGATGACGCGCAGGTAAGTTCTCACATAGTGATCTGTAACATGAGTGAGCATGGGTTGCATGGCTTTATCTAGGCGCGCCAGCTCGCGCGCCGCCAGGCCGAGCAGAATTCGGGCCCCCATCTCCCGGTGATAGTCGGTACGCAGTGGTCGTGCCATGTATTTGCGGATACCGCTATTGAGATGGGCGCCGCAAAGAGGCGCCGTGTCTGTGGCTGTGACAAATAGATAAGAGAGTGCTGACCTGCTGGCTGCAGAAAGATAGGAAGAGGGTGAGCCGAAGGGGTCCAGGTCCACCGCCTGGAAGTGCTGCTCATGCAGGAGGACATTGGCGTCGCAGCAGGTTACCTTGCCTGCCAGACCATTTCTGCTCAGGTTTTGGTCTATGAGCCGGCAAGCCTGGGGGCTCACATCGTTTAAGGTCACTTTCTCTACGCCCGCTTCCTTGGCCACCCTTAGTCCACGAATGCCGCTGGCAGATAGGGCATCCAGATAGTCGGAGAGGCCCAGGGTGCTGGCCATAGCTACGCCGATATCCCGGTTGAGAAGCATCTTGGGATTGTAGAAAGCGCCCTCGATCTCGAAGGTGATGGCGCCCTCGGTTATGAGATTCATCTCTTCAAAAAGACCCGGCGGAGGATATAATCCTTCCCGGCGCTAGAGACTATTCTCTTTCTGAAAGGGTGGAGCACTGGCATCAAAGGCCCGGGCGTCCGTCCATTTGGGCGGCGTGCTGGGAGTCCTCCGAGATATCACCATGACGCCTTTTTGCTTGCTAATTGTGGGATACTCATAATCGGCAGGCCCATACACGGCATATTTCTTGACTTCATCCCTTATCTGCGTGCTGCTAAGTACTGCTTCTTGATAAGGGCGGATGAGGGGCCAATAGTCAAAAGAATGCGACTCTGGCCCTGGAAGAGAATAGGGCTGATCGCCTATGCCATCATTATTTCCGTCTTTCCCATGATAGTCGTTGTAGTAGTTTCCGATAGTGGTATTCCATATGTTGAGGCTGGTATTCTCATAGGCATTGATCTCGTTTCTATAGAAGTTGTTTGCAAAGATGAGGTTATTGCGGTTCTCGTTGAGCCTTATGCCGTGTTTATTGTCCGAGGCATTATTATCGTAGACTGCATTATACTTGCAGCCTTTTGATATCTCAAGGCCATTGAAGTTGCCTTTAGCTGTGTTTTTGATCAGCATGTTGTTGCTGCTGTTCTCTTGCAGGCTGATGCCTATCCCGAATCCTTTTACTATATCGCTTCTGCTGTTATCTTCTGCCAAATTATCGGTCAGGTTGTTGTAGTTGGATGAGGCTGTCACCAGTATTCCGTAGTAATTATGATCTGCCTTATTTCTTCTTACCTGATTATATGATGAATTCCAAAGGGAGAGGCCAAAGGTGTTCATGGAGAGGATATTATCCTCAACGATGTTTTCGTCCGTCTCTTTCAGCAGTATTCCGGCGTTGGTGTTGTTAACAATGCTGTTATTGTCAAGCACCACATCGCGAGACTTTTCAATATCGAGCCCATATTTCTTGCAGTTGGTAATGCGACAGGCAGTAACCTTAACCTGGGAACTTTGCAAGATAGAGGCTCCTGTATCACAGCCTTGAATGGTTATGTTCTGCATGGCCATGTCCCGCACGTTTTTCGCAGAAATTGCCACTTGCGCTCCAAATATGCTGCAATTTTTTAGAGAAAAGCCGTTGCCCATTATAACGATCGCCGAATTGGGCTCATCGAAGCTACTCCCTGCAGCCGCAGCGGGATTTTCCATGTAATAATTGAACTTGGCAGTAGTGTCCTTGCCTACGCCGATGATGCGAAATCCAGTGATTGTGACGTCATCGCTGAGTATTTTAATGGCCGGTTTTTGCAGAGCTGCGTTGACGATTGGGTATCCCTGTCCCTCGATGGTTAACGGCCGGTCCACTTGGAAGCGGTTTATTTCTCCAGGACCTACTATTATTGTGTCTCCCGCTTTGGCCGAATCTATGGCCGTCTGGATATCAGTTCCTGCCTGGATAACGCTTGCACTGGCGGGATTTGATGGCACAAATATGAATACGGCTACAGCTAGAAGCGTGAAAATTATGGTTGAAGCCTTTCTGCCTGATGATTTAATGCCTGAAATGGCGCATGCCTGTGAAGACCATGGCCATGTTGTGCTCATTGGCGGCATCAATCACCTCTGCATCTCGTATGGATCCTCCTGGATGAATTACTGCAACAGCTCCTGCCTGGAAGGTTTGATCCAGGCCATCTCGGAAGGGGAAGAATGAATCAGTGGCTGCGACCGTTCCTCGGGTGCATAGGCCGTGCTCCTCTGCTTTTTCTGCACCAAAGCGTGCGGAATCCACCCGGCTCACCTGGCCTGATCCTATGCCGATGGTCTGGCATTGTGTGGCATAAACCAGGGCATTGGACTTGACATATTTGGAGACTTTCCAGGCAAATCGAAGGGCTTTGCTCTCTTTATCAGTCGGAGCTCTCCTGGTTACAACTTTCCATTCCAGTAGATCTGAGGTATCATAATTCTGGAGCATCATGCCCCCGAAGATGCTTCTTTGGTAGAAGCCCTGATAAAGTTCGTCCTTTCGGGCCAGCAGATCTCCAATATCTAATATTCTGCGATTGGGCTTCTTATCCATAAGCAGCTTCAGTGCCTCGGGCTCGTAGCCTGGGGCCAGCAGCACTTCTACGAAGCTGTCACCTATGGCGCGGGCGGTGTCTGTATCCACCAGCTGATTGAATCCTATAACGCCCCCAAAAGCGGACTTGGGATCGGTGGCAAAAGAAAGACGATAAGCTTGGGCGAGGTTTTCACCATAGGCTACGCCGCAGGGATTGGCATGCTTCACAATGACAGAGAGTGGCAATGCTTTCGGGACGCCGTCATACTCCGATAGGTCGATGAGCATCTCAAGCACCGTTTCCGCATCGACCATGTTGTTATAGGACATTTCCCGTCCATTCAGCTTCCTGGCCGTGTGCAGGCCCAAACCATTCCGCTTGCTGTAGAGTGCCGCCTTCTGGTGCCAGTTCTCTCCATAACGAAGATCCTGTACTTTCTCATATGCAGTGGCTGCATAGCGAGGCATGGCTTTCGCGCCCCCTTGAAGTGCGGAAAGTCGCTCTGAGTCGCTTTGCAGACACTTGAATAGGACGTATGCCTCCAGGCGATTTCTGGTCTCTTGAGAAAGGCCCTTCGTCTGCGTGATCTCTTCCAAGACAGACGGACAGCTTGCGTTATCTAATAAAACCGCACTTCCATCAACCAACGCCTGGCGAATCAGGAGTGAGCCTACAGGAGTTGTTTCATATCCCTGATCGCATATAAAAAGACAATCTGTTCCCAGGCTAGACGGCTGGTCGCAGATTTGCAGGCCAAGCTGCTTTAAGCCGGGAAGAATGGATCCTGCCAGCAGAGAGTTACCTGCCAGGACGACGACTTTCTTGATCTCCATCGAACCTCTTTTCTTTCATCGCTGGCGCTATTTTAACTTTTTGCCAAAAACATAAGCTTTAAGCCCCATGACACCACTTTTTAGCAGCGATGAACATTTGTGAGGCGGTTAAACCTCATCCTATGGGCTGTACCATAAGTTTTGATGTGGTGCCCGGCTCCTCACGGTTGGTTGTGCCCTCCGGCTACAATCCCTGGAGGAGGTCCGTCGAGGCTCATCTCACAGAGGAGCCGTCGCGAGGACGCGCTAACCGGCAGCTTACCGAGGAGCTGGCCAGAACGCTTGGGATTTCCGAAGCAAAGGTTGAGGTCTTGAGCGGTCAGAAGAGCGCAAGAAAGCTTCTGTTGGTAAAAGGAATGACAATGGATGAGGCGGTCTTTGCATTGATGCAGAAAACGAGATGATTGGGCTGGTAGCGCATGGCTTGGGGTAGAGTTTTGCAGGTGAGCCGTCCCAAGAGGACTTATGATCTGGAGGCGCTGGAGGAGCTAATAGCTTCACTTATTGATGCATCCTGCCAGGGTGCCGCCGTCATTGTGGAAGGAAGGCGTGATTTGCAGGCCTTGCGTTCTTTGGGTCTGCCTGGCCCCGTGATCATGGCTTCCCGCCGCCCGGCTCTAGAGCTGGCAGAGGATGCTGCCCGTAATTATTCCCAGATCATACTCCTTACCGATTGGGATAGAAAAGGTGATGAGATGTGCAAGACGATCGATCTGCACCTGCGCTCCGTCGGCTCGCGACCGGACAAGGAGATTCGAAGCCGGCTGGGAAAATTGGTCAAGAAAGAGATAAAAGATGTAGAGAGCCTTGGTCGCTACGCGGAACGGATGAGGGGGCAATATGGTATCTAGGATAGCTGTTACCGGATCGCCCGGCGTTGGCAAATCCACATTGGTGGCGAAAGTGGCTGCCGGTTCAGGCATGCGGGTGGGTGGAGTGCTGGCGCGAGATAAGCGTTACAAGGATCGGCGCATAGGCTTCGAGTTGCTCGACCTTGCCTCCGGGGCCGTTGGCATGCTGGCCGATGAGACTGGCAGCGGGCCGCAACTCGGCAAGTACCGCGTCCATCCGGAAGACCTGGATGGCGTAGGAGCCTTTGCTATAGAAAACGCCATGAAATGCGAACTGATTGTGGTGGACGAGGTGGGTCCTATGGAGCTAACGAGTCACAGGTTTGTCTGCGCCGTAGAGATGGCCATAGCCTCCTCAACGCCCATGCTGCTGGTACTGCACGAGTGGTCCAATCACCGTCTGGCCAAGAAAATTCGCAGTACATTTAAGGTGATTACCGTAACCCTGGATAATCGAGAGTCTCTCGTCGAGGAGATTTCCAAGAGTCTATCCGGCAAGAGATAGACCAATCAGAGCCCCAATTCCTTCGCTCGCATAAATGCCTCTTTCGCTTCATCATCGCGATGCAGTGATTGGTAGGCTACTCCCAGGTTCTTCCAGGCAGTTGCATATTCCGGCTCAATCTTTATGGCCTTTAGAAAGCAACTTATCGCCTCCTCGTGCCTGGTTAAGACCCCTAAGGCCACACCTTTGTTGTTCCATGCATAGATATCGAAAGGATCAATCAGCAGCGCCTCATCGTAGCTATCGATTGCCTCATCATGTCTGTTAAGATTATCCAGAGCTGCGCCCCGGTTATTCCAGGCCCTTCTGCCGTCCGCCCCAAGCGGATTGCATAGAATGGCGCGTGCATAACTTTCCACCGCCTTCTCATATTGACCCAACTGGTGCAGGGCGAATCCTCTTACTATCCAGGTTCGGGCATTGTTTGAATCAAGGGCCAGGGATTTTTCACAAGACGCCACTGCCTCTGCATTTTTATCCAACTGGATGCAGACCCGGGCATGAGCCCTCCAGGCAGCGGCATTCTCGGGTTCAAGCTGCAGAGCCTTCTCCAGGGATGCTGCAGCCTCCTCGTATCTGCCAAGCTTTCTTAAGGCCATTGCTTTCTTGAAGCACAAGGCGAAGCTACATGGGATGACTCCATCAGTCTTCTCCCAGGCTGAGAGTGCCTCCTCGTAATTTCCCTGGGCATAGTGAGCCTCAGCCTTTGCATTTTCATCTTCATACATATTATTCCAGACCGCAAGCTCTTTATCGCCAGCATCAATTGCCTGCCAACTTATACTCATAACGGTGCAACTGGGGTTTCTGGGAAAAACGGTATTCAATCATTGGCTCATATAGTAAAGTATATATTATACATATTAGTAAAGTAATATTGAATATATGGGGGAAAGGTTTTGGAGGGGTACGATGAAACCACAGCGGTCCGAAATAATAGGCCGAATGGTCAGGTTCCTCAATCTGGACACAGATGGTCTGAGGCGAGTTGTTCTTGAGTCGATAGTTGATGCTGGGGAGTTTACGGTAGCCTCTATTCATGAACGCGTATGCAAGAAAATCGATGTATCCAGGAAGGCGGTGGCCTCCATGATCGGCTATATTTGTTCACGTCTGGGAATATTACATGTCAATAAAAAGTCATATCGCGTGCCCATGAGCTATGTTTTAAGGGATGAATATGCAGATATAGCCCGAGCAGTACTATCCAGCTTATGACCAATGTTAAGACGGCTCCCCGGACCGCCACAACTCTCAAGGTCCGCTCCAAATCAGAATACGCAATAAGCCGTTCTCGTGATCCATATCATGAGCTAATGCTTCGCCTTTTTCAGGAGGAAACCACGGCACTACGTGGGCGGAAATTCCTTTTAATGGTGGAGGAACGCCAGAAGAGTGGCGATCCATTAAAGACGGAAGAGTGGGAGCGGCTTCTCATTGATCTCGATGTCAGTCGATCAGCCTTCTATGCTATGAGAAACAAGCTACTAGGCGCGGGCCTGATAACAAACAAGGGCGGTGAATACCGGCTCTCCGGTATGTTCAGCCGCGATCTTATGGACATGGCTCGTTGGTGGTGGACGGCGGTCCTTGGCAACAACCTGGAAAACCTATAAGCAAGCTCTTAATTCAGTCATCTGTTTTTCAATGGTCTCCACCACTTTGGCATTCTCCATGAACTCCAGGCTGCCTTGACAGAAGGGACAGATGAAATTAGCCTCGCTTGCTTCATCGAAGATGAACCGGGCGCAGCCATCAGTGCAGGCATAAAAGATGTTCTCCTTCTCATAGGCCAGCCGTTCATCTAATTTGCGCAGCAGCCTTTTTGCTTCCGATTCCAGAGCCTTTTCAAAATTCTCCGGACATAATTGCCACAAATAGGTGAGCCAGCCTGAATCAGGATCGCGCTTGCGTCGGTATATGGCCAACCTATGTTCGTAAAGCAAGTAAAGGGTGCGTCTTACTGTATTTAGGCTGATGCCTGTAAGCTCTGCCAGCTTTTCGTCTGTGATCTCTTCGCCTGGTATGCATTCCACAATTCTTAAGCCGTCTTCCCCTACAAGCTTGTTTAGATATGCTCGATGAATGGACTCTTCGATGACCGTCAATGAATCACTACCTGGATATAAGCTAGCTAATACCCGATTTGCTTGCTACATTACCTCAAGCAATGGCACACAATGCCCCGAGGTTGCTTTAGATTTATATTAGGTTTTTCTTCTATATAGCCCCATCGTGACGATTTTTTTTAGTAATTGAAAGCGGTTATGCGCTATCTATCAGTCGCAAACTTCGAAATATTTTGGCTGAAATATTCTCCCGTCGCGGGTTATATTGGAGGCAAAGCGGCAGAGGATAATGCCAGTCCTACTGGCTCAATAAGTATACAGGATGACTAATATACTGCAAAATTCTTATATGTTTGCCAAGACACTCAAAAATAAAAAATTTATGCAAAAAAAATTCAAGGTAGGCGCCTTTTATGGACTCAGCTCGATCCTGCCTCCCCCAAGAGGGCCTTGAGCTTTTGTATCGATTGCAGAGCTTGGTTTGCCTCGTTTAGCTTTTCCTGCTCATAGTGTTGAAGTATGTCTTCAATTGGTGCTTTAAGGCGGTAGACCTTCATGGGCCGGCCGGTGCCATCGCTCCTGCTCATCGTCTCCTCCACCCAGTTGTTTTTTCTCAACGTGCGCAAAGCGATGCTCACCTCCGGCTGGCGCAGATCGGAGCCTCTCTCGATCTCGCGGGAGGTGGCCTCTGTGCCGCTGGCCAGGTAGGCGATCATATTGGAGACTTTTCTTGGCACTCCCAGGCTTTTCAGAGTCTCAACAACTTCAATATCTTTTTCGTCAAATCTCATTACGAACGATTCCTTCATTGTTATCTTCTCCCTTATTTTTACTCCCTTGCAATAAATGAAGCACGTTATGATATAAATAGTTTATTTATGTTAAAAAAATTTTTACTATTATTATTACGTCCAGTAAACACACTAAAAATAAATAACTTTGTAAAAATTTGACTTATCTTCTTTTAATCTTCTCAACAAATTGCCTTTTCTTCTCAACAGCATTCATAGCTGCTCGATCGACTCTTGCCGTCATCTCGGCCACATCTCTTTTCGCGTCCTGGCCTATCGCCTTTTTTATGGGTGTGTAAGCAGCTTCTCTAAAGCGCGGGGAGAAGTCCGTGACCTTGCCGTCCATATGGAGCAATGCGCCCTCTCCTTCCTCAACTGTGCCGATCTCATCCACTGCCACGCCTGCTTTGCCAATGGCCTTGGCGATCTCTTCAGCTTCTTCCTCGGGAGCTATTATGAGCAGGGCATCGATGGAGACGCCAAGATAGTCGATCTGCAAGTCGTCGAGCATCTCCAGGACCCGCGCATTTACCAGGCGGCGCATCTTCTCTTCCTCGAAGTGCAGCTTCACTCCTGCCGTATAAGAGATCTCTTTAGCGTCGCCGCGAATGCCGCCGTTGGTCACGTCGGTCATGGCATGAATGGTGAGATCCTCCTCTAGCAGAGCCTCGCAGGCCTCCAGAAATTTGATATTCAGCGTCTCCTCCACCACCTCATGCCGGCCATAATAAAGGGCCGCTGAGCAGACCGTGCCACCGCCGGCCCCCTCGCTCATCATGATCACGTCCCCTGGACGGGCGCTCTTTCTGGCGGTGAGTTTATTTGAGACGCCCACTGCGCCCACGCAGCCTGTCAGCCGATCGCCGATTACCATATCTCCGCCGATGCGTAGTGTACTGCCGGTGATGAGAGGAACGCCGATCAGTTCGGATACGGTAGCAATGCCCGCGATATGGTCGAAGAGCTTGGATACGTCCCCGTCGTCGGCCAGATGAACATCGGATAGAAGAGCGACGGGCTGCGCTCCCATGACGTAGACATCGCGAAGCGCCGCGCGAGTTACATGAAAGCCAGCCAGGAATGGGTAGTCGCTGAGGCGGGAGTGCATGCCGTCTACTGTGACGGTGATGAATTCCCCGTTGGCTCTGACCACGCCCGAGTCGTCCAGTTGGCGGGAGTCCACCTCGGCGTTGGTGCGGCCAATGACCTCGGCGATCTTGGTGTGAGTATAAAAATCGCCTGATCCGCGCGATCCGACCCCATAGTCGCCCATAGTGACGCCCACGCTCTCCAGCCGGAAGACTTCGCCTCTGGGATGCAGCGTCGCTCTTGCTTCTTCCAGGACAGCATCCGCCAGGATGAGGGCTCTGTCCTCAGGTATTCTCTTAACCTCTCTGATCAGTGATATGAGCTTGGACTTAATCTCAGGGTCCTCTCGCAATAGGCCCCTCTTGGCCAATCCTTCCAGGTCCATAGGGCGCAGTTGTACTCACCGGTAGTAAAGTATTCTGCAAGGCATTCTTTTTCTGGTAATTGCAAGCTAGAGCCTCTGGCTGATTTTCATCTGATGCTAGCACCGCCCCTCAACGAAGCCCACCGCTTTCATCTACTGCTAAAGAAATTATCTCGATGGGCAACAATCCGGAAATTCCGGATAGTTCAAACCGGTGGCATCCGCTGGGCCGCCGAGCGCCTGCGGTAGTTGCCAAGATCCGGTGGATCGCAAATGATCCCACCTGCACTTCATCTCCTGCCAAAGAGCCGCTCCAATTGATTCTGGCCTATCGTCACCATGACCGGCCTGCCGTGCGGGCAGGTGAGTGGATTATTGCAGCGGTGCAGGTCATCGACGAGTTGTTTCATCTCCATAAATCCAAGCTCCTTTCCAGATTTTATGGAGCCCCGGCAGGCCAGAAGCTTGAGAATCTCATCTTTATTGGTCGAGCCGGGGCTCGGCCTTCCCTCTGAAAAAAGGTCTCTGAGGATGTCGTGCACCGCCTCGCTGCTTTCCAGCCTTCGGCCAAGGGCTGGGACGGCTCTGACGGTGTAGGTGTTTCCACCAAAGGGCGCGACCTCAAAGCCAATATCTTGTAGCGTCTCCTTCCAGGTGGCAATCATGATTATCTCGCTGGGGGACAGCTCCAGGGATATGGGCTCTGCCAGCTCCTGGCGGATCTTTTTATTCCTGTAGCGTTCTTGCAGCATCTCAAATCGGATGCGTTCAGCTGCAGCATGCTGGTCTATGAGCACCAGCCCATCCAGGCCCTCGGCCACGATGTAAAGCTTCCTGATCTGGCCGAGGATGCGCAGGCAGGGTCCGGGCGGCGGCTGGGCAGGCAGATCATCCTGCGGGCTGAGGGGAAGAGTACTCTGATCATAACTTTGTGCGATGGTGGATTGTCGCATCGGCGCCGCAAATTCTCCCCCGCTCGACATTGCATCCGACATCTCTTCCGACATGCCTGCCGGTGCGGACCTGGCATGCTCCTCCAGCGCCCTGGCTGCAGCTTGCGTAAGCGCGCTGGCGATCTCCTCCTCATGCATGAGCCGGATCTCTCTCTTGGCCGGGTGGACGTTCACATCCACCAGATGCGGGCTTATCTGCAGGGAGATGACGGCTACCGGGCTCTTTCCCTGGGGAATGATATTTCGATAGGCTTCCCGCACCGCAGCAGAGAGGGCCCTGGAGGATACAGCTCTGCCATTGACGAAGATGAATATCCTGTCCGGGCTGCTTCGCACCGCCAGGGGATCACCGACCACGCCGCAGAGGCTCCAGCCCTGCCCTGGCTCCTCGAGCCGGGCCATGCCTTTCAAGGTCTTCAGGCCGAAGAGGCGAAAGAGCACATCGTCCCAGCTTGATGATTTCACTGACTTGAAGATGGTTTTTTTGCCTGAGAATAGCTCGAAAGAGATGCCGTGGTGGATGATGGCAAGCTCTGTGACCATATCTGTGATGTAAACGGTTTCAGCTTCCACTCCTTTGAGGTGCTTTTTTCTGGCAGGAACATTGTAGAAGAGATCCCAGACGGTGATGGTAGTGCCCACAGGAGAGCCGATCTCTTTGACCTCGGCAATCTTGCCACCTTCCATGCGCAGGTAGGTGCCGGAGAGCGACCCTCTCGTCTTGGTCTTTACCTCAACGCTCCGAGAGACGCTGGCAATGCTGGCCAGGGCCTCGCCCCGAAAGCCCAAGGTGGCGATGCTCTCCAGGTCTTTGGCTTCGCTGATCTTGGAGGTGGCATGCTTTTGAAAGGCCAAAGGCAGATCCTGGGCATCTATGCCGCAGCCGTCATCGGTTATCTTGATGAAGCTCTTTCCCCCGTCGCCCAGCTCAATGAGCACCCTGCCGGCTCCGGCGTCGATTGCGTTTTCCACCAGCTCCTTGACCACGGAGGCAGGCCGCTCGATGACCTCTCCGGCGGCGATCTTATTGATCGTATCTGCATCTAGAAGTCTAATCCGGGCCATAGCGTTCGCCTCTTTTCTCTCCCAGACGCCTCTGGTATTCAACGAGACGGTTCAGCGCCTGTAGGGGCGTCATGGAATCAATCTGAAGAGCTTGTATCTCCTGCAGGATTGCATCATCCTTTTGGGGCTGAAGTATCTTTTCCGCTTCGCTCTCTGCTTTCCCTTCCGGTGTGGGCGCATCGAAGAATATGAGCTGGGTGTACTGGGAGGATTTCCTGCTTTTTTTATTTCCGGAAAGGGGCTCTATCACCGCCTCTTTCTCGATCTCCTTGAGGATCTGGTCCGCTCGCTTCGTCACTGCTTCAGGCACACCGGCCAGGCGGGCCACATGCACGCCGTAGCTCTTGTCTGTGGCTCCGGGCACCACCGTGCGCAGGAAGGTGATGATTCCGTTCTCCTCTTTTACGGCGATACTGTAGTTCTTCACTCCCGGCAGGATGCCTTCCAGCTGTGTGAGTTGATGGTAGTGAGTGGCAAAGACGCATTTGCATTTGATGGTGCTGTGCAGATACTCCGTAATGGCCCAGGCCAGGGAGAGGCCGTCAAAGGTGCTGGTGCCGCGGCCAACTTCGTCGAGCAGCACCAGGCTGTCCCTGGTGGCCGCAGCCAGGATGCTGGCAATCTCCGTCATCTCCACCATGAAGGTGCTCTGCCCGGCTGATAGATCATCGTAAGCTCCCACCCGGGTGAAGATGCGGTCCACCAGGCTGAGATCTGCGAAAGCTGCTGGCACAAAGGAGCCTGCCTGGGCCAGGATTGCGCACAGCGCGATTTGGCGCATGAAGGTGGATTTTCCTGCCATGTTGGGGCCGGTGAGAATTATAAACCGGTTATGATCATTATCCAGGAGCACATCATTGGGCACAAAGCCGCCCCTCATGGCTTTATCCAGGACAGGATGCTTGAGGCTTCGCAGGAACAGCTTTCTTTCGCCGTTGAACTGAGGCCTGACCAGGCCGCTTTCTGCTGCCACATTGGCGAGAGCGACAAGCACATCCAGCTCGGCCAGCGCTGTGGCCTTCTCCTGAATGGTGCGGGCCGCGGCTGCTATTTGGCTGCACAGGCCGGCAAAGATCTCCTGCTCGAGAGATATGGACATCTCCTGGGCCGACAAAACCTTTGATTCCATCTCCTTCAGCTCCGGGGTGATGAAACGCTCCGCGTTTGCCAGGGTCTGCTTGCGGATATAATCTTGCGGCACAAGATGCAGGTTTGCTCGGGTGATCTCCAGATAATAGCCGAAGACGTTGTTGTAGGATATCTTGAGGGATTTGATGCCCGTCTTCTCTCGTTCCGTTGCTTCCAGGCGGGCAATCCAGCCTTTCCCGTCCCGCAAGAGAGTGTGAAACTCGTCGATCCTGGTGTCAAAGCCGTCTTTGATCACGCCGCCGTCTCGCAGATGGGTGGGCGGGTCTTCTACTATTGATCTTTCCAGGAGAGAGACGATATCTTCGCAGGGGCCGAGCCTGCCGTGTTGCTCGACCAGGTAGGGTGATGCGCCGTCCTCCAGGATCTCTTGCAGCCTAGGCAGCCTTGCCAGAGTGCTCTTGAGCACCACCAGCTCTTTGGGACTGGCAGAGCGGCAGGTAACCCTGCTCATCAGCCTCTCCAGATCGCATACGCCCTTCATCTCCTCGGTCAGGCCTTCCCGCAGCACTGGATTATTGTTCAGCTCTTCAACGGCCAAATGCCTTCGTTCGATCGCTTCCAGGGAACGCAGCGGCATCTGGATCCAGTGAGAGAGGGTGCGTGCACCCATGGGAGTCTTTGTTTGGCCCAGGAACTCCAGCAGCGTTCCTCGTCGAGAGCGGTCCCGGATGTTCCGGACGATCTCTAAATTGCGCAAAGTGACTTCATCCAGGACCATGAACTCAGCGGCTGAGTAAAAGCGAATGTCATTCAGGTGCCCCAGAGCATCGAAGTGAGCGGAGTGCAGATAGGTGAGAATAGCTCCACAGGCGCGCGCCGAAAGCGGCCTGTCGGTGAGGCGCAGCCGCTCTTTCCAGCCAGGACCAAATCGGCTCTCCAGGGCGGCGGATGTGCTCTTCTCCGAGAAAGCAGCATCATCGAGGATCTGCAGACTGCTGCCTTGCCAGTCTAAGGGAAAGGAGGCGACGCACTCAGCCGGCCGAAACTTGGCCATCTCGGAAGACAGCTGCTCGGCAGCAATCTCCGTGGTCAGGAACTCTCCTGTGGAGACGTCCACAAAAGCTAACCCTATCCTGCCTGCGTCCTGTACTACGGAGGCGAGATAATTGTTGCTTGCTTCGTCGAGCATGGCAGGCTCAATTATTGTGCCAGGTGTCACAACGCGAGTAATCTCCCTCTTTACCAGCCCCTTGGCCAGCTTGGGGTCCTCCACCTGATCGCAGATGGCCACCTTGTGCCCCGCTCGGATGAGCTTGGCCAGGTAGACCTCCAGAGCATGGTAGGGAACGCCTGCTAGTGGGATTTTATTGCCTTCGTCGTCCTTCTGGCGAGAGGTGAGAGTGATGTTCAGGTCGCGGGCGACGATTACGGCGTCCTCGGCAAAGGTCTCATAAAAGTCGCCCACCCGAAATAGCAGCAATGCATCCGGGTACATTTTTTTTTCCCGGTAATACTGCTCCATAAGGGGGGAGAGCTTGGACATAATCCACCAATGTTCATGCTTCTCCCATGATATCGCTTTCGGTGCTTGCCGCCCTTTTGCGTTGCTTATGAATCAAAACCAAAATAATAGCAAAATGTAAAAATAGAATGCCAAATAGATATACAGGTGCCGGTCTCTCGGTACTTTATTGCATATCTAACTAAGCCGTCTTCTCGCCCTCGGCGCTTCCTGTCCAGGAGTCGCTGCCCGAGGAAAATGCCTGGTACTCTCCGCTGGCCCAATCTTCGCTCAGATCTAGCTTGAGCTTATAGAGGCTGATGGTGCCCAGGGAGACTACATTTAAGTCTAAGGCAGAATCAACAACGCTACCTGATACCGTTACATCCAGCGTGTTGTCGCCCTCTTTTATCTTGCCTGCTCCAAAGACATCATTTCCATTCTGGAAGAGGATCATTGCCAGATCTCTCTCTACACTGTCATTAAGCGTAAAATACCAGCTTCCTCCCGCGATGGCGACCTGCGGCTGGGCAGGGGGTAGCTCAGTATCGGTGGTAGTGGATGTGTCAGTGGATTTTGTGGTCTCTTCAGTGGCAGTGCTTGCTGCAGCCTCTTCGCCAGGTGCCTCTGCTTGGGTCCTGGAATCCTTAGCGCTGTTGCCGCCACCAGTCAGTGTGCTGGGCATGGTCCAGTCCAATGAGCTCTTGTTTTTTTCGATCTCTCTTTGTGCCTGGGGTGTCGGTGCAAAGCCGGTCGGATTCTTATATACTGATACCTCTTCTGCGCTGATCATTTGATCTGCGTCATAACTAGGATCACTCCAATCGACGCAAAGAGCCGTCACAGCCAGGAATGCAATGAAAAGCAATGATGATAATATTATAATTTTAAATCTCATGACATATCTACCTTACCCTTCTTAGGAATGGTTTTTCTGGTATGTTCAATTCGGCGACCATTCGCATTGTTGTGAAATTTATTAGTTGATAAGCTTGATGGTTATACGACAAACAACGATTTATAATTTCAAAATTTAATAATCTTTTTAAAAAAATGATATAAATCTAATTGATCTTTCCCATGGCGATCCCCTTCCAGGGCACATAGTTGATGCTGTAACCATGATAGTCGCCAGAGAGGGATTTACCGTTCATGGTTAGAGAAAGACGAAAGAGCGTTAGATCGTCGGAGAGGATGTCCATACTCAGCTTATTCCCGGTGATGGTCCCGGTTGCCATGACATTTTGAGTGTTGATTCCCACAACAATTGTGCCTTTGCCGAGTACGACGTCATTCGACAGGTACATCTGCAAAGCGACAGATCGCTCCTGGCTGTCCAGCAGCTTCAGGCTCCAGGTACTGGTGGGGCTGAGTAGCCTAGCCTTGAGTTGGGGGGAATTCGAACTAGCAATAGTTCCGGGCAGAGTCTTTCTTGTTATCACTGGTGTGGCATTACTCAACAGGTCCTGCTGACTCGGGCTGAAGATATCGTCTCCCATGGTATTTTTTATGTCCTGCAGGGCGGCATCGTTCGTGGGATTCAGTGGATCGTCCTCAGCCATCGCAGTGGTTGCCAGGAAAATGAAGATTATCGCGCATTTGATCGAAACCATATTAGTCTCCTAATTACTTTGATGTAAATAGATAATTACGTTCGTATTCTGGAACATAAATCTGGCGCTTTGCTTCAAAGGGAATAAAAAAGAATACAATAATCGCTTCAATTCATGCGAGGGTTTCGATTTAGTACCAATTGGCAGAGCTGTAAATTCATGTGTTAATATTTTCAATTTGATCTATCGAACGAACGTTTTTCTTACTAAACAATTGTCCAATATATTGATGCCAGCAAATCATGGACAAAAAAAAGTTCTGCGGCCCTACTCCACCTCTCCCTCTTCCACCGGTTCGCGCGGCGCCAGCAATAGCTCATTGAAAAGCAGGATCTCGATCACCTGGGCCACATAGCGCCTCTGCTGATACCTCTGAATATCCTGGTTCATCTTTAGCTCCGCTTCCACCTGCACCCGGATCAGGCAGAGCCTCATATCTCGTTGGTCCTCCTCCGGGATGCAGAGGCTGAAGATATCCTTGAGAAGCCATGGCAGCCTCATGGGATTTCTCAAAGCCCTGGCCACGAGCAGGATGTAATTCTTGATCTGACCTGGCTCCTTGACCTCATCTGCTCCGGAAAGCAGCATAAGGTCTTCGATGGAGAATTTTTCGTCGTTTATGGTTATGGAGTTATTCAAAGGAAATCACCTTGCATTATCCTCTCGCAGAGCATGAGGTCCCCCGCCACATTCACATTCACCGCAAGCTCAATTCTCTCCAATATCAGGTGAAAGTCCTCCTGCTCCCGTTCTATTTCGCAGCCATCCAGAACATTTATGCCTGCCGGAACGATGAGCCGACCCTGGTAGTTGAAGAGAGAATCAGGCCTTCGACCCAGACGGCTGTGCAGATCGAGAGGCGTATGTGTAGAGAGTGCCGGCTCGGGCCTATCCTCATAAATCTCAATGATATCGTCAATCAAATCAGAAGTGACCAGAGGAAGGTCGGCCATGATGATCATTATGGGATCATTAACCTTTGCACTCTTCACGGCCTCAATCATGTCTGCTACATAGCCATATCCTTGCGTCTCCACTACGTAAAGCCCCCTACGCCTGGCCCACTCTCGGGTTTGGGGCACATTGTCTGTGGCGGCTACAAAGATCCTATCGACCGAGCTGTCCTCCAGAGCCATGGCCACATAATCGATGAGCGGCCTGCCGAAGAGAGTCACGAGCGGCTTTTCCCCCATATGCAGCCGCGAGCCTCGACCCCCGGCCATTACCAGAGCATCCAGGGAAGAACACCTCCTAAAGTCAGAGCCACCGTCAGGGCAACAACTCTGGCTACCTCGTTGGTCGCGCCGATCCCGTCCCCTGTGGCCCCTCCGAAATTGCATTTTGCCACATGAACCATGTAAAAGGCAGCCGCTTGAGCAGCGACAAGAGCAGCCAGGCCCAGGGGACCCAAAACCGCTGCGCACAGGACCGCTGATATGGCCAGGCCCAGGAGAAACTGCCGCGGCCCCGTCCGTTCAATCATGATCTGGCCAAAGCCCTTCTGCAGAGAAATCGAGAAAGCAGCAAAACAGATCATGGCCTCTTTGGCTGAGACCTCCGCCACCAGCAGAGCCAGAGGCAGAAGTGCACGGGGGGCCTCCGATAGAGTCGCGAATGCTGCCAGCAGGATTACGGCCATGAAAACAGCGCCTCCCGTGCCAAGGGCGACATCCTTCATGGCAGCGATTTTCTTCTCACGAGGGCCATGTGCAATCACCCCATCTCCGAAGTCGGCCAGCCCGTCGATATGATTTATGCCGCAGAGTTTGTAGATGGCAACTATCACCACGATGGCCACCAGACTGGCAGACAGGACCTGCCCGGCCAGATAGGCCACACCGCCAATAATAGCTCCCAAAACCATGCCCACTATAGGAAATACGTAGACATGCCTCATCAGGGCCTCGATGCCTTCCATGGAGATACCTATCGGTATGGTGGACAGCCAGCCAAATCCAGACTTAAGAGCAAAGAGCAGATCCTTCAATCTTGGCTCCCATCGGACAGAGCCGCTCGGGTATACATATTGGCGGACACTCCCCCGATGAGCCCGGCAACAACATCATCCATGAAGGGGCCCAGGCGGGAAAGGATTCCCGGTTTGGCCTTATCGTAGCGAACGTAATCGAAAAGACCTTTGTAGCCACCCACATACTTGGCAATAGCAAGACCCAAGACCTCATCCGCGATAAGGCAGGTCAGATCGTTTTCATAGTCGGCTGACCGCAGATTGGGAAGATTGCATCTCTCTCCCTCCGACTCCAGCAAAACTCCTGCGTAAATAAGGAGCGCTAGATTAGGATCGGACAAGGCAAGAGCCAATTCCCGCAAAAATACAGCTTCTGCCTTCTCGCTGGTCTCCACACCCGGATGAGGAAAGTAAAGCTGCATTGCCGCGGATACGATATCGTCTTCGTGTATTCCCATGCTCTCCAGCACATCTCTTATATCTCTCATGGCCATGGTAAGGCCTGGTTAGTCGTGGTAGGATAAAAAAATATCTGGTTAAAATCGCGAAGTTATTTAAGGTTTGATTGTACAATAGAGATAGGGAATTCTATGAAGACGATGGTCAAGATTTTTGTGGATCACGAGCATCTGGTTCGAGTCATAAATACCTTAACGGAACTGGGCATAACCGGATTTTACCTCGTGGAGTATCAAGGAATGGCACCAAATACCTGGAAGACCTTTCGACTGAGCGAGAACCTTGATATGGCATTGAAAGCTATCCGGGACCACTCTGAGCCGGGAGTTATGGTCAATACTGTCGTCGGCTCCGACAAGTGCGAAAAAATCATAAAGCGACTCGAGGAAGCTTTAAGAGGGATTAGGTACACGATCATTGGTCACAAAGTTACATCTATAAAGGTAAAAGGAGAATGAAATATTCATGGAAAACCTCAAGGACGACGTCGAGTTCGCTCTGGAAAAGATCAGGCAAGGCCTTCGCGTAGACGGTGGGGATGTTCAGCTCGTTGACATAGTGGATGGAATTGTCAAGGTAAAGCTGCAAGGGCACTGCGCGGGCTGTCCTTTCTCACAGATGACGCTTAAAAATTTCATCGAGAAAGAAATCATGAAGAGCGTAGCGGGCGTAAAAGGCGTGATTTCCGCCTGAGGATCGCGCTCAATTTTATTCGTGCAAATCGATCAAACATTCGTTCAAACAAATTACAGAGGAGTCTGATTTATGTTTCCAACTAAAAAGGTACAGAGTCTGGTAGGCAGCAAGATCCAGGTGGAGATGAAGGGCTCACCTCGCTATGTCCTGGAAGGAATTCTCAACAGTGTGGATGAATACCTCAACCTTCATCTCCAAGAGACTGTGGAGTTGATAGGCGGCGAGAAGACTCGCTCTTTGGGATCGGTTATCCTGCGCGGCAACAACATTATTCTAATAAGTCCAATTGAATAGATGATGACTAGAGAGGTAGAAAATGTCTGCTGAGGAGGCGCTGGAATATATAAAGTCGCGTCCTGAAGGAGCCCTGCAAAGTGATCTATGGAAGGTTTTGAAGATAGATTCTCGAAAATGCTCCCGTATCGTGGCCAAGCTCCTCAAAGACAATCTCATCACCAGAGAGGTGGAGTCGGCAGAAGGCATCAGGACCTATCGACTCAGTTGCACGGTTAAGCCTCGCGGCAGGCGTTTCGATCCACTGCTGGCTCTTGATGCCTTTGAACCGTGCGCTGGCTGTATTGAGGAGTGCATTCCTGAACATTGCGCCAAGCTCAGTGAATGGATATTCTCTATTGTGATCGGGGTTGAGGGCGACCTGGCCATCGAGAAGATCAGGTCGTAGAATAACAAGAGCGCAGGCTCTTTGTTATCTCATTTTATCATTGTTTAACATGCTCATTTTGCGATACATCATGGCATGTAGCATTGGAATTTTCAGGGCCTGGGCAATGGCTGACAGCTCCGAAGAGGAGGGCATTTGTACGCAAACTGGCGGCAAGCTCTTGGCATCCCTGGCATAAACAGCTCCGCCCCTCATGCGTGCGCAGGTGAAGCTTCCCGCATCACCCCCCACCATGATCTCGCCACCGCGCATCTCTACGCCCGTAAAATCACCGGATCTGCCCCTTACCACAATTTTGCCGCCCTGCATGAGCACGCCCGTGTTTTGGCCAGCATCGCCCAAAACCTCAATCAAACCGGAGCGCATGAGTATCCCGGTACTCATTCCCGCATCAGCTTGCAAGCGGACGGTTTTATCTGTGGGATTTCTAGCTCCCAAAGTATCCCTTAAAATGCCGTCGCAGATGGTCAGGCCATTTTTATCGGCAGTATTTGGCTCAAGGACCATCAGGCTTTTTTCCAAAGTTTCCGTGGCTGATACATACTTTCTGTAACCGGTAAGATCGGATTCTACCTGCACAACGTTTCCCAACGGTGATTTTATCTTCCCGGAGACATAAATTGCTCCGCGCAGCATTGAGATTCCCATGTGGCTGCCCACATTTCCGTCCACGATTATCTTGCCCGTCTTCTCCACAGGTCCGCCCTTTCCACCCAGTCGCAGCAGATCAACACCAAGACTTGAGCCCAGGCGGCTGCCAGCATCCCCCACGATCTCGACAGCCTCACCCTGACGCAGAGCCTGCACCATTCTGCGAAAGCTGATGCCGCTTACCGTCTGATCCATGTCGAGTCTTGAGCCTTTATGCTGCCAGAAAAAATCAAAGGTAAAGTCGCAAAGACATCTCTCGCCCGATGCATTAATTCGCAGCATTGGAATCACTTAACAACCTGCTCTGGCACGTCTCCAGCAATACGCTTGGAGACATTGACCCCGATTACGGTTATGAGGATAGCGACTATCGCTGATATGGCCAGATATTGCACGGATTCCACCATACCGATGCCGAATTTCAGGTCGGTATTGCTAGCCAGGATGAAGCCGGTTGCAGACCAGATGATAAGACCCGTTGCCAGCAAGAAAAAGAGATAGGAGATGGTGCGAGCATCTCTTAAGCCCTCTAGGTACATGTCCATAATCTTTCCCAGATCCACACAAAGGGCAGCTACAACATACCACCATATGCTCTCATGAAGGTAAATCATCACCAGGATGAATATTCCGGGTGATATGGGTTCATGGTAATACTGCCAGGAATAGGCAAATCCCCTTACCGTGGCGATGACCACCAGCATGGCCGCCAAAATATAGGTTATGAATGCGATTTTACCTGCATAAAGGGATTTTCTCAGAGTCTGCTTTGCCTCCTCCATAGAATCGTCCAACCCCAGGCCCCGAAATAGAAGATAAAGGCCCACGGCACCGGTAATAGCCACCACGGCGCCATTGGGGTAGCCCAGCAAGCTGAATATGGCAAACATAAGCAGTGCTAAAGCGGGCGGAATAAAGACGGTATGGCTGATCTTTGGGTCGTTAAAAACCTGCTTGAGAAGATAGTAAGTGCTCTCCAGGTTGGGACTTTGTTTGATCAGCACTCGACGTACCCCATTCACTTTGATGCGAGAATGGATAATAGGCAGAATGGCCTCGTCTTCGGCTCCGTCTGAGACTACGATCACTCCGTCGGGATGCAGGCGCTCCAGTAACATTTCCAACTGCGCGGCAAGCTTGCTGTCAGAGACCAATCCCACCTTCAGGTCGCCTGCCAGGGAGGCGATCTCCACAGTCTTGCCGGAAAGGGCAAGCTCATCCAAGACCTTTATGCCACCGAAGATAGTATTGACATCCGAATCCTCTGGATCGGCCAATCCCAGCTTAAGGGCGGCATCAATATTGGCCTGCCTGCCCACAACCGGAC
>JBFYLJ010000043.1:0-2599 GCA_041305465.1 Methanothrix sp.
GCCTCATTCCTGGCCGCCCGGATGGCCTGAATGTTGGACTCAGTGCCTCCCGTGGAAACATAGCCCGCGGCATCCGGACAGCCCAGCATCTCGCCCAGCATGGCCACCACGCGCTCTTCCAGTTCGGCAACACCTGGAAACAATCCCGGGTCTCCCAGGTTTGTCTCCAGGAACATGTCATGAGCCCTTACCGCAATAGGATGGGGCAGGGTGCACATGGTGGATAAGAAGCGGTCATAGCTGTAGTCACGTGCTCTCGTCTCCGCCAGGATGCGCATTACCTCATCTTCGGGAAGGGCTTTGTCTCTCATTTTGATCCCATTCTCTATTTTGTGTTTCTCAGGGCACTCAGCATAAGGATCTTCTCAGATCTGGCTACGGTCTCTCTTACCGTTGCCACAGCATCGATGTTAGCTGATATGCTGGTTATGCCGATCTCGACAAGCCTCTTGGCCATCTCCGGGTATGACCCGGCCTGGCCGCAGATGGAGGTCTTGACTCCCGCCTCATTGCAGCGCTCCACCACGTACTCGATGAGCTTGAGCACTGCGGGATGCAGCTCGGAATACAGCCCGGCTACGTTCTCGTTATTGCGATCCACCGCCAGGGTGTACTGAGTGAGATCATTGGTTCCAAATGATATGAAATCGATTCCATCCTCGATGAAATCTTCAATGGTAAGAGCGGCGCCGGGCGTCTCCACCATGATGCCTACATCGATCTTCTCCAGATCCAGGTTCTCATCAAACATAATGGCCTTGGCCTTCTGAAACTCGCGAACGTGCTGTACCATGGGCAGCATGATGCCTACATTGGTAAGGCCCATCTCGTGCAGCTTCTTGAAAGCTCTTATCTCCAGGCGGAAGTGATCCGTTTCCGTCAGGTCTCGCCGAATGCCGCGCCAGCCAAGCATGGGATTGTGCTCGTGAGGCTCGCCCTCGCCGCCCTCCATGGCCCGAAACTCGTCTGTGGGCGCATCCAGGGTGCGCACCCAAACCGGTCTCGGGAAGAAGGCATCGGCCACTATCTTGATGTTCTTGACCAGCTCATCGATGTATTCCTCGGCCTTGCCGCTCTTGATGTACCAGTTGGGCGTCTTGCCAAGGCCTAGGATCATGTGCTCTATGCGCAGCAGCCCTACGCCATCAGCCATTGTTTCAGCCGCAGCTATAGCCCGGTCCGGTTCGCTGACATTGACTTTGATCTCGGTAGCCGTAATGGGCTTGGTGAACACAATGCCCCCGCCGCTGGCTGCAGATGCCGGCTTGGCTGGCGCTGCCAGGGCAACACGTCCTTCGTAGACGGTACCTTTGCCGCCATCCACTGTGACCTCCATGCCTTCTTTCAAAATAGTTGTGGCCTTCTTAGTTCCCACCACTGCCGGGCAGCCCAGTTCGCGGCTCACAATAGCAGCGTGACAGGCCATGCCGCCCTCATCGGTGACGATAGCACCGGCGCGCTTCATGCCCGGAACCATATCCGGCATGGTCATCTTGGTGACCATAATGTCTCCCTGCTTGACCTTATCCAGCTCTCTGCCGCTGGCTATGAGTCGCACTATGCCGCTGGCCACTCCAGGAGCCGCACCCAGACCCGTGAGGATCACCTTGCCGCTGGCAGCGGGCGCTGTCGCTGTCTTTTTGCCGTTGTTGATAGTGGTGATCGGGCGCGACTGGAGGATATAGATCTTGCCTTTCTCTACGCCCCACTCGATATCCTGGGGGATGCCGTAGTGCTTCTCCAAGATCTCACCATATTTGGCCAGCTCAATTGCCTCGTAATCCGTTAAAACGATGGCATCTTTCTTCTCGTCAGGGACAGGAATTGTGACCGTCTTCTGGGTCTTGGGGTCTCTGATGATCATTGTCTCCTTAGTGGCAATGTACTTGCTTAAAATATTCTTGGTCTTTCTGTCTACGACGAAGTTATCAGGAGAGACGCTTCCGCTAACGACAGATTCGCCTAATCCCCAGGCGCCTTCCAAGACCACCAGAGGCTCGCCTGTGGAAGGTTGTGAGCTGAACATGACTCCCGATTTCTCGGAATCCACCATCTTCTGCACAATGGCGGATAGGTTGACCTTATCGTGCTCAAAGCCCTGCTCCACCCGGTAGAAGATGGCACGCGCCCCGTACAATGATGCCCAGCACTTGCGAACTGCGTTAAAGACATCCTCAGCTCCGCGCATGTTGAGGAAGGTCTCCTGCTGGCCGGCAAAGCTGGCATCAGGAAGATCCTCGGCGGTGGCACTGGACCGCACGGCCACGAAGACCTGCTCTCCCTCGCGCTTGCATAGTTCCTCGTAGCGGGATTTAATGGCCATCTCGATGTCCTCGGGCACCTTTGCCTCCATGATGAGCTTCTTGGCCGTCTTCTCAGCCTGGTGGAGCTCAGACTCTTGATTTACATCGACATTAAGGGCTTCAAATAGCTTCTTGGCGATGCCTGCTCGGTTAAGGAAATCCCGAAAGGCTTGAGCTGTGACTGCGAATCCGCCAGGTACGGGAACGCCGATATTTATCATCTCACCCAGGCTTGCACCCTTGCCGCCCACTACGGAAAGATCATTCTTTCCCACTTCTTCCAGCCATACAACAGC
>JBFYLJ010000044.1:0-28391 GCA_041305465.1 Methanothrix sp.
TTCCCAACCGCGCCGGGAAATGTAGAGGATTAATTGTATTAGAACATTACTCTGATATGTGGTGTTCTTTGCAGCTTAAGATATTTCGATATTTCTAAAAAATTTCAAAAGCAATGTTCTGTTGCTTCTAGGAACATTGCCCTCCAGTTTAGTAGTATCGCATTATGGCGCATCCTTGCATTCCTGGCATTGGGAAAAAATTCCTATCTGCTGGCCTTGTGGGGTGGTGATGGAAGAGATGCCCTGCTGGATCAATGTAATCACCAGGGACCCGCCATATTCAAAGTGGCCGAGCTTCTCACCCTTATAAACAGGCACAGGATTTTTATCAGTCACATTTGAGAACTTGTCTTCGAATACTACCGAGCCGATGGTATCCAGGCCGACCGGGACCATCGCCACATAGCCGTATTCATCCGTTTTGATCACCAGGTAGCCGCGTCGGAATTGTTCGAAGACACTATAGTTAGCGCCATAGCCGAAATTCCTGGCATTATAGAAGGTGGCAAAGTCCTTGATGCCCCAATAAGCCCCGGTTACATCCTCGTGCGCTTCCACTACCTTGCCCGATACTGCTGAATGATAATGGTGGTAGGTGGTGGGCATCAGAATGCAGGAAATCGCGGTGCCATTCTCGAAATACCTGGCATATTCAGATCCGTTCAACAGCTGCGTGACATTAAGCTTCTGGTTCAGCTTTGTTGGAATCTTGGCACCAGGTGTCAGCGGCTCTATCATGTTAAGTACGCAATCTGTCGGCGAGACCAGCACGGAGTCATCAAGCGGGCTGGCGACCGTTCGCGTACCGGGCTTGAGGTCACGAATGAAGAACTGGTTAAACGACTTGAATCCATCAGGCGGAATGATATATTGTTCCATATGAATCGATGGATCGGCCATCCATTGCGAAATGGATTGCGTTGACTCTTGGCTCTCCAGGAATTTGCGCCGGGCCTCGACAAATTGTCGGGTCCAACTCAATCCCGGGTCCTCGCCAACGACCATCTGGCCGAATTCATTCCTGTAATAGAACCAGGCGAACTTTTCAATGTAATTGAATTCATCCTGTGCACCGCTGGGCGTAGGCAGCAAATGGTACCATTCACCAAAGAACTGGAGGAGATCATCGAATTTCCTGTCCTTCCAGGGATTTACCGCGGTGGGGCTTGGCCACAGGTCCGTTGTATTGGGGTCCGGATCTTGCATGTTGGCGAATGCTTCATCCATAGTAGTATGAAATTTTGCGTTATTGTCGTATAGATCCTTTAGCTCTACAATTGGCGATGCTTCCGGTACATCCTGTGTCATCGCCGGAGATGATGCTGAATCTGCGGGATCCGAGGAGACGCCAAATACGGTCGGCATGGTCAAGAATGCAAGCAATATCGCTAAATTTAATATTATTTTCATATTAGAAAACCCACATGATACATATTATTTTCTACATAAGTACTTTTTGTTTAAGCGTTTGATGGTGCGAATCGACTCACGCGAGCCCTCTCACTACCACATAGATCTGAGGGCGTATTGTCAAAAAAATTGCAATTATTAGACCAATCACGCTCGTCTTTCAGCAAGTGATCTTCTCTATCCTTATGGCGCACGCCTTATACTCCGGCGTCTTGGCCTGAGGATCAAGGCTGGCATTGGTAAGAAGGTTAGTAAGGACATCCTGGTAGTGGAAGGACATAAAGGCTACTCCGCGGGAGGACTTGTCGGTTACTCTTGCTTTTGTGCGGACAACACCCCGCTTTGACCTGACCACTACCACCTCTCCGTCTCCCACCCCAAGTTCTCTTGCATCCGCTGGGCTTATCTCGATTGCTTCCTCCGGCCATACATACATGATTCCCTTGGAGCGCCGGGTCATGGAGCCGCAGTTGTAATGCTCTCTCCTCCTGCCGGTGGTGAGAATCAGAGGATAATCTGCATCAGGCTGCTCAGCTGGATATTTGTGTTCCACGGCGTTAAATTTGCCGAGGCCCCTGCTGAATTTCTCCATATGAAGCGTCTCTGTGCCAGGATGGCCAATAGACGGACAGGGCCACTGTAGCCCTCCGCAGCCCAGCCGCGCAAAACTTACTCCCGCAAACATCGGTGCAAGAGAGGCAATTTCATCCATGATCTCCGAGGGATGATTGTATTTCATGGGATAGCCCATCTTTTGAGCGATAATACAGATCGTCTGCCAGTTCTCCAGGCCACTAATTGGAGGAATGGCTTTATTCACCCTTTGAATGCGCCGCTCGCCATTGTTAAAGGTTCCATCGCACTCCGCAAAGCTGGCAGCAGGCAGGATAACGTCCGCATATTTCGTTGTCTCAGTAGGAAATATCTCCTGGACGACAAGAAAATCCAGGGCATCGAGCGAAGCACGAACTTTATTGGTGTCAGGATCGGTCTGGGCCGGATCTTCTCCCAGGATATATAGTCCCTTGAGTCCGCTTTCTGAATCCCCCTCTAACATTTGAGTAGAGGTCAGACCAGGAGTTGCAGGCAGTTTAACCTTCCAGGCCTCTTCGAATTTGGACTGGATATTGCCGTCCGCCACCGGCTGATAGCCAACATGAACATTGGGGAGAGCCCCCATATCGCAGGCCCCCTGCACGTTATTTTGCCCACGCAGCGGCATTACCCCGGTCGACTTGCGCCCCACATTGCCTGTGAGCATTGCCAGATTTCCCAGGGACATGACATTGGCAGTTCCTGTAATATGCTCGGTTATTCCCAGGCTATAGACAATCATTGCCTTCTTTGCCCCTGCATAAAGTCGAGCGGCTTTTATGATATCTTCCTCACAGACTCCGGTTATCTTGGAAGCCCTTTCAGGCGGATATTCCATAACCACCTTACGAAATTCCTCGAAACCCTCAGTGCGCCCGGCGATAAAGTCACGGTCTTCCAGCCTTTCTCTCAGGATGACATTCATCATCCCATTCAGCAGGGCGATATTAGTTCCCGGCTTGAGGTTAAGCCAGATAGAGGCCATGTCGATCAGTTCGATCTTACGAGGATCAGCCACAATGATCTTTGCGCCCTTGGAAGCGGCCTTGATCATCTTCAGACTGACTATGGGATGAGCTTCAGTGGTATTGGAACCGATAATGAAAAGGACATCGGCGTCTTCGATCTGGTCAAAGGAGTTGGTAGCAGCTCCGCTGCCAAAGCAGGCAGCAAGCCCTGTGACCGATGGGGCATGGCATACTCGCGCGCAGTTGTCCACATTATTGGTGCCGAAGGCGGCCCGTGCGAGTTTCGCCACCAGATAGTTCTCCTCATTGGTGCACCTGGAAGAGGAGAAGGCTCCCAGCGAATCCGGACCGTACTTATTTTTGATCTCAGAAAACCTCTCGGCGACCAGATTGAGTGCTTCTTCCCAGCTTGCCTCCTCAAGTCTGCCGTTACGCCTTATCAGAGGAGTAGTCAAACGGTCGGGATGATGAACAATCTCGTCAAGGCCAAAACGGCCTTTAACACATGCATGCCCTCGATTTACCGGGCTGTCTCTGTCCGGATGGATTGAGACGATCTGATCTTCTTTGACACCGAGCACTAATCGACAGCCTACGCCACAGTAGGGGCAGATTGTGGAAACCTCTTTCTCCGGTTTTTGCCACTTCTCAGAGCGGACATAGAGGGCGCCGGTGGGGCAGGCATCCACACATGCGCCGCAGAACTTACAGTTCGCGTCCTGCAATGATTCGGGCCCGATCCAGTGCATGCGGTGAAAATCGGGATTGTTGGACAGCACACCAACGCCTCGCACCTCCTGACAGGTTCGAACGCAGCGGTTGCACATGATGCAGAGACTGTAATTGCGATCAAAGAAGGGCTCTCTTAGAACCGGCAAATTCTTAAAAGTGATGTTGTATCTGATTTTTTCCAGCCCCACGAACCGCACCGCATCCTGCAGTTCGCATTCTTCATTCTTAGGGCAGTACTTGCAGCCCACTGTCACAGGGAATTTGCGCATGCATTCGCGCAGATCGCTGCACTCATTTTTCCTATCACAAAAGAGGCAACTGGTGGGATGATTGGTGAGGGCAAGGAGCATCTCCAGAGTATTTCGTCTCATCTCCTGTAGCTCATCGGTCTTGGTTTGCACCACCATTCCTTCTTCTGCCAGGGTGTTGCAGGCAGTAGGATAGCGATCCAGCCCTTTTACCGAGACAATGCACAGCTTGCAAGAGCCGATGGGCTTGAGGTCTGGGTGGTCGCAAAGTGATGGTATATAAGATCCTGCCTTACGGGCTGCATCCAAAATGGTAGATCCCTCTGAAACCTCTACCATTTGATCATCTATTATGAGTTTTATTGCCGACATGTTCCAACCGCGCCTGCCAATGATGGGGATTAATTGTATTAGAATGTTGCTCCAAAAGGAAAATCTTATTAATATTCAAAGGCCGAGCATAAGGATGATCAGCCAGAAGAGATCAAGTCTTCAGAGGCGCGGTGTAGAAAAGATGTCCAGCAAGATTAATTTAAACCGGGTGGAGATGCCCAAGCAATCTCCCGAAAAGAGGAAGAGCAACTTTCAGGAGGTTGCCCTGGGCTACAGT
Source organism: Methanothrix sp. (assembly GCA_041305465.1). GTDB lineage: Archaea > Halobacteriota > Methanosarcinia > Methanotrichales > Methanotrichaceae > Methanothrix. Next base: position 4,563 of record JBFYLJ010000044.1, read on the forward strand.
CCTGAGCAGGCAGCTGAAGAGGCAGGCAGATGTATTCAATGCAAGAAGCCCAAGTGCATTGAAGGCTGTCCGGTGGGCGTGGAGATACCCAGGTTCATTTGCGCTCTGCGGGATGGTGATATGCAGGAGGCAGTTGTGGCTCTTAAGCGAAAAAACAGTCTGCCTGGAATATGCGGCCGGGTCTGTCCCCAAGAGGTGCAGTGCGAGAGCAAATGCGTCCTGGCCAAGAAGGGAGCGCCCATTGCCATTGGCCGCCTGGAGCGCTATGTTGCCGATTGGGAGCTGTGCCAGTCGCAAAGGCCAGAGTGTGAGATCGCGGCGGCTACGGGAAAACGGGTCGCAGTGGTGGGCTGTGGCCCGGCTGGGCTGACTGTGGCAGCAGATATGGCCAAATTCGGTCACAAGGTTACCATTTTCGAAGCGCTGCATGATGGAGGCGGCGTCCTGGTCTACGGCATTCCCGAGTTTCGCCTGCCCAAGGGCATTGTGAGGGCGGAGATCGAGTACGTGAAATCTTTGGGAGTTGCTTTGGAGCTGGATAGTGTAGTGGGCAGACAGGTGCAGATCGAAGGTATGCTCAAAGGGGGCTATGACGGCGTATTCCTGGGGATTGGAGCAGGCGCGCCGCGCTTCCTCAATGTTCCCGGCGAGAACCTGAACGGCGTTTACTCTGCCAACGAGTACCTCACAAGGGTCAACCTGATGAAGGCCTACAAGTTCCCGGAGTACGATACTCCCATTAAGAAGGGCAAGAAGGTAGCAGTGGTGGGCGGCGGAAACGTGGCCATGGATGCGGCCCGCTCTGCCAAGCGCCTGGGCGCGGATGAGGTGCATGTCATCTACCGCCGCTCTCGCGAGGAGATGCCTGCCCGTCTGGAAGAGGTGGAGAACGCCATGGAGGAGGACGTGATCTTTGACTTCCTCACCAATCCCGTTCGGTTCTTGGGAGACGAAAGGGGCATGGTCAAAGCCATGGAGGTCGTGCAGATGGAGCTTGGCGAGCCAGATGCCTCAGGCCGACGAAGCCCCCGGGTGAAGAAGGGCTCGGAGCATCTCGTCGATGTGGATACTGTGGTCATCGCCGTAGGCACAGTTCCAAATCCCCTCATCGCCTCCAGTACGCCAGAGCTTAAGACCACCAAATGGGGCACGCTGGTGGTGGACGAGCGGGGCCGCACGACAATGGTTGGGGTCTGGGCTGGCGGAGACATCACCAGCGGCGGAGCCACAGTGATCAGCGCCATGGGCGAGGGCAAGATTGCGGCGGCGGATATGAACGAGTGGCTGATGAAGGACGGGAAGTGGAGTACGGGATAAGCTACTTACTTCCAATTATTTTTAGACTTTTGTGATATTCTAAATTTTGCTCTGTTACATCATGTGGTGGTACGAATTTTTTGATCGTTTGATGCGGGTTTTGCTAGGCTACCATCCAAGAATGTAACAGAACCATAAATCACAATGTATTTGTTATCCGCAGGTGTGGCGGTAGAGATGCTCGAAGGACCAGAAGAGAGGCAAACTAAGAGGAGAGGTCAAACACCATGAGGCATTCAGAGCCCAAGGATAACGAATCATTCAAGACTATGTCGCAGATAGAGGCGATTTAATTCAAATGATAGGGAGACGAACAGATGAGCAACAAGATACGTGTGCTATGCGAACAGTGCAGCAAGGAGACCAATCATGAAGTCCTTGCTGCACAGACAACAAAGTCTTCCCATGAGGATGAATACGAATGGAGTATAGACTATCAAATCGTAAAGTGCTGTGGATGTGACGCGATCTCATTTCGCGAAGAGACATTGAACGAATACGATTATGATCCGTAGACCGGTGAGCCAATACCCACTGTGAAATTGTATCCCCCTAGAATGGCGGGGCGACGGCCCTTGGAGAATTACTACTACCTACCCCCAACCATTGGTCGCATCTACCGGGAAATTCTGAGTGCAATGAACAACTCCTCCGTCATCCTCGCTGCAATAGGTTTACGTGCACTGATTGAAGGAGTTTGTACCGATCAGAAAGTGAAAGGCTCAAACCTTGAGAATATGATAGATGCGCTTTCTTCCGAAGGTGCTCTTTCCATTAATCAGGCGAAGATCCTCCATGCACACCGATTTCTCGGAAATGTTGCGGCGCACAAGATCGTGCCGGCAAAATCACTAGAACTCGTTGCCGCTCTCGATATCGCTGAAACTCTGCTGAAAACCATCTACATTCTGCCTAAACTTGCAGATGAGATTACCACTGGAAAAAAGAAGAGTCCCTAACAACCGGATGGAACACTATGGCGCGTAGCCACGCCGAGGTTCACGCGACGCGTTGGCCTTATACGAAATGAACAACTATAGATACCATCTTTCCCTGGAGCGGCAAAATTGCTGTGGACGCTACTGGAAATCGCTATAGTCAAGGTGATCGGTCGCCCGGGCCACAGCCGCGGTATAGGCTGCCTGGTGCATGTTGATATTGTACTTCTTGGGGGGGAGACGGCAAGAACGCCCTGATAGGCCATGGTCATCCTCTCATCGGCTGTGTGTAGACCTCATAGAGGGTCCAGTTGTAGCCGTTTGATTTTCCTAGATTCTGAACATCATTTTCATGCCAATCTATTCTGTTCCATCAAGCAAGCGCTTCACCACTGGGGGCCGGACCAGAAACGAAATATTGCGCATCAACTTCGGGCAGCATTGGGCGTGAAGGGCAGTGATTCAACTGTGGGCTGGAATTTGCTTCTGCCATGAACCTGGCTGCAAAATTTTATATCTGATTATTATGATAATTAGACATAGTCAAAGAGGACTCTGTTCATGCCCGACGCCCCCCTGCCAGCCGCCCCCAAGAAGAGCATCACCATCATCAAAGCCGGACACCACTGGATATTCAAACATTTCTTTGAAGACAAGGATATTTTCAGAGAACTGGCTGAATACTACGACAAAGATGGCTATCGCTTCATCCTCAAGACGCCTGGCGAGAAGAACCTTGTGCAAAAGCTGCTGGAAAGAAGAGGATTCGAGGTAATACTGGCGGAAAGCTCCCGAGGCTATGTTGTCAAATTGAGCCGTCAGAGCCGATATGCTGCTCTGCTCAAGAACTCTCTGGCGATGATTGAGACTGATGAGTGGCGTGTATTTCTCATGAAGGACCAGGCATCCGTCCGAGAAGCCATGCACCAGGGGGCGAAAATGGTAGAGGTAGATGTGCAATTTTAAGCCATATTATTATAATATCTAAACAAAATAACCAATCATCACCTCAGCTCCGTGCGGGCGGCACAACTTGGCGGATGCACAGGCTCGCTATCAGGCAGAATGCGCCCAGATAGAGGAAGACCAGGAAGAAGTTGTCTCCCGTAACATCCAGCAGGTAGCCTGAGAGCGTGGGCCCCAGCGGCCCGGCCACAAAGCCGTAGGCAGCGAAGGTCAGGCCGAAGACTGCCCCAAAGTGCTCCAGGCCGAAGCAGTCTGCCACCAGCGGCGCAGAGACGGAGAAGAGTGTGCCGAAGGAAAAGCCCACCACCGCAGCCAGTAGCGTGCAGGTCCCCAGAGCGTTGGCCCAGGGAAGGAGGAAGTAGGCGAAGGCGGCAGCCAGGAAGGCCAGGCTCATAACCAGATTTCGCCCAAACCGGTCTGAGAGGATGCCGCTGATGAGGCGGCTCATTCCGTTGGTCAGATTGAAGGCGGTGAGGATGAGAATGGCCGAGGGCAGGGAAAAACCCAGGAAAAGTCCGTATTCAATGGCAAGCAGTGTCATGGAGACCCCGGCGGCTCCGGCAAAGGTCCAGGTAATCCAGAGCAGCCAGAAGCTTCTGGTCTGAAGGCCCTCCTTAACGGAATACGATCTTGCCGCGATCACCAGCTCAGTCTGCTTTGCGGCGGCTCCCCCAGCACGTCGGGCAGAGGCGGCATTCTCCCAGGTCTGTGGAGCCCTGGCAAAATAAGCTCCCAGAAGCCCGATGGAAAGGGTGGCGACGGCCAGATAGAGGTTCATCAATTGATAGCCGAAGGCTGAGTGCATCTCTGCGAAGAGCGGCGACATGATGGCTGCCGAGATGCCGAAGACCATGCTCACCAGGCCTGCCGCCAGGCCCCTCCTTTTCGGATAGCACCACTGCACCAGAGTCAGGGCCGGGACGTAGACGAAGCTGGAGGCCATGCCGTTGAGGAAAGCCCAGAGGTAGACGGTGTAGATCGTTTCGGCCTGGGAGACAACCAGCGAGGCGAAAGCAGTGAGGATGACGCCTAGAGCGATCATGCGCCGCAAGCCCCAGCGCTCCTGCCAGCGGCCCACCAGGAACATGAAAGCACCTACGGCAGCGAGCATAAAGAAGATGGTCAGGCCCGTGGCGGCGCGCCCGACATGAAACATCTCCTGCCAGATGGGGGCCATGACCCCAGGAAAGCCAAAGGTGAGAGCGCCCGGCCAGAAGACGGCAACGCATGCGCCGAGGACGGCTAATATGGCTTTCCTGTCTTGGGGCAAATCGGATCAATCTCCATGAGGCAAGCTAGCATGAGACATACATTTGGCTTTCGCCCATTTGCTCTCGAAAATACTAAATACACATACATACACAGATGATACTCATGTCAACTAGAACCATCAGCATAACCGATGAAGCATACCTTAAGCTGAAAAGCCTGAAAGCATCGGAAAAGGAAAGCTTCTCAGATGTGATCCTGAAATACTACCCCTCCAGAAAAAAGCTCTCTGTTGTTTTGGCTGAGATTGGTGTGAGCCAAGATCTGGCAGATTCAATCGAGAAGGCATCCAAAGAAATGCGCCAGGCCAAAATGCGTGGTGCTGACCTTTGATTATCCTGGACACCGCCTTCATTGTGGACTTATTGCGCGGCAGGGAAAGAGCGCAGGAGATGCTCTCTCGCCTTGAGAATGATGGCGAATCGGTTTGCACTACTTCAATAAACGTCCTGGAGCTTTACAGAGGCGTTTTCCTTTCAAAAAGGGTGGACGAGAACTCAAGAGCCCTGATCGCATTACTTGATCAGCTTTTAGTTCTCGACTTGAATGAAGACGCCTATGAGATCTTCGGAGCCCTCAGCGCCTGGCTTAGATCCTCTGGAAAACCGGTGGGTGATCTTGATGAGGCCATAGCCGCTATTGCCCTGGCTTATGGCAGCGGCATTGTAAGCCAAGACCAGCATTTTTTGCGAGTTCCAGGACTGAAAGTAGTGGAATATTAGCTCCTATCCATACCATTGACGTGTCTTTGGAGCCAGCAGCCGTTGTCCGATAGAATTCTTCAGATATCCAGGCGCGAGCCAATTCGACGGCTGAGTGAACTGGGATTTTGCGGTCCATTCACTGGATCGGGATGACATGCATTAAAGGCCAGCGGGAGGTGAGATTCCCGGATCGACCTCGACATTTAGTTAAACCAAAATCGTCAAATAGTAATATCCGCATTTGAAATTGGGTTTCAGAGACTGTATGCCATGGACTTGCAAGCGCTTGCAGATCGGAGCCTGGACGGATTCGAGATGAAATATCACTGGTTACTATTCAGCATAGCAGTTATTGCCTTTTTTCTGGCGCAAACTGATGCAAAGCCGATTGATCCGCTCAATCCCAGCCAACTGGGTGAATCCATGTCCATAACCTTGACCCAAGAACTAAATCATGTGAATGTATCCGGTACCTGGTCCTTTGATCTCATGGGCAAAGCCCCTGAGAAGATGAAACTGTATCTGATCCAGAATAAAGATGCGATCGCGGGTAATGGAGCTGTAATTAGAGGAAATGAAACCGAGAAAGCCACAGCCAGCGGCTCAATATCAGGAGAGCGGATGAGCTTAAACGTAATGCCAGAGGGTGTTTCGGATCTGTACAAGCTCAATCTATCATTATCCTCACTGGCGGCAGGAACCTATACTGCCTACATGGCCGATGGCAGCAGCCGGTCAGGCAAAGTCACATTCGCGGTTTCCGCGAATATTTTCAAGGCTTCAACGGTCGATGATGATGATCCTGATGCAGATGCTTAGACTATCGATCGCGAGACCGTCTTGATTATCGATGGAAAAATCTGAAGTTATTTAAGCCACAAGCACCATCCCGCTATCAATGGACAAATTCGATCTTATCGTCATCGGCTCGGGTGCGGGCACGCACGTAGCTTCTCAAGCCTGGCATGAAGGAATGAAAGTTGCCCTGGTGGATCAGGGCCCCACGGGCGGCACCTGTCTGAATAATGGTTGCGTTCCTTCCAAGATGCTCATCTATCCGGCTGATGTCATCAGGACTATCCGGGATGCAGGGGCTGTGGGTGTGCACGCCGAGATAAATGAGATCGATTTTCCGGCTATTATGAGCCGCATGCATGCCGTGGTGGATAAAACGCGCACTGATCTGGAAGAGAGCTTGCAGGCCAAAGAGAATTTGACCTATTTTCAGGATAGAGCGGAGTTCATCGACGATTACGTCCTGGCAGTAGGCAGCAAGACCATCACCGCTCCCAAAATAGTGATCGCCACCGGTGCCCGGTCTCTGGTGCCATCCATTCCCGGTTTGCTGGAAGCTGGTTTCCTGGACAATGTCTCTTTGCTGAGGCTGCAGGCTCTGCCCCAAAGCCTGATCATCATTGGAGCAGGTTACATAGGCTGCGAATTCGGACATTTCTTCTCGGCCATGGGCACAAAGGTTACCATACTCGGGCGCAGTCCTCGGGTGCTCAAGGGTGAAGACCCGGAAGTTTCCGGATTAGTGCAAAGAGTGCTATCCCAGTACATGCGAGTGATCACCAGCCATGAGGTGATCTCTGTTGAGAAAAAAGGCGACAATAAGGTCGTCTCTGCCAGGAATATGGAGAACGGAAGCCTCCACCAATTTGAAGCCGATGAAATCCTACTGGCTGCTGGACGGCGCCCCAATTCCGATCTCCTCCACCCGGAGAAAAGCGGCATAAAGACGGATCAGAGCGGCTGGATTATGGTAAACGAGTATCTTGAGACCAGCAAGAATGGGATCTGGGCAATAGGAGACGCCGTCGGCAAGCACATGTTCAGGCACACTGCCAACTACGAGTCTGAGGTAGTCACTCATAATTCGCTTCGCGCAAAAGATGATGAGGACCGGGAAGCTGCCGACTACCACGCAGTGCCTTATGCGATCTTCACCCACCCCCAGCTGGCTGGTGTGGGCATGAAGGAGGCGGACGCCCTCGCAGCTGGACTGAAAGTCTTGATCGGCCGGGCCAAGTATATGGATGTAGCCAAAGGCGTGGCCATGGCGCAGGAGCACGGCCTGGCAAAAGTGATCCTAGAGGAGGGGACTGGACGCATCCTGGGAGCAACAGTTGTCGGCCCCATGGCTGCGGAGCTGGTTCAGCAGGTGGTCTACCTCATGAACACCGAATACCAGGACTTGATGCCGGTCATAAAATCTCAGGTAATTCATCCCACCATCAATGAGGTGCTGGTGCGCTCTTTCTCAGAACTGGAGCATCCAAATCATCAGCATGGTCAGAGCCAATAGACAAAGAAGAGCTGCATGCCGGTAGGAGAAAGTGAGTTTATGCACGGCATGCTGCAATTATTCTCAATCTGTGAATTCTAATTATAAAATCAGTTTAATTATGATTATGATCCTCCGCCATGTGCAACTTGAGTTCTTCTTTTGATTCAAAGACCATACGGCAGATTTTGCATTTGAACTTCCCTTCTCGTTTGGATGCGGCGTTGGCCATTATCACACCCCGATAGTTCATACCTGCAATTTCAGTTGAATTTCATTATTATTTAGTTTTTCGTTGCGATTGGGCTAAATACTTTGCTGACGTAAAGGCAACTATGTCTAAGAAATTTCAATGCACCATTTGCGGATACATCTACGATCCAGAAAAAGGAGATCCCGACACAGGAATTGCTCCAGGAACCCCCTTCGCAGATCTGCCGCAAACATGGACCTGCCCGCAGTGCGGCGCAGCGAAGGATGATTTTAAAGAGATGAAGTAGCTCTTGGAAAAGGACGGATATCATGGCGCTTACAAGAGAGATCAAACCTGGCGTCAAATGGGTCGGAGCAATAGACTGGGATCGCAGGCTCTTTGATGCATTAATTCCTCTGCCAGAGGGTACAAGTTACAACTCCTACCTCATCTCAGGCAGTGAGAAGACAGTGCTTATTGATGCTGTGGACGAATCCATGGCTTATGTGCTGCAAGGAAACCTCTTGGCGCTGGGCATTAGGAGAATCGACTACATCATAGCCCAGCATGCCGAGCAGGATCATTCGGGAAGCCTGAAAATTCTGCTTGATCTTTACCCTGATGCCAAAGTACTCGGATCCCCCAAGTGCCTGGATTTGCTCATGTTGTTTGGCCTAGTTAACAAGGATCAGGTACGAGAGGTAAAAGACGGCGAGAAGATCTCTCTTGGCGACAAAAGCCTGGAGTTTATTCATGCTCCCTGGGTCCACTGGCCGGACACGATATTCACCTATCTGGCAGAAGATCGTATACTCTTTACATGTGATTTTCTGGGATCTCATCTGGCCAGCAGCGATCTTTATGCCAGTGATGAAGCACTCGTCTACCGAGCTGCCAAGAGATACTATGCCGAGATCATGATGCCCTTTCGCCAGAACATCAACCGGCACCTGGCCAGGATTGCGCATCTGCCCATGGATATCATCGCCCCCAGCCATGGGCCGCTTTATGCCCGGCCGGTGTTTATATTGGATGCTTACCGCGATTGGGCCTCAGACAGGGTAAAAAATCAGGTGGTTTTGCCTTACGTTTCCATGCATGGGTCTACCCGCATCATGGTCAACTACCTGGTGGCTTCTCTCATCTCCCGAGGAGTGGGAGTGAGACAATTCGATCTCACAAACTATGATGCAGGAGAGCTGGCTGAGTCTCTTGTGGATGCTGCAACTGTGGTCATAGGCACGCCTACCATTCTTGCCGGAGCGCATCCACTCGCACTTTATGCCGCCATCCTGGCCAATGCCCTGCGGCCCAAGACAAGGTATGCTTCCATCATCGGCTCCTTCGGATGGGGCGGCAAGATGCTGGAGCAGATAACCGTTGCCCTCCCCAATCTCAAGCTGCAATTCTTCGATCCGGTGGTTGCCAAAGGCTGCCCCAAAGAGGCAGATTTCCTGGCCCTTGACCGGCTGGCTGATGAGATCGCTGCCAAACACAAAGAGGAACTTGACTGAGCCATCCTTTTTCCAATATATTTTGGTGCTGCTGGCTACAGGTGTAGCTGTCGGATTCTCATGCGGCCTCTTGGGAATCGGTGGCGGCTTTCTCATGGTACCGGTGCAGATCTGGCTGCTGACTTCCACGGGAATCGATCCCACACTGGCCACCAGAATTGCCTTCGGAACCTCTCTGGCCGTCGTTTTGCCCACCGCACTCTCCGGATGCCACGGCCACAACTGCCGGGGCGTGGTTCTCTGGCGACCGGGTATCATAATGGGTCTTTGTGGCCTTTTGGGAGCTTTTTTGGGCGGCAGCATTGCGGCTCATGCACCTGGAGATCTGCTCAGGATGCTCTTCGGATTTGTGGTATTGCTGGGAGCACTGAGGATGCTCTTTGCCAGGAGCCTGCTGCTCGGGCAGAGGGCTTTGCCGGGGGAGACAAGAGAAAGTCTCCTGCAATATGTTCTTTGGGGACTGGTGGTAGGAGTTATATCCGGTCTGACCGGGATAGGCGGCGGAGTGATCCTGGTGCCGGTCATGGTTATCGCCATGGGCTTTGGCATGTATCAGGCCATCGGCACCTCGTCGGTAACAATCGCCTTCAATGCAGTGGGTGGAGTCATCGCCTATGCCATTAATGGATGGGGCGTGCCCGGGCTTCCTTTGTACTGTGTGGGCTATATCGATCTGCTGCAGTTTGCACTGCTGGCGGGAGCAAGCATATTCGCAGCTTCATTGGGAGTGAAGGCGGCCCACAGGCTGCCAGCGGAGAATCTGAGGTACATCTTTGTAATGCTGATGATCTATATTGGACTGAAAATGATTGGTGTATTGGGGTGGGTTGGACTGTAAAAAAATTTAGATAATTCCTTTGGCTCTAAGAGCTGCTTTCATCTCGGACATATCGCTCTTGAGCTCTACAACATCTGTTCTATCCAGGACGCGGTCCATTTTCTCATTAAGGCTGGCATTCATATCCTTGACCTCGACGATGAGATCATCCTGTTTTTGCAGCATCGAACCCATCTTTCCATCAATGCGGTCGATCTTGCTGCCAATTGTATCGATCTTTTCGCCGATATTATCGATCTTTCCGCTCATTGTATCGATCTTTTCGCCGATATTATCGATCTTTCCGCTCATTGCATCGATCTTTTCGCCGATATTATCGATCTTTCGGCTTAGATTAGAATCCATGTTTTCGATGGCCTTGGTGACACCATTTATGGCCTGAATCATGTGACTGATTGCCTCAACGCCTTTATCCAGCCTGGCATCGGTCTCGTCTTCATCAACAACTTTACCGAACCGGATGAATTCGCCACCAGCGGCGGAGTACGTCTTCTCAATGGTAGTGACCTGGATAAGTGTATTCTTTATATCGATGGCGCTTTCAAACCATTTTAGCTTCTCATCATCGCCTTCAACGATGATCCTTACCCTGCCGTCCTCCAGGTTCTCGACAATTCCTTTCAGGCCAAAGGCTTTAGCTGTCTGCATGACTCTCTTTCTATAGCCCACTTTTTGGACCTGGCCTGAGACACAGGCAATTAGACGTTTCATCTGATGATATTTTCAGATTTCTTTCTATTTGGCTTTATCCGTCAGAACGGCATTGGTTAGATAAATAAAGGAGGATAGCATCAGAAAACGACGTTCAAACCCATAAGATGGAAATGATAGATGAGGTCTGCTAAATGGAGTATGTTCTTTCCCCAAAATCAGAGATTGAGAGCCGAATAAAGACTTTGCAGTCACAGATGGACGAGATGGATGGAGCACTGCTGTTTCATGCCGTAGACGTGTGCTACTTTTCCGGCACTGCTCAGGATGGGCTGGTCTACATACCCAGAGACGGCGAGCCGGTGGTGATGATGAAGCGGAGCCTGGAGAGGGCAGTGCAGGAATCGCCTCTGGAGGTTCGCCCTCTTAAGAACATGAGAAATTTGAAATCAGATCTGGATATCCCGACCAAAGCTAAGGTCGGACTGGAGATGGATGTACTTCCCTGTAGCTTCTACTTCAGAGTGAACAAGGCCCTCGAAGATGCCCTGTTCGTTGATGTTGCCGAAAAGATCAAGCACATTCGCTCTGTGAAGTCTGATTTTGAGGTGGGCCTGATAAAAGAGGCAGCCAGGATCCTGGAGGTCGGCTTTTCTTCAGTCCCAGACTTTCTTGAAGAAGGCATGAAGGAGGTAGACCTTATCTGCCGGATAGAGTCGGTGATGCGCTCCATTGGCCATCAGGGATCCCTGCGCTTTCGCAGGTTCAACAGCATTGTTCCCTTGGGCCACGTCATGTCCGGGGCGGAAGCGGCCTTCCCCAGCTTCCTGGCCTCTCCCAGCGGCGGCAGGGGCACCTCTTTGATATTTCCCCAGGGGGCAGGCTTTGCCAAGATCAAGAGAAACGAGCCGATATTCGTGGACAGCGTGGGCATCTACAACGGCTACATTGCGGATGCTACCCGCATATTCTCGCTTGGAAAACTGGAAGCGGAGCTGGAGGACGCCTATGAAGCCGCCTGCCAGATAGAGAAGGCTGTAGCGGGAGAGCTTGCCTCAGGCCGGACGGGAAGAGAGCTTTTCGAGCTATCCGAATCGGAAGGTGCAAAGCTCGGCTACCTGGACTATTTGGGCGGGACCAATGGCAATAAGTGCGGCTTTGTGGGCCACGGGGTGGGGCTCGAGCTGGACGAATACCCGGTGATCGGGCCGCTGGATCATGCCATCCAGAGCAACATGGCCATTGCCATCGAGCCCAAGATGTTCTATCCTGACAAGGGTGTGCTGGGAATAGAGGACACCTACTTGACGGGGCCGGGCGGAGCCGTGAGCCTCACCCACATGCCGCGAGAGATCTGGCAGGTTTAAGTGAGGAAGAGTGGTGGATCAGGAATTAACGTGCTCGCATATCCCAATTCTTCCTGCAAAATTTCTCTTTTTCAGCGAGATCTCTATTTCTCCTGCAAATCGAAATTGGTGATGTTCATGAACCAGTAGCCTTCTTTATGAATAGGGTCGCTCTCGGTTATTATTATCTTCTTCTCGAAAATAGGGCCGTCCAGGACGAGGGTATGAAACTCTCCATTCTCGCCGCATGCATCGACAGCGCTGTTGGCCTTTTTCAAATCTGCCAAAAATTTATCATCGATCTTGCGGCCCAGCCACTCCTTTCCCAGAAAACCATCCCTCACACTGACCAGAATTACCTCAAATCCGGCATCGATAATCTCGTTTACGATCTTCTCGGAGTTTTCTTTCCAGAGCGGAAGGATCAGATCGATATTCAGCTCCTGGCAGATTCTCTCCACCAACGGCTTGTGGGTCTCGATGTGCCCGAATACTGCAGCGTCAAACCTTTCGCCCTGGCTTTGCAGCTCACGGGCTGCCTTCTTAAACTCCTCCTCGTAGGAATAGAAATCCTGTTGCAAGAGGGGGAGGCAGAGGGCCTGGGCCTGAGCCCGGATGAGGGCGGGATTGAGTTCATGTGAGCCGGTCTTCTTCTGGTTAGTGAAATGCAGGAGATGGGTGATATTGTAGCCGTAGTTCATCGCTTTATAGCAGGAGTAGCAGCCATCCTTTCCACCCGTCCAGGAGACGATGGCGTTTTTTTTGGTGAGATTGTTGGAGTGCATGAGTGGTGAGGTAGGTGTGGGTAGGTTATCAAGAATTCGGGTGTGAGACTTACGGATTTCTGGTTGAAGAAACGGATGCACATCGATGCGTCTAATGAACGTTTTTATAATTATCTGAATATTCTCAGGGCAACCTCGGCCAACCGTCGTCTTTGCTCGCCGGTCTTAGTTAGCGCATATGACTTTGTTTTCGTTCCTGATATTCATAAAATTAATTGTTTTTTGGGACTTCAGCTTGCGTCTCCTCATTCCCCCACCCTCGCCGTCCCATTCTCCACCCTCACCCAAACCGATCCGTATCCCTTCAGTGCCGGCCTGAAGACCGGCCCGGAGTTGGCCATCTGCGCCCTGACCACTGGATCGTAGTACTCTATGATCCAGGATCCGTTCTGCTGCGATGTGGCGTTTACGGCCACAGCATATGCTCTCCAACGAAAGAGCCTGACCTGGGGCAGCTTTTCGGCCTCGTCTATGGCCGCTTTCGCCTGTGTGAGGCTGGAGGCCACGGTCATCTTGGCAAAGGCCGAGCTGTTGGTGACCTTTCCCGTGAGTGAGTCATACTTATAAACCAGGAACTGATTGCTGTCATTCTCCAAAGCGATCCACGAGAAGAGGTTAGAATCCGGGTAGACCATAGCATTCTGACCGTCGAAAAAGCTCTCTGCAGATGCTTTTCCTTCAATTCTTATCCCGCCCATGATCACGAAAAAGAGTACAAATATGATCAACAAATTTTTATTAAAGTCTATTCTGTGCCGCTCTCTTATCAGCTCAGCCAAGACCAGCAGGCTGACTATGAGGGCCGCCGGCTCTATTTGGGAGAATATGTTGGCCGAATACCGGGCGTCCAGCCAGGGATAAAAGAGTGGAACGCCCCTTGTCGTTGTGTAGTCCACTAAGAGATGCAAGAGAACACCGGCATAGACAAAGCACAGGCTTACTGCGGAAAATTCCAGATCGAATTTGATGACCCTGCCGAAAAAGGACTTGATTTGCTCCCGAGATGCAAGAAAGAAGATAAGCAGAGCGAAAAAGAAGCCAAAGAAAAGAGTATGGGTGATTCCTCTGTGCACCAGGAGAAGAGTGGTCGGATAGACGTTATTAATCAAAGAGAGAGAGACATCCAGGTCGGGTGCGATCCCGCCCAGCACCAGGGCTGCAAGGAGCCTTTTATCAAGGCCGAGATAGCTGCCCAAGAGGTAGGGCAGCAATGCATGGGAAAAGATGTCCATTCGGCTATTCCTTGATCTGTTGGCTTATTTTCCTCTTGCGGCCAGGCAATTTGTGCGTGCCCTTTTTTGTGCCATAAAAAAGAATGGCAGGAAACTAAAAACTATTTTCATTGCCTATTCAAGACTCTGGTTGCTCAGCATTCTGCCAGCCATAAGGTCTGCTCTGCTCACTGGAATTGTCTGCATATCAGATCTCTTGTCCGCCTGGATTTTTATCTGGCTCGTGTTTTCGGTGAGAGCCGCGGGCTGATTGGCAAGCAGGCTGGAATTGATCGCCAAATCTGGCTGCATAGCTACCTCAGGCGAGAAAGCCGGATAGGGCATAATCATCAGGCACGGCCCCTGGCCGCTCTCTCGTGGAAGGAACGTTATTTCAGCACTGCTGTTGCTCATGGCCTCCAGCAGGAATGATATCTTGTCTCCCTTTTCTATGGCATTTCTCAGCTTCTGGGAGACATCAAAGGCAAAGATGCGATCACCATCTGTGTTGCTGCTCACTAGAGTGGCATCGTTCTTATTGATGATATTCCAGGCAGGAAGAATATTGACCAGAAATGTGGTATAGTCCGAGCTCTCATTCCAATCCGAGCCGATAGACAACAAAGTTACCATGACAGGATCGCCCAGCGTTTTCATGGATGCAGCTTTCAGCACCAGAACCGCAACATCGTTATCTGTGATATTCAGGCTGGAAACATCAAACTGAATCACAGGAACTCCGGGATAGCTGGTCCTCTCGGTCCGGTTGCCTTCCATTACATCAACGGCACATAGAAGCGTCTCGGTTTGATTATAAACAGAGACTCGATTCTCTCCCATGCTGATGCAGACATCCTGCGAGGCAGCAATGGCGGTCATATCGCCCTTTTCATCGCCCACGCAAAGCGAACTGCCGACGAGAATAGCCGCCAGCAGCAATATCATTAACCCCCTTCTCATCATGAATTCTCATCCCCTTCTTTTCAGTGATATATCTAGTTAATTCATATTTAAATTTTTAGATACAGATTAGAGTTCAGATTTAGATTTTACATGAAGTCTGCCAGCCCGGTCTGCTTGGCCTTATCATTCTTGAAGAGGGAGTTGATCTCGATCTTCAGAAGCTGCAGTCTCTGCTTGGTGTAGCTGCTCACGCCGTACTCCTCTGCTACCTTTATGGATACCTCCAGATATTTCCTGACACTGCCCTCATGCACAGTGAGGATTATCCTGCCCCCGCACTTGGGACAGGTCTCTTTTAAGGGAGGTCGCCGGAATTTGGCACCACACTTCACACACCTCACCTTCTGCTTGGAGAAGGCATGCAGATTGCCGATCAGATCTGGAAGAAAGTGAGAGTTGATAACCCGTTCCGCTACATCCTGCTCATCCACCGCCCGGATCATACGCCCCAGCTCCAGCTGGGCATCCATCTTGTCGATCATAGTCTCCAGGGTCTTGTAGGCGCTGTTCTTGGGGCCTGCTGCGATATCTGATGTGGCGTGGCTGAAATTAAAGCCGACATACTGGGCATCAGAGCCCAACCTCTTTGAGACCAGATCGAATCTCGCTTCCATGTCTTTGGGGCTGGCACATCGGAGCGTGGCCTCATAAAAATCCAGAGGATAGACCGCCGTCAGATCGAGGTTATGGGCTTCTTTGTCAACCTCTGAAGGATTGAGGATGGTAGTCATGACCAGACAGGCGTCCATCTTTCCACCTCGCTTGGCAGGAAGGTAAGACATGGAGAAGTTGAGAAGCGCATCCATAAGCAGCATTACGCAGTCCTCATCCCCGTCGCAGTTGCGCCTCTTGGCGGCATGAAAGAAGGGATGGCCAAAGCCAGCTGAAGCAGGACTGTAGCCGATGAGGCGGCAGAGCACTCCCGCCGAGGTATGAGGGGCCAGGCCCACCATGAGTGTGCCTATCAGGTCAGCCGGAGTCAACGCATTGTAGTAGGGCGCAAGGCCGTAAAACTTGACGAGAAGCTCATCGACGAATTTGGCCACTTTGACGAGGTATTCCCCGGCATCCACTGCCAAGATTATGTCCTGCACGCGAAGCTCGCATACCTGATCCGACGCTGTCAGGGGCAGGCCGTGCATGTCCTCGGTATAACCTAAGCTGCACAAAATCTCCGGGCTCGTTCCGATCTCATCCGAGCGGAAATGAGTGAGGGGCAGATCGGTTAAATCGTATCGCACTGTGCCGTCCTTGAAGATGTTTACGCCGTGTTTGGCACGCAGTATGCCTTTCTCCAGAGGCTCGGGAGTCTTATCCCGAGAGGAGAGGCCCAGGACGCCCTTGAGCGATTCCGGTTCCCGCTCGCCCAAATTCTCCAGCGCCTGATGATACAGCTTCTTTACATCAATCTGCATCTTAGCAGCAGCCGTTGTCTCTTTATCGCATTTGGGGCACTTATCCGGGGCGGGAATATTGCACTTGGGGCAGACTCTCTTCTTTTCAGTGTGGCTGCCGCATTCGCAGCGGAAGGAAAAGCCTTCTTTGCCGCAGACTTTGCATACCCTCCGCTCGATCTCCACATTGATGATGCCGGTGGTATTGCTGGTGGAGTGCTTGGCAGCCTCTTGGATGGACCTTGATTTGCCGCCCTCTTCTCCCGCCGGAAAGAGAACATGCGGAGGTGGGCGCATCAATCTTCTGTCAGATTTTTCTGGGCGGCCCATGCGAGCGCCGACGCGCGTGGGAGCCCGAGCGCGAACAATTAAACCGGAGCGTTTGTTGACCTGCTCTAATGCAGAGACTTCTTTTTTCTCACCTTCAGCCTTTTCATCCCCAATCGTGTCCTCTGCCTTTTGAACGCTGCATTTTTTTAGGGCCTCGCCATCCGGCTCCAATCCCAGGCAGAGCAAGAGGGGCAGCGGGTCTTCGATGATGATCTTTCCAGCTCTAACTTTGTGGAGGACCAGCAGAGTCTCCAGTGCCCCCTTGGTGGACAATGGAAGCCTGAGTGCCTTGGGTTCAAGAACGCCTTCATTGAATGCCAAAGAGGCAAGCTTCTCATACTCCTGCAAGGAAAGATCATGCCACAGATAGGTATGAGCTGGATGGAGGGGCACACCGTATTCTCGGGACTGAGCAATCGCTTCCAGTCCGTTTATCTTCTCTTTGCCGACGGGATCTCCGCCTGCCTTGAGAAGCTCCTCGGCCCACCATTCAAAAACATAAGAGGCGACAGCCAGAGGTCGGTTGTTTTCCAGGAACTCTCCGTAGCTGATTAAAATTTCGCCTATATCCAAAATACTCGATATATGGGCTTTTAGCGCGGTATGAATGGTTCTAGGATCTTTGCAGCTTTTGGGCATCCATTGCAGGATATCTTGATCGCAGTCTATGCGAATAACATCGCCGTTGAGGAGCCTCACCGTCGGTCCCTCAATGGAGTCGACCGGGGCGACAGCAGCCGCTTTTCCCGGCTGCTCCACCTTGATCTGGGTTCCGGCAGCCATAAACTGGCCCAAGAGCAGCATGGTGGCAGGGTTGATGCCGGCGGCGGCAAGTCCCGTATTTCTGGCCCGGCCGTAACGCAGACGAAAGCCGCCTGCACGGGAAGGATGGGAGAAGACGGGACGGCCTGCAATCAGATCTCGTAAGAACTTGGGGGACGTATCCCCTCCATCTTTTTTGCCGCTGGAGAGTGTATCGAGCCACTCCCAGCCTGTGATGCCCAATTTAGTGACGTGCTTCTTGAGCTTGGGCCTCTTCAGGGCTATGCCCTCGGCTGAGACCAGAGCGATGCCGCCCCTCACGCGGTTGGTATCGATCCTGGGAAGATCGCGGTATCCCGATACCTCTTCCTCCTCGGTTGGCTCACCCTCTATGCAGATGGGGCAGTTACGCACTATGGTTCGAATCTCGTCGTCCGATGGGGAATACTGCAGGCCAGCGACGCGTTTGTAGAGGCCGATCTCCTCCACATAGCGCTCCACCTCTTCAGGCCTGGGTTTCCAGGGAGCGATGCCCATTGCCCTTCTCACATAATCGGCCACGAGAACTGAGAGAGCCTGAGCTGTTCCGCCCGCTGATCGAATAGGACCGGCATAGTAGACCTTGAGGTATTCAGTTGCGTCATCATTCTTGCCCAGGTCCACGCGAGCTATTCCTTCAATGGGCGCTGCCACCACGCCCTCGGTCAGCAGAGCCACAGAGGTTCGGATGGCGTTTTCCACCGACTGAATCTTGCTGGCACCCTTTCCCAGGCGCCCTTCTGCGAAATCTACGCCTATGGCTAAAGCCGCTTCTTCCCGGCTCAAGCCCTTCTCTTCCAGCTCCCGAACACGCACTGCAATGCCGGGAATGCCAATAAGCTTCTCTACTCTTTCCGCCAGGTCCACTGCCAACGGTATCTCCACATCGGTGGTGGGGTCGCGTCCCTGGCTTCGTGCTGCCTGGGCGATCTGCATGGCGTCTTTAAGGCCCTGCTGTAGATGCTCGAAGTATTCGGAATTTTTCATTACTATTTTCCCCACAGATTCAGGCCCGTGGTAGAGTCAGGGACTCTTTTCAGGGGCAGGCCGGAAAGCTTCTGCAAATAGAGTTCGGCGGCAAAGATTATGCCAGAGGTCAAATGGCCGCCCCATGTCCTTCCCGTCCTGTCCGATAAAACGGCATGAGCATGCACAAAGGGGCGACCGTCCCTCAAGGATATGTTTCCAAAGCAATATGCCAATTCGACCGGTTCGTCCAGGGAAAGCTCGCCATAATCATGAGAGATCTGATCGTAGTAGGCGAGCTTTGCACGAGATAGAGCACCTATCGCGTTCAAGGCGCCAGCCTCTATTTCATTCTCTTCTGCCAGACGGGTGATCTGGCTGATAATATCCTCTCCATGGTCGAGCCTGGCAAAGATGATGCCTCCTTCTCTGAAATTCCTGATAAGCATTAACTATCCCATCGCTACCATCGTTGCATGAGATCATAATGCTTTCGTATTATCTGCATGTTGGAAAATGAGAACTGCTTTTCTCTACTTTTAATGAAAATATTAAAACGGAATCTCATTAATGATAATTGGTCGCATGATATCGTTTTAAGGAAACTTTATGAAATATATTGCCTGTCAACCCCTCAACTTCGCATGAGTTCATGCCACCACTTACATCGTTTGCAGGCATAAAACTATCATTTACTTATTAATATTCTTTACTAACTTAAAGTTTTTCGACAACTGTAGAAACTATAAAAATTTATTTGAGCCATCTTTCCATTGGAATCATTCCAGACAAATACCCATCTTGCCTGAACGCGGGACTCTTCATTCTCGGCCAGTAGTTTAAGAACTTTGCGCCATTCTCTCAAAGAGAGTCCTATTCAATTCTTGCCTCAAAGCGTCATCTATTTTTGATGTGACCCCAAATATACAGCGATGAATCTGGAGTCTCTGGCATCCCAGCTGCGAGGATTTGTAGGCATCACTCGCAAAAAGCAGATAGGCAGCCTCATGCAATTCTTTCCCATACAGTCCGAGCGCATCATTGCCTCCTTTGGTGAGGATGCGGCCGTGATTGACGACGGAGAGGAAGTCATGCTCCTTGCGGCGGACGGCATCTGGTCCAAACTCATGGAGGTCGATCCTGAATGGTCCGGCTATTGTTCCGTCCTGGTCAATGTGCACGATATCGCGGCTATGGGCGGCTGGCCGGTGGCCATGGTGGATGTGCTCTCCGTGGACAATCAGGAGATTGCAGAAAAGGTTCTCCGAGGCATGAAGAAAGCAATTGAAAAATTTAATGTGCCGATCATAGGCGGCCACCTGCATCCGGACACTCCCTACAGTGCTCTGGACGTCTCGATTCTGGGCAAAGCAAAGAAGAGCGGCGTCATCCTGAGCAGTACTGCCAGGGCAGGCGAGGCAGTTGTTGCTGCAGCCGATATGGATGGCCATCCGCATGCTAGGTTCTCCATAAACTTCGACTCCACCAGTTTCAAGGACAGCAAGACACTGCTGACACAATTGGGCAGTATGCAGGAGCTGGGGGAGAGAGGCCTCGTCAAGGCGGGCAAAGATATCAGCAATCCAGGATTGCTGGGGACCCTGGGAATGCTGCTCGAGACCAGCCGGGTGGGCGCTGTGGTAGATATGGAGAGCATAGCCGTTCCCGCAGGTCTGGATCTGGCAAGCTGGCTCAAGATGTATCCGGGAATGGGCTTTGTCGTAACCACAAAACCCGAAAACGCGCAGGCCGTCCTGGAGGTATTTGAAAGGCGCGGCCTCACAGCAAGGGTGATTGGACAGGTTACACTGGAGAGAAAGCTCGTCATTCGCTCTGGCGAGGAAGAGATTATCCTTTTCGATCTGGAAAAGGAGTGCGTAACCGGAATTCATTGAAATGGACTCTAACTTTATAAACTCATTAAAGCAAAAAGCAGAATCCCGACGGGCTCGCATCGGCATAGGCGTATGGAAGGCAGATGCAGAGCTTATTGCCTCTCTACAGTCGGCCACAAGATATGCCGACCTGCTGGTTGTGGGCGATCCCGGATGCGACTGCGCACATGAATGCGTCATCTGCAAAGAGCCCTGGAAAGAGCTGGTGAGCCTCCTGGACAATGGCGAGATTGATGGCGCAGTCAGGGGAAACCTGCCTGCAGGGAGGACCATGCGTACCCTCGCAAAGCAGTTTCAGATTCGCGTGCGGCGACTGGCTCTGGTGGAGGTCTTCGGCTGGGCCTTCCTTCTCGGGCCGGTGGGCATCGATGAGGGCGAGACCGCGACGGATCGGCTGGATCTATTGCTGGGCGGAGCCGGATTCCTACAGGGCATGGGCCTGGAGGCGAAGGCGGCAGTGCTCTCCGGGGGCCGGATGGAGGACAGAGGCCGCAGCGAGCGCGTGGACCGAAGCCTTCTGGAAGGCGAGCTGATTGCAGCCCAGGCGCAGCAAGCCGGCCTCGCGGCAAAGCACAAAGGGATACTCATTGAAAGCTGCCGCGGGGATGATATTGTCATTGCGCCGGAAGGAGTTTCCGGCAACCTCATCTTCCGAACGCTGTTACTACTATGCAAGGCGTCGTCCTACGGCGCGCCGGTGCTGATGGACCGGGTATTCGTGGACTCCAGCCGGGCCAGGGGGGGGTTCGACGGGCCTGTGATGCTGGCAAGTAGCATGGTAGCGATGAGAGAGAGGAATGAAAGACGCCAATTATGAGAAGGATTTATGAGAAGGAGAGTTGTCTTCAACAATAGGATAGTTAATGGTTTTTTGCCAGGCAGCATAACGAAATAGATTAATTCAAGGCAAATCAAGAAGATGAGCACAATGAGTCTTACTGGGTGCAGTTGAAAAACCCCGCTAAAGAAACTGCTTTTGGGCAACTCTTGGAACCCATGATGGACTGCAAAAAAATATTATGGAAAGATTACTAATGCGAAATTCAGCTTACGCGTTGGAATGATCACACTCGCACCAATGATAGCCCTCCATTAGAATACTCAAAGATGGACCTTTAGTAGTCCCACTCCGAATTAAGCCTGTAGGGTGTTCTTCTAAGCAATCTCTTGCGTCTTGAATTAGCTGATCATGCAGTTCCTGCTGCTTTGCTAATTCAGTGGGTTGATATGTATCGCGATCTTCATTCATTTGTTTATAATGCTCTTTAATTTCATGCACGATTGGATAGCATGGGTGTCCTTGATAGCCTCCTTTGGACATTCCACTGTTTGACTGGGACAGTTCACGATCTAAGGAGTTGACTGAAAATAATTTACTCAATAATCCTTGATGTTTTTGAGTTTGTACGCGGTTCAATAGAATAATTCCATAATGGATATACTTCATGTAAGATAATTTTTAATTGTGCCATATTTTCATCCGAGATCTTCTTCCCAGTTTCGTAGTCTCTTTCGTCTAAACGAGCCTGTACTCTAAGTCCTTTCTTTGTCTTGGTTGCACCGATTAGCTTGATAATTGTTTCGTAGCTTTCCAACGGTCTTCCTCGCCAATTCATGCTTATGAATGAGAACATGCAATGCTCAATCTTATTCCATTTGCTTGTCCCTGGCGGAAAATGACAGACGGTTATTGCTATTCCAATTTCGTCCGCCAAGTCCTGCAAAAAGAATTTCCAGCTTCTGTTTCGACTTCCGTTGCTTCCCCCGCCATCAGCACAGATAAGCAAATTTTTGCACTCTGCATAATGGTGTTTTCCAACTAAATTCCACCATTGTCGGATGCTTTCAACAGCGAATTCTGCTGTATTATGGCTCTTACCCACATTAACCAATCCATCATTTCTCTTGGGATCATAAATCCCATAAGGAATCGCAGATCCAATTGATAACGATGGAAAATCATACACATTTACCTCTTCGGGATCGCCTATTTGTCTCCAAGTCCTACCCGAGTTTTTAAAGTCACCAATGCTCTCTTTTTTCTTCGCGTCTACGGAGATAACAGGATCGCCCTCGTCTATAGATTTGGCTGCCTGCATATTGATATAGCGAAATTGACTATCTCTCTCTGGAACTGATTTGCCTTCTAATGTCTTTTTATTGGCTTGAAGCGAATAGCCATCTTCTTTCAGGAGGCGTCTCACTGTATCGTGACTCACATCATGCCCTTTTAGCTGTAGCTCGTCGGCAATGGCATAGGTTGATTTATATGTCCATTTGAGAAGACTCATCGGATCGCCTGATGTGCTTTCATTCATGATATCTTCGAGATGGCTCATTAGAGTTGGGTCTTTGTTTTCGGCTTTCTTTCGCCCGCCACCTGGCTTACGGAGCCTATCTGGTACCTTCAATTCATCTTCGTTCTCAAGCTCTTTAATGCCCTTATCGATGGTCTTTCGGGCTAATCCCGTTAAATTTGAGACTTTTGATATACCACCCCAACCAATCTCAAGTGCTTTAGCTGCAGCAAATCGCCTTGCTTGGACGGGATCAACACCAGACATAGCTTTCAAAAAGGGTTTATAATTTGCGTTGTCTTCCATAATTATAATAGACAACGTTCTACAATATAAACTTGTGTATTTTATTTTACGTCAACGCCTAAGGCAATAATAAAATTCTCATCGTTCAACTTATCCAAATCTGGACATTGGCACATAGCTGTTTGATCTGACCCAAGATCCGATTGAGCGAAAACAATACATCCGCTCACTATTCCAATAATGCATAATAACAATCCCCATTTAATTATATTACCCATAGTCTATCACACTCGAAATAGCTGTAAAGAGCTTTCTCAATTTAACTTGGATTTTCAGCTTTGAAGGTATATTTTGAGGTTTAAGGCATATATATTTTTTTATTTTTACAATATAAATAAATTTGTAATATCCATGTAAAGGCAAAGAAGACCTGCCCTCTCTAGGTAGCGGGATGAATCGTTGCCCATTCATTAGTTTCGCACCACTCTAATTGATTATCTCTTTCTCAACAATGATCTTCGTGCAACGTTCACCCGTTAGATTCAGACCCGTTTGGTAGGGAATCCAAGTCAGATGTCTGTATCGTGTACCCTATATTATCAGCGTATTGGACCATTCGGAAGAGGCACCATTATAATTTAGGGCCATGGCTTTGACCTGGTAGGTTCCGGGCTGACTATGATAGCCATATCTGCAAAAAATGGATCAAAAAGTATTTTGCATCGCTTTGCATCCCGGCCCTTTCAGGGCACATAGCAGTCCCCATCAGCCTTGCAGTATGGCCAAGCTATAGTAGCAAACCAAATAATTTTGCTTTAATTAAATTATTCTTTAAGAAAAGATGTTAAGGTGAGCATAGCAGCGATCTGCATTTCCCGAGAGCTCGCGCATCTGAGTACAGTGCAGAACGTGGACAGG
>JBFYLJ010000045.1:0-18420 GCA_041305465.1 Methanothrix sp.
TATAAATAGTTTCAGTGGTACATACGATAGTATGCAAAACACATCTGACTCTCGTGAAGTCCGAGGCAAAGAGATCGCAAACAAAGGAAACCAAGTTAAGAAGGTCAATGATCACTCTTTCAAGGTAAAATCACAATCAGTAAAAGGCATCTATGAAGTCAAAGCAACGCCAAACGGGATGACTTGCACATGTCCTGATTTTGTCTATCGCGGCGGAAAGTGCAAACACATACAGGCAACGCGCTATTACCTACAAGTTGAGAAGGATACACCACAAGGCACAGTCACCGAAAAGGTTCACCTAACCTATACCCAGGCATGGAACGCTTACAATGAGGCCCAGAAAGCTGAGGTTAAGCTATTTGACGATCTGTTGAAGGACTTGGTTAAGGCAATTCCAGAGCCAGAGCAGACAAGAGGCAGACCACGCCTATCTCTCCAGGAAACTCTATTCTGCGCGATCCAAAAGGTCTACTCTCAGCTATCCAGCCGTCGCGCATTCAGCCTCTTCCAGAATGCCACTGAACGAGGGCAGATCGGCCATGCGCCCGACTTCAACGTGCCTTCGAAGCTCTTCAAGAATCCAGATATGACACCCATCTTGCATCAGCTTGTCACTCTATCGGCGTTGCCCGTGGCTGGAATCGAGGTTGATTTCGCGGTTGATTCAACCGGATTCAGGACCACCACATTCAACGCTTATGAAGGCGCAAAGTATGGTCGAAAGAAAGAGCACCAATGGATTAAAGCCCATCTCTGCGCTGGCGTAAAAACCAACGTGGTTGCCGCTGTAGCTATCACCGATGCCTACAGCAACGACTCACCTCAATTCGGGCCTCTTGTCAGAAAGACTGCTGAAGGCTTCACCATCGATGAGATTTCGGCTGATTTGGCCTACTCATCGCGGCTTAACCTTCAGGAAGTGGCTAACGTGGGCGGGAAGGCATACATCCCCTTTAAGAAGAATGCAACGGGCAAGACCAAAGGTTCCGCCCTTTGGAGCAAGATGTACCATTACTTCAAGCTCAACCGCGATGAGTTCATGGATCATTACCATAAGCGATCAAATGTCGAGGCAACCAACGCTGCGATAAAGAGAAAGTTCGGTGAAACCCTGAAGTCCAAGAATCCTGTTGCTCAGGTAAATGAATTACTGGCTAAAATTATTGCGTACAACTTAACCGTAGTTATCCATGAGATGTACGAAAATGGGATACATCCTGAGTTCTTGCAACTAAAGTCTGATGCCTGCAACTAAAGTGGGGTCAAAACCTTACTTTAGATGCAAAGCCATAACAATGAGAAGATAGATATATCATCGTTTTCACTCCCTTGGGCCATGGAATTGAAGCTTGATCCCTGGGGTGCAGTTCATGTAGACGATTACAACAAGCTCTTTGTGGAGTTTGGCATATCAAGCTTTGATGATATACTTCCCGAGCTTTGTGAGCCTCATCCATACATGGCGCGCAAGATCATCTTCGGCCACAGGAACTATGATTCAGTGCTGCGTGCCATGCAAAATCACGATCCATTTGCCGTCATGAGCGGATTCATGCCCACCGGCAGAGCCCATTTCGGTCACATGATGGTCATGAATGAGATCATCTGGCACCAACAACAGGGGGGGGACGCTTTTGCAGCTATTGCCGACATGGAAGCGCATGCCGTGCGGGGCATAAGCTGGGAGAAATGCAGAACATTGGGCATCAACGAGTATATCCTCAGCCTCATCGCATTGGGATTTGAGCCGAATGAGAAGAGTCATATCTATTTCCAGTCCGAAAACTACAGGATGAGAAATCTGGCCTTTGAGTTAGGCAGAGAGGCCAATTTCTCCGAGGTCAGCGCCATCTACGGATTTTCCGGCGAGACCCATATATCTCACATGGAGAGCGTCATGGCCCAGAGCGCCGACATTCTTCATCCTCAATTGTCGGAATTTTGCGGACCAAAGCCGGTGGTCATACCGGTAGGTGCGGATCAGGACCCGCATATCAAGCTCACACGGGACCTTGCCTACCGCATGAGAAAGTTTCTGGTGGAGCTGCGCGGCAATTACATCAGCATCCGGGGCAAAGCGGCCAGTCAGGAGCTGATGCAAGCAGCTGAAAAGGCTTTGAAAGAGACAGGACTTGGAAAGGTCAAGCGGTACGAAGAGCATATCGACCTGACAGAGATCCAAGACGGCGAAGGCCGCAGCTATAGCGCCCTTCTGCAAGCCGTTGACCGGCTCATAATAAAGCTGGAAATTGATCATGGGCATTACGGCTTCATTCCTCCTGCCTCGATCTACCACCGTTTCATGACCGGCCTCACTGGAGGCAAGATGTCCTCCTCCAAGCCGGAGAGCCATATCGCCCTCACGGAAGATCCCAAAGAGGCTGGCAAGAAGATCATGCGGGCAATTACGGGTGGCAGGCAGAGCTTGGCCGAGCAAAAGAAGCTGGGGGGCGAGCCGGATAAGTGCTCTATCTACGAGTTTCTGGTCTTCCACCTCTCCCAGGATGACAAAGAACTCCTGGAGCTGGATGCACAGTGCCGTTCTGGCAAGCGCATGTGCGGAACCTGCAAGAAGGATGTGGCAGAGAGGATCGAGAGCTTCCTGCGTGAGCACCAGCAAGCCCGCGAGGCAGCCAAGGAAAGGCTGCCGGAGTTTGGGATTAAGGGATAATATTCCTTAAACTAAGTTTTTAAAAAGCAGAACTATCAGTCCAATAAATCACTTAGCATCAGGTCATGAAATCGTGATTTCATTGACGATTTCTGCCTTCTGCGAGGGAAACGTTTTTAAACAAATTGTTTGACAAAGCACATTGTAGTACAACTTCATACATGGGTGGGAGTAGATATATGAATGTTCTTAGGATTTATAGAGTGCAGGACCCCATCTGCACTAGTGGGAGGAAATAGAATTATGCCTTTGCCTTATTTCGTTTTGCTGGTCTCAATAATAATCATGCTTTCCATAACACTCTTCGTTCTGATGAGGAGATACCATGATCAATGAACTGCTCCTCGTGGCCTATGTGGCGCTCATAGTCCTGCTCTCCTTTAAGCTGCGCCAGGGGACTTTCTCGGGCTTCGTCCTATCCGATCGCAACGTCGCTTATCCTGCCGTCATAGGTATAGCTTTCACCGCAGCCTATTTCAGCGCAGCGTCCTTCCTTGGCGGCGGAGGATACGGTCTCGTTGCCGGAATGCCCTGGGTGGTATTCTGTACATTCTTTCATGTGGGCTTCGCATGCCTGGCCTGGCTCATGGCAGGAAAGATCTGGGCCATGGCCAAGCAGTATGATGCCAAGACTGTCCCACAACTGCTGGAAAAGAGATACAGCTCCCCTACCGGCAAGGTTATCCTGGCAGCGATCATGCTGCTCCTCTACACAGTATATCTGGTACCGATCTTCAAAGGATGCGCTACCCTCTTTCAGGGACTGATCGGTGTCAGTTACCTGGAAGGTCTCATGATAGCCGTGGCCATTGTGGCTATCTACTATGCCATCGGTGGACTGCCTGCCATCATCTGGATAGGATTTATCCAGGGCGTTCTAATGCTCGTGGGAGCAGTATTGCTCTACGGGGGCATCTTTTCCGCAGGCGGCGGATCGGAGATCTGGCAGAATATTCCGGCAAGCGTGCTCTCCATGCAAGGCCTCAATGTGCCCTGGCAAAAGACCCTGGGAATGGCTTTTTCCATAAGCCTGGGCCTCTTAGCTTTGCCCGACCTGCTCATAATGATATTCTCGGCCAAAGACCGACGAGTAGTCCGCTTCGCCGGCGTATGGGGGCCGCTCTCCATTGCAGTCTATGCCCTTTGCATATTTTCTCTGGGAATTTTGGCCTACGGAGTATTGAGCACACAGCAGCTGGCACCATTCCTCAAGAATCCCGATGGTCTGGTGCCCTTCCTGGCTACGACCTTCCTTCCCACCGGATTTGACGCAATCATTCTACTGGCGGCAATCTCCGCAGCAATGTCGACCATGAGCGCTATTGTGCTGGTCACCACCACTTCACTTACCTCAGATATTCTGCGCTACCTGCATCCTGAGATCTCCGACAAGAAGACGCTACTGCTCACTCGCGTCGTAGGAGTGACCATCCTGATGATCGCCGCCATATCGGCAGTCGATGTTCCTCAGCAGATCGTGCCCCTGGTCTCTGTGAGCATGGGAGTCATCGCCTGCTGTGTATTCGTACCGCTCATCTTCGGACTCTACTGGAATAGAGGTAACCAGATAGGCTTTGTCGCCAGCCTGCTGGCTTCTTTCTCTTCAGTCGTCGCCTGGAACTTTTACGGCAATCCGATCATCCACCCTGTATTCATAGGCCTCGTGTGCGGCACGGCTGCTTATGTGCTGGGAAGTCTGGCGACGAGACGGCCTTGCGGTGTGCAGGAGACACTGAGGGACAAAGCCGCCTAAGGATAGGCAAAGAGTAAAACTCATAGGCTCTTTGCTAATTCTATCATTAGATAATTTATTTTTTGCCGAAATATCCTTCAAATATGCAAAAGCGTTTGCGGCAAAGTCCTATGTCTCTTTTGCCCTATTTTGGGGTACACTTGGATTAAATTAATATACCGAATCAGAGAGGCATATTCATATCTACGAAGGAGGGAAAATATGGCTGAGATGAGAAATTTCGCCCTGCGCGATGCTGAGGAAAATGAGATCGGAGTTTTTACAGGAAAATCACCCAGACAGGCAGCCCTAAAGGCAGCCAATCGAGGCTACACCGATATCAAGCTGCGTGAACGCGGTACCAAAAAGGTACATGTGTTTACAGGAGAGCGAGTGCAGGTGGACAAACCAGTCGGTGCACCGGCCTGGATGCCGGACAAAATCTGGAAGCCAAAGGTAAAGAAGGTAGGCATTGAGAAACTGGAGTAAGCTAAAAATAGCTATGGGATGATGAGGGCCAGATTTTCCTCATCCCCCCAGATCCTAGCCTCATAGCGGGAAATTATCTCGTACGTGCTTTTTTCGCATCCTTGCCAGGCTTAAAGGCACATATTTTCTCGAAATACCTCCAGCCGCTCCACGGTCCATCAATTTCGGCATCGTTGCTGGCATGTATTCGCCAGAAGTACACGGGATCGTCATCTGGCAGTGGTTCCAATGAGCCTGAGCATCTGGATCCTTTTGTCACCTTATCGGCATCAAACCACTTCTCATCGACTAGTATAAAATCGTCCGCGGGGCTTCTATTGCGATTATACACCTCTAAATGGTACTGCGTGGCAGCTTTGGCTGCCGTCCAGACAAAGGTTGGCGAGTCGGTAGAGATGAGGCCCTGAGGTGATATGGGTGTAGATTTTCCGGGAGGCACTATCATGTATCTGAAGTCTTTATAATAGCTCCAGGGTCCTTCTCCCTTGCAGTTGATGGCCTGAATCCACCACCTGTAATAGGTTTTCTCTTCGAGATCATGAGGGAGGACCGGCCCAACTGAGCAAGTCTGATCTGTGTTTGAGAACACATCTTCGACATCATAGGTCTCGTCAAAGATAGGCGCATTTGGACTGGCGGCCTTGGCCACCTTTAGGCGGTACTGATTGCATCCACCCACGGGCATCCACACAAAGGTCGGATTCTTGCTGCCTATGGTATCTTTAGGCGAGACGAGGGTTGCCTTGCTGGGGAGGGATGCGCAGACAGTAAATTCCATCTCTTCGCTCGACTGATAATGGCCGTGGTCTCGGGATAAGATGCACCAGGTATAGACTCCGGAAGGCAGGCTCTTGCCAGGAGTCTTGGTGTATATCTTTTTGGTTGGCAAGGCACTATAACATTGCTTTATAACGACATTGTTCCGATCATCCCTTACCTCCAGGCAGTAGCTCTGGCTTTTGCTCACGCCTTTCCAGGAGTAGGCAATCTTGCCGTTGTTCTGGATTCCGAAGGGCGATATAAGTTCGGGTGCTTCAAGATCCAAGTGGGTCGATGAATTCGATAAATCAGTATCGTCCACGCTTTGCAAACTGGAAGTGTCTGCATTGCAGCTCGTGCAGTTCTCCGGTTCGCTATTCTCCAGTGGTGTCTGGGCGAAACATGATGCAGCCAAGAGCAGCATCAGCATCCCTGCTATAGCTGCAATTGCCAGCTTCTTTTGTCGTGATTCTCGTTTAATCATGAGATCATCTCTTTTCGTAGGAGGTAATTTGTAGACAGGTAATATATATTTTTTTCTTAAAGAATTAGTATTCGTTAAAATGATGGGCTAAAATCGACTGGGGCCACTTAAATAGAATCTAGGTAAAATAATTTTATTTCTGAACTCGAGGTCACAAGGTTGATTGAAATAGCAGAAACAGTTCACAAGAGATCAAAAAAGGAAGAAATGCGGCTAAAATTTAAATACCAGTGCCTCTAGGGCACCAGACGCCTTCGGTCGCGCGGGAAGAGCACCGCATCTCGAATATTCTCCAGCTTGAGCATGGTCATGACCAGCCGGGAGAGACCCAGTCCCCATCCGGCATGCGGCGGCATGCCGTAGCGGAAAGCCTTGAGGTAGAACTCAAATCCGTCCGGGTCCAGCCCCTTCTCCTTTATGCGCTCTACAAGCTGGTTATAGTCATGCACTCTTTGCGCCCCGCTGGCCAGCTCCATTGTGGGATGCATGAGGTCAAATCCCCGGCAAACCTCCGGCTTATCCTCATAGGGCAAGGTGTAGTAGGGCTTTATGGAGGAAGGCCAGTCGGTGAGGAAGTAGTGCTCGCCTATGGTCTCGCCCAGGAACCTCTCCGTCTCGGTATCCAGATCATCTCCCCACTGCATCTTAACGCCTGCCTTCAGAGCAGCCAAATCCAGTGCCTCCGTGTAAGTGATTCTCCTAAAGGGAAGCTTTGGAACCTGCAGGTCCAGGCCCAAGACCCCCAGCTGGTAGCTGCAGTTCTCGGCCACATGCCGGTAGCATCCAGCCACTGCCTCTTCTAAAATCTCCATAACGTCCTTGTCATCGACAAAGCTGACCTCAATATCGATGGAGATAGCCTCATTGAGGTGACGGCGAGTATCGTGCTCCTCAGCCCGGAAGATGGGGCCGATCTCAAAGACCCGGTCCATGCCTGCACTCATGAGCATCTGTTTGAAGAGCTGGGGGCTCTGATTGAGAAAAGCCTCCTTCTCGAAGTAGCTGATGGGGAAGAGATCAGTTCCACCCTCTGTAGCCGCAGCCACAATCTTGGGGGTGAAGACCTCGGTCAATCCTTTTTGGCAGAAGAAGCTTCTCAGATATTGCAGAACTGCGCTCTCGATCTCGAAGGTGGCCAGAACGCAGGGCCTTCTAATATCCATGAATCTGGCATCGAGGCGTGTGTCCAGCTCGCACTCAACCTTCTCAGTGGGGTCCAGGGGCAACGGCACCTGAGCAGCGTTCAACACCTGTATCTCTGAGGGAAGGATTTCGTATCCGCGAGGTGCTTTCGGCTCCGCCTTGACATTTCCTCGCACCATTACTACGCTCTCTCTACTGATGGTGCGCGCGCTCTTAAATGCCTCTTTTCCCAAAAGCTTCTTGACGAGAGTCACCTGCGCCAATCCTTTTCTGTCCCGCAGTACCAGGAAGGCTATGCCTCCCAGGTCGCGCATCTCGTGAGCAAAGCCGGTTAAAACGACCTCTTTGCCATCCAACTGCGCGTTAATATCACCTGAATAATGAGTTCTAAGGATCAAGTCGTCTCACATGAGCGTAAATGAATTCCTGATATAAAAGCAGTCTGGATAAGATAAAGCCAAATAAGATGAGAGGCAACATTTTCTCTAAGGTTTCCAAAAGCCACATGAAGCCGCTCTTCGCTTCTTGAATAATGGCCCATATAATAAAAAAGATGAGGTGGGTGGATTTGAATTTGATGAACAGGATACCCACAGGAATTCCAGGTCTGGATAACATGATCGAGGGGGGTTTTCCCAGACCATCCCTCACCCTTCTAGCGGGCGATGCTGGGGCAGGCAAGACCACATTTTGCACTCAGTTTCTCTGCAAGGGAGCTGATCTTGGTGAGCACTGTCTGTACCTACTAACCTTTGGGGGACCATCTGATTTGCAGATCAATTACGCCACAAGTTATGAATTTGTAAAAAGTACCTATTTTGGCAAGGAGATCTGCTACCTGGAGCTGGAAGAGATGGTCGAAAAAGCATGCAGGTCGAAAGACTTCTTGGAAATATTGGAGAGAGAGATAGATACACTAAAGCCGACTCGAATCGTCATTGAAAACCTCTCCATTCTGGAAGATGTTCTCAAAGACGAATACTGGCGTTTTCTACTTAAGCTGTCTCATCTGATCAAGTCAAAAGCAGTGGTGACACTGGTGGCAGAGGATGCAAAGCCGGGCATACCTTATCCCGCGAACATAGCCCAGGTTGCAGACGGAATAATCCTGCTGCAAAATGAAACGATAAATTTCGCAAGGAGACGGTCCATCGAAATCCTGAAGATGTGCGGGACATCTCATCATCTGGGAAAGCATGCAGTAGATATATCTGTCAAGGGATTAGTTGTCTATCCGGGTCTGTAATATGGCATTACCTTTGCGGGATCTCCTAGGCCAGAAGGAATTCTGGATTTTTCTCTTCGTCTTAGGATGGGTGCTGCTCAACTGGCCCTTAATCGAGCTAGGTGATGGCTACGCAATATTTGGCATGCCTGCCATACTGGTTTATGTTGCTTTTATCTGGCAGTTCTTCATCCTGGCCCTGTATCTTTTCGATCGGGGGAATTATGATTGATTGGACCGCATGTTGCTTTGGTCGTAATGGTCCTTTACCTGTTGCTGCTCTTTGGCATTGCCCGGTATGCTGATCACCAAAAGTACCTGGGAAAAAGCATTGTGGCCAATCCCTATGTTTATGCCCTATCTCTATGTGTATATGTCTCAGCATGGACCTTTTACGGTTCCATCGGAAGAGCGGCATCCACAGGCCTCGAGTTTTTGCCCATTTACCTGGGACCCGTCTTGGCCATGACAGCCGGCTGGATCATAATCCGAAAGATGATTCGTGTCTCAAAAGAACACCGTCTGACATCAATTAGTGATTTTATCAGCTTTCGCTATGGACGAAGCTACACCATAGGTGCCGTGGTAGCAGCATTGAGCTTGATCATGGTAACACCTTATGTGGCACTGCAGCTCATTGCCATCTCCACATCTCTCGATATATTGAGCGGATCGAACATCATATTTCTGGGCTTTAATGTGGAAAGCAAGTTGGTAGTGGCCCTTCTTTTGGGAGTCTTTGCCGTGATATTCGGAGCCATTCACCTCGATCCCATGGAGCGCCATGAAGGGCTGATCGCGGTGGTGGCCTTTGAATCTCTGGTGAAATTGGTGGCCTTTCTTCTTGTAGGACTCTACGTCGCCTACGGCATATTTTCAGGATACGGAGATGTTATGAGCCGGATGATAGACCTGGCCGCAAAAGATCCGGGATACAATACACTCATGGATATAGAGCCAATGCTCTGGTTCACCTTGACTATTACTTCCTTCTTTGCCATCTTATTCTTGCCCAGACAGTTTCATGTCATGGTGGTAGAAAACTCAGATGAGTTGCATCTCAAGAAGGCCATGTGGCTCTTTCCTCTCTATCTTTTATTAATCAATGTATTCGTTCCTGTAATCGCATGGGGTGGGGTGCTCCTAAATACATCGGGTCTGAAGGATGCCTTTATAATAACCATACCTTCCTCCATGGGTCAGGACGCTCTCTCGCTTTTCGTGTTCATAGGTGGCACATCAGCCGCCACAGCCATGATCCTGATTGAATCCGTTGCAGTGGGTACCATGCTGCTCAATGATCTGGAGATGCCTTATCTCTTGGGGCATATAAAGAAGGAAAGAAATCTCGCCAACATGCTTCTCAATACGAGACGAGTGAATATACTTCTGGTCGTGCTACTGGGATATCTCTATTCACGCGCAGTAGCTTATCAGACGCTGGCGGACATAGGAGTCGTCTCCTTTCTGGCGGCCAGCCAGCTAGCGCCAGCCGCTTTAGGCGGACTATACTGGAAGAAAGGCAACCGAAAGGGGGCCATGGCAGGCCTGACATCTGGCTTCTTGCTTTGGGCCTACACAGCCCTAATTCCCACGGTTGCGAAAGGTAATGCATGGCTGGGAGATTTGGTCAAAGATGGGCCTTTCGGCATAGCCATCCTCAGGCCCACAAATCTCTTCGGGCTTGACTTGGATATCTGGACCAACTCAGTATTCTGGACACTTCTCGTCAACTTCAGCCTGTATATTCTCGTATCTTTGGCAAGCAAGCCCAGTCCGGATGAAGAGAACACTGCCGATTGCTTCGTGGATGCTTACCAGCAAGGAAGGGCTTCCCACTTCTTGGGCAAGGAAGCGATACATCAGGGAACAGTTGAGGAGCTGGAGGCAACGCTGGCGCACTATATTGGTGAGACTCCGGCCAGGATAGAGGTCGATGCCTACCTTGAACATCTGGGCACGAGCCGGGATAAGATTGAGCCAGGACAGCTTCGGCAATTGTGGGGGTTATTTGAGAAGACGCTTACCGGTTCGGTGGGACCCTCGGCAACCAGGATGATTGTGGAAGATCAAGTGACAGTAAAACCGGTGATGGAAGCTGCCAAGGAAACCCTTCCCGCATATGATCTGGCGCGTGGAAAGATCTATGTCGTGCCTGAGATTGCCTATGAGGTCTTCACCGATCAGATCACCCATGGCGTAGAAGGTCTATGCGTCACGCATGATGCCCCCAAGGATGTGAGGCAACGCTGGGGATTTATTGAGACGCCCATCATAAAACTCTCAGAGGAAAAAGGAAGCGATCGCTACATATCGCCACGAAATCTGCCACTCCTCTTTGTGACTATCAAATCATTCGTTGAGTCCAGCAAGAACAGCATCGTTCTCATAGACAGCATTGAGAAGATCATAAAAGAAAACGAAGGCAAAATCCCGCACAGGGAGATACTCGATTACGTCTACCAAATGGAGCTTCTGGCCCATAAATCACGTTTTATACTGGCGGAAGAGCCAAATTTTGTTCATGCAGAAATGACTTCGAGCATAAATGAGGTAAAAGAGCTGCTTTTCTCACTAGGTCCCCTTTCCAGCTATCTCTTCCTAGCATTCGGCGATGCCATGCTCACCCAGCTCAACGATGACGCGAGAAAGGAGGCAGTTATACAGGCCAATGAGCAAATAGCCTCTGGGGAATTCTTTGAGACAAGCAAGCTGACGTCCCAGCTCTCAGATGATTCGACCAACGCCTGCGAGCCGGATATGAAAGGGGCCCTGCAGTCAGGCATGTCTCTTGATATTCGCCCAGATCTGGTGCTAACGAGACGCAGCTTCTTTGTGGCCGTGAGAAGGCTGGCTAAGATCATCAAGACATACGATCCTGCCTTCGACATCATCGCGACATTGTCGGAGCTCATGAAGAGTTATGGACGAAGTCCCTATGAGATCTCTCTTATTCCTGGGACCACTTATATTATTGCCGAAGAAAAGCCGCAAAAGAGCCTGGAGTTATTCAGCGAGCTGGTGAGGAACGGCATGGATGGGCTGTGCTTGAGCCGCTACAATCCAGTGACTCTTAATGAAAGGTACAATGTGCCTACAGATACGGTCATATGGTTGACGCAAAAGAGCGAGCCGGGATATAAAACTGTGGACCCTACGAACTTCCCCCGGCTCTCCAGTATGATCTCTGACTTCTTGGTCAGTGCTAACTACCCCATTATCTTGCTGGAGGGGATGGGCTATCTCATCACTCAGAGCAACTACGAGACTGTGCTCCGGTTTGTTCAGTCCCAGAGAGATGAGATCGCGCTAAAGAACGCCATAATGCTGGTACATATCGATCCACTCTCCCTGGACACAAAGGAGCTACATCGTTTGGGAAGCGAAATGGAGACTTTTTGATGTATGATTTAGAAAAAGCCTTTTAATAGTTAGCGATTATAATTCGATGTCATGAACGATGCAGGACTGATATTATTATTCATAGTCATAGTCTTTGGCGCATTCATGATCCTGAGATCCATCAAGGATTTCGTGCTCAATGCCATAATAGGGCTGATGATTCTTATTCTTGCAAATACCCTGGCGGGTCTTGGAATTGGCTATAGCTGGCTGGTGATATTGATCTGCGGCATAGGCGGAGTCTTGGGTGCATTCCTGGTGATACTGCTTCATTTGCTGGGTTTTGGGATTTAGAGAGAATCCAATTTTTCATTTATCGTCGAATTTATATCATTAAGGTTTTGCAGCAACTCATATCCGGAAGATGTTGTCTTATATAGCCGTTCTTCTTTGACAAGATAACCGTGCGAAGTCAACCATTCGAGGTACTGCCCAGCATTCTTGAAATTGAGGTTGACCTGGTAGACGATTTTTGTCTTACTTGATCCTTGCGTTTTGCATAAATTGAGGATACCACCAAGTATCTCCAGCTTGTTTCTTCGCGTCATCTCCTAAATTCCCCGATCCTGTCGGCCTCCATACACCTTATTATATTAGATACTGATAAAACTTTCGTAGCTTTGGTACCATGTATTTTTTAAAACAAAAAAAAAGTAATCACAACACAATGGATGCAATAGCTTTATCCAGTTCTTCTGCATCCTTTGCCAGTTGTTCATCTTCCAGGTTCTTAAGTTTTGCCAGATCCCGGCGCAAGGGTCCCAAACGCAGGCCAGCGTCTCGTTCCCCTGTCGAGGAGATCATCTGCTGTATCCTCTCTAGCTTCAACCTCATTGCATCTGGCCTTTGCAGCAATTCCGATAGTTCTCGCAGGGCTTTGACAACGCTCCTGCCGCGTGCCGTTAGCTCCAGGTAATTGATCCTTCCTTCTGGCCGCGACTTGATCAAATCCTGCGCTTCCAGCACACGAAAAATACCGCATGTGTGGGGGAAGGTAGAATCGATATGCTTGGCGACCAGCGCGGCATAAGCATGCTCTATCTCATCCACGGCAATTAATGCTAAAACGGGCTTTTCCCGGAGGAAAAGCCGCTCTAGTGGTTTCTGCATTCTCTCTCTGACTTTTTCAGGCCTATGCACCAGCCTGCATTTGGACCTGAGCAGGTGTGATGACGGGAGCAGAAAGGGCCTCCTCAGGCAGAGTTATCTCTGTAGGCTTGTCAAAGTCAGAATACAGATCATCCGTCTCTATGCTGACTGATATTTCTCCCAGTCGAACAGACTGATTGAACATCTTCATCTGGCTTGTATTGGGGTCCAGTCCACCTATGATCTCCGGCGTCATGGAAAAGCTCATGGTGCTCTGGTATTTCACTGGCAGGTAAGATTTCTTGGAGATCCAAATTGTCTTTTCCATCTTGCCGGTCTCATTCAGCTCGGTTCTGTTGACCGATGGCAAGTACATGGGATACTGGGTAATCTTGGCAGCAATGGCAAACGCAGCATTTTGCAGATTGATGTTATCCTCGCTCCCGGTTACAATCTTCAATTTGTAGGCATCTTCGCCACTGATTGCCTCCGATCCAAGATCCTCGGTGCTGGACAGATTAAACGTCGCTGCCATGGCCTTTACCTGATTATTTCTATCCGGGCCCCAAACGTCTTGCATGGACCGGGGGTCCGCAAGATGCGTCCAATTGCCGCCCTCATCAGATACATATGTTGAATTTCCGATCTGATAAACGTCGGCACTGCTGGTGCTGCTGTTCGCGGCCTCGCCCGTCATTTCCATCTGGTTCTTGGTCGAGCCGGTGGCATGAGCCTCTAAGCTCGAAAGGTTTACAACGGCAACAGTCTCAGCGTTTTCCGTAATTGTAGTTGATTTTCCTGCAGTTGCACTGCTCTCGGAATCAAGCTTTAGTGTCTGAGTCATTGAACTCTTGATGCTGTAGCTGGTCAGGTTTTCGGCTGCTGCAACGGACAGCGTCTTAAGCTCTGCAGCACTCTTATCTGCGACACTTGGACCTTTCTCCGCACAGCCGGAGAACGCAACGACAATTAACACAAGGATTAGCAATAATTTCTTCATATTTTCAGCTCCAATCTTTGTCAATCACGCCTAATCTTGCTTGGCGGGCAAAAACTTTTCGCCTGTGATCATCTCGAAGAGTTTGATATATATTCTGCTTGTCTCTTGCACCACTTCCGGTGGCAGAGCCGGGATGGGAGGCTCATCTTGGCCGGCGTCTCGGGCCGCATAAAGCTGGTCTTTGTAGCCCGTCTGGCGATAGTACTGGCGTACATACTCTTTGGATAGGTCCACGAACTCACCCTGCTCATAGCGGGCCTTGTCCCAGAAACGATCCTCATCTGCAGTTCCGTAGACATCGATCACCATGATCTGTCTTTCATCGTCAAACGCCAGCTCCTTTTTGCCATCCACGTGAATCAAGCCACGCGAGGCAACGTTTCTGCCGATGTCTTCATCGATCTTGAGCACCACCTCTCTGGCATCTTCATATTCTTGAGATGAAAGGCCGGAGATCTGTAGCGCTTCCTCTTTTTTCAGCAATCTGTCCGTTTTCTCAAGCTTGGTGGAGACCTCGATGAAAGGCTCAGGCAGAGGCTCGCCGGAAAAAATCTTGTGCCCGGGGGCAAAGCCCAGATCTTTGGCCAGGACCTTGCCCTCTTTTACCCGGTCGTAGAGAGAGCCGGCCACAAACCAGCGGCAGATCCACTCCAGTGGAATGAGGTAGTTTCTGGACTTTGCGGTGATCTGTGGCGGCTGGATTATGTCCACTTTTTTGCAGATCATGCCTGCTGGGGCCTGATACTCCAGGAAGTGGGTCTTGATGCCCATCCTGGCGGCTCTCTCAAACCAATAGACGCCCTCGCGGCTGAGGGTCTCACCCTTGAAGGGAATTAGGCTGGGAATGATCTTATCAAAGACGGATATGTTGTCAGTGAAGCGGAATTCCAGCCGGTCCCCTAGGTCATAGGCCTCTTTGACCTTGCCCTTCATCAAAAGCTTGCGCAGCATCGTCGGTTGTTACTTCGTCATTGGATAATAATCCTTTTGCTGAGCAAACGACGGGCAGACGGTTATTCTTCACCATTCAAAATAGGATAACGCAAAGTGGGTACTTCATCCGTTATAGGAACGAAAATACCTCTTTTTTCGTAAGAGCCATATGATTACATTCTGATTCGACTTTGCCTCCTCAGGATTTCACTTCCAGAGTCTCAACTATCTTTGTTGTGACATTCTGATCGAGATGCGATATAAGCATCATCATATTCCTGGAATCAATGGGCCATACAGCAAAGATGAACTCCTCTCCGTTCGGTTTTTCCTTAGATTTAGGGATACTAATGAAATAGAGAGTCACATTTCTTTGCCAGGTATTCTTAACGGATACTTCACTTACAGCCTTGCCTCCGATTAATTGGAATCCTCCAATCATCGTATTCTCCAAGAATTTCGAAAATGCTGAGGAATTTGTCCGGTTTTGATCTTCCCTATACAGGGGAATTGAATAGAGTGCAAGAACCGCATTTGCATCAGAATCCGTGCCATTATGAAGATTGATTGTCTGATAAAAAACTCCTTTCTCAGTTGTATTAATGCCTTTTGATAACACAAATTCCTGCCCCATGCCTATTGACAGGTTGTGTCCCGTCATCAGCAGTATGTCTGTTTCCAGAGATGAAACTGGGAAGATCAGAGGCAATAGTGCCAGAATGAGCGATATTGACATCAGGATCGTTCGAACAAATTTCATTTGGTTAACCAATAATATGCATATACCTTTCTAGTCTTAAATAATTACTGATCACGGAATTTGGGATATTTGGGGACGGCGATGGAAATACGTTTGCATTGGGCGCTGCCATGTGCTCTTCGTAGAAGACTGGAAAAAAAGAAGATCAGAAAAAAGGGGCTACGAGAGGCCTATTAATAGTCCTCTCCGCCCATGCCGCCCATACCTGGTGGCATTCCGCCCATGCCGCCTGGACCGCCAGCCGGTCCGCCGGACTTGGAAGCGATGACATCATCAATGCGCAGAATCATGACGGCAGCTTCGGTGGCGCTGTTGATGGCCTGGGTCTTGACCCGCAGGGGTTCGACCACGCCAAGGGTTAGCATATCAACCGGCTCGCCGGTATCCATGTCCAGGCCGGAGCTCTTGACGCCCTTCTCATGCTGGCTTCTCAGAGAGACCAGTGAATCGATCTGATCAAGGCCGGCGTTCTCTGCCAGGGTCTTGGGGATTACCTCCATGGAGTCAGCGAAGGCCTCAATGGAGAGTTGCTCGCGACCGCCCACGGTTGCCGCGTACTCTCGGAGCCGCAACGCCAGCTCTACCTCAGGGGCACCGCCGCCGGGTACAAGCTGTTTGTCCTCCACAACTACGCCCACAACGCGCAGAGCATCTTCCATGGCCCGGCTCAGTTCATCGACCACATGCTCGGTTCCGCCCCTCAGTATGATGGAAACTGATTTGGGGTTCTCGCACTCTTCCACGAAGGTCATCTTTTCGTCGCCGATCTTTCTCTCCTCGACGAGTCCTGCCTTGCCAAGGTCGTTCTTGGTCAGATCGTGAATGCTGGTGACTACCCTTCCGCCCGTAGCGCGAGCAAGCTTCTCCATGTCGCTCTTCTTGATACGGCGTATGGTGTAGATGCCTGCCTTGGCCAGGAAGTGCTGGGCCAGGTCATCGATGCCCTTTTGGCAGAATACGACGTTTGCGCCGGTGGCCATGATGTCATCCACCATGCCTTTGAGCATGCTCTCTTCCTGGTCCAGGAAGGCCTGCAACTGGTCGGGTGAGGTGATCTCGATCTTGGCATCGACCTCAGTCTTCTCGATCTCGATGGCAGCATTGAGCAGTGCGATCTTAGCGCCTGTGACCTTCTTGGGCATATTGGGGTGCAGCCGGTCCTTATCGATGACCATGCCGTGCACCAACTCGGAATCGGTGATTCCGCCGCCTACTTTCTTCTCCACTGTGATGTTGTCGGTATCAACGGATCCGTCATCATCCACCACGGCCTCGACTGCTTGGACAGCCAGATTGGCCAGCTCTTCTCGGGCTGTGCCCGAGCCCTTGCCGGTCATGGCAGTGACGGCGATCTTCTTTAAAAACTCGGCATCTTTAACAGAGACATCCACGGCAATGGTCTTGAGAATTTCCATAGACTTGTCTGCAGCAGCCCTGTATCCGGCGGCAATAACCGTCGGGTGAATATCCTGGTCCAGCAGAGCTTCGGCCTGCTTGAGCAATTCGCCGGCGAGAACCACAGCAGTGGTAGTTCCATCTCCGACCTCGGCATCCTGGGTCTTGGCGATCTCCACCATCATCTTGGCGGCGGGATGCTCGATGTCCATCTCCTTGAGAATGGTGACACCATCATTGGTAATTACTACGTCGCCTAGAGTATCGACCATCATCTTGTCCATGCCCTTGGGTCCGAGTGTGGTTCTTACGGCTCCTGCCACGGCCTTGGCGGCCATGATGTTCGACCTCTGCGCTTCCTTGCCAGCCGTTCTCTGGCTGCCTTCCTTGAGAATAAGTACGGGCGTTCCACCAAATTGTCCTGCTGCCATTTAATACCTCCAATCGTGATTTAGATCAAATTGAGATATCGGGTGTTTGAACGTCTATATGAATGTTTCGAGTGGATGATCGGTCTTGTGGTGGCTTCTGAGTGATACCAGTATCATGCGACGGTCATAAATTCCTACAATATCAGGGTCGCACGCTCATTTGCTGCCTGCCATGAGTGGCAAAGGCTGCAAGGAAAGGCGGAGGCGGCCCTGGCAGAGGCCCAGGCCCTCAAGCTCCAGGCCCGGTTGGGGGACCTGACTGTATGGGAGATGGAAAAGGTCAAGCAGAGCCGGAAGGGCTCCAGGACCTATACCTGCTGGATGGCCTCCTGGCGCGAGGGCGGCAAGACGCGCAATGTGCATCCGTGGAGTGCCAGCAAGATGGATGCAGAAGAGGCTAGGGCGATGAAGGCGGAGGCGCTGGGGATGCGAACGTAGCTGCCGTGATCGGGCTTATCTGCCTTACTCGCCAAATTCGTCGATCAGCCTTATCTGATGCTCTAGATGCTCTTCGACCTTCAACAATAATTATATTTAATTTTTTTTAAATATCTCGCACTTATCACACAATACAAAACGAAGATCACTGCCAGTGTGTGCCATATCGAGATCATGGTGCTTTATCCAATTTTTATAATTATCTCGGTTGTGGCACTTTTTCTTAGTGTATAAGTAAATTGGACACATTCCGGAGTCAAAGTCCGAAAGTTTGCACTTACCCGTATCATTAAATTTCTTACAAATTTCAATAAAATATTCTTTAGTACAATCATGATGAGCAATCTGACAAAAGTTAACTTCATCGAGCTTTTCCCACATACATCGAGCAAGCTTAACAAGGTTCAATTTTTCTTTTATTATTTCTTTCCTTCTTTCGTTGGGATTCATTTCAGCAGCCTCTAAG
>JBFYLJ010000046.1:0-7595 GCA_041305465.1 Methanothrix sp.
CGCCAGGCCTTGAGCCTGTCCTGCCGCAGTGCGCCAACATATCCCTCTCGGGGAGAGGACCAGGCATCACTGATATAACCGTAAAAAGACTTCATCTCTTTTCACCTTTACCGGTTCGACCTAAGCAGGTCACATTCCGGAACTAGAGGGGGGACGGGGTGATAGGAGATAAAGGTTTGGGAAAGATGAGATGGCAAGGATTAGGTATTATCAAAGGAATTTAGCATTTGGATCCCTAAGGCTTCTTTAGGTAAGTGCCCACTTCGAAACCAAATGAAAAAATAGCCACAATAGCAGCTATGGCTGCCACAATGAACCCCCAAAACTGCGATGGAGTTAATGCCTTGATCAAGTCACCAATTTGCATTTCTGATGGAGCGATTTTAATCCTGTGCTGCATCCTCTTTCGCTCATCAACGTGACGCAGCCAATCGTTGAATGTTTGATTGAACTGGTCTGTAGAGAGGAAATCTGGCGTTAACTCAACTTCTTGAGCGTACCATTCGATTCTATCGCTGAGCATTCCTTCTCTATGGAGACCTAATGCCACTAAAGTGAGGATGGGTAAATCATTAGCATATCCCATAGCAGCCTCCAAGTGGTTCCAGACCGTGGGGAACGACTTGCCATCCAAAGGTTTCTCTTTGCCCCCAGGTTTGTCCCTTCCTTTGTCCACTCGCACACGTTCAAACGCAATAACAACCATCCCATCACACTCAGCGATAAGATCACGTGCGAATTTGATGGGCTGACTAACAGAGTAGTTATTCCTGCCTACAGTATGCGTCTCACAGTCTCGGTTGCTAAGGTGCTTCTCAACGGCAGATATGAAGGATTCCTGTTCCAGTGTATATGGGGCACCACAGCTTAGGAAGACCTTATAGCTTGTTTTTTCGCCCATCTCCCACCCTATTTCACCTATCCTTTATCAGCTGCAAACTATTGTGGCGTGTTGTGTCACTTTCAAAGAGGATTGAGATTGGCATTTTATTTAAACCTTGATCTCCTACTTACGCCAACAGCGAAATCGGCAACATGCCATCTGCCAGCGAGGTCTAACTGGCTTCTTGCCCCTTTGCACAAGCGCTTGTCTGGGCAAGCCGATCCGTCCTGACAACAACGCAGCAACCCCGAACGGCCCGGCCATCGTGCAGCGGACCAGAAGCGCAACCGGTACCCCGCCAGCCATGTAGCACTGGCGCCAGGCTACCGGGCGCTGCCCCCGACGGCCCGCAAAGATCGCCAAGCAGGAGAATGGTTCTGAATCTTCATTAAGGTGGTGTTTCTCTGCGTCCTTTGTGACTTCGTGCCTTTGTGGTGGAATCGTTAGTTGTTCGGTTATAATTATCAGCTAATAGTATTAGCAAAACAGCCATCTTTCCCCAAAATCCAGCACCTTCAAAGCTGCCCGGCCATAACTAGCGGCTGCCCACGCAGACAGCAGTGCCCCCCCGCCCGAGCGCACGCGTGCGGGGCCGGAGCCTGCTGCAAAATGGCTCTCCGCCAGAATTAAAGGCTTAAATAAAAAGAGAGCAAAATATGTATTCATGCAAAGGCTAACCGCTTACGTCTCCGGCAAGGTCCAGAAGACCGGCTACAGAGCCAGAGTTCTCACCATTGCCCGTGACTTCGGTCTGAAGGGTTACGTGCAGAACCTGGATGATGGGCGAGTCAAGGTGGTGGCGGAGGGCGAAGCCGGTGATCTGGAGAGCTTGCTGGCGGCTTTGGCTATCAAGAACACAATTATCAATGTGGTTGATATCAAGAGCGAGTATTCTTCTGCAACAGGCGATTTTGACAACTTCGTCAAGGTTGTATCCGGAGGCGAGACGGATCAGAGACTGGATGTGGCAGCAGAATTGCTCACCAAGCTCATCGTGGTAAACGAAAAGATATTGGATGAGATCCGGGCGACTCGCACGGAATTGACAGCTACTCATCAAGAACTGACGGCCACCCATCAAGAATTAGCGGAGACTCATCAAGAACTGACTGGGACCCACGAAGACCTTAATGGAGCGATTAATGAGTCGCGTGATGCCATTGTAAGCGAGATTAGAGAGCTTCGCACTGATCTAAAGGAAAACCTGGAAGGCAGATTGATAAGAATGGAATCCGACATCTCACAACTAAAAGCAAAGGTCGCCCTCTAGCTATTTATTTTACTGATCGGCAGCATTCCTTAGGCACCTTCTGATCCCGGCCCGCCCGGCCTCCTGCCCCCCGAAGAGACGGTCGCACGCATCCGGGCCCGCCTGGCGATCGACGCAGCCGAGACCCCGTCAACAATGCGGCCCAGGCGACAGGCTGCCGGGCGCTGCTTCCGGCGGCCTG
This sequence comes from Methanothrix sp., assembly GCA_041305465.1. Classification (GTDB taxonomy): domain Archaea; phylum Halobacteriota; class Methanosarcinia; order Methanotrichales; family Methanotrichaceae; genus Methanothrix. The sequence goes on from JBFYLJ010000046.1 coordinate 2,335, forward strand.
CAAGAAATGCCAAGCTGAAGACTGCCTGAAATTGCCTCAAAGCGTCTCTGTGTGCTCTCGTGCCTCTGCGTATTTCTTCTCGTAACCTCAAGTTTTGATTCCCCAGCTACGATTATTAACCGCAGAGCCGCAGAGTTCGCAGAGCCGCGGAACCTACTTATTTGTCAACACTTGGGAAAAAAGCGCACTGCTTCTGAGCAATAGTCGTCTCCGTCCGTTCGTCCTCCGTGTGCTCTGTGACTCTGCGGTTATATTCGTTGTTGTTCAGATATAATAATCTGCTAATAGTAGCAGCCAATTGTCGCTTTCCCAAATCCCGCGCCCGGAAAAACGCCCGGCCACAGCAGCCGGCTACCCACGCAGGCAGCAGCGCCCCCGCCTGAGCGTGCGCATGCAGGCCGAAACCTAACTGCAAAAGTGATCCGCAACTTTCCTGAAAGCGCCTCATGATACTGGCCCGCTCGGTCTCTTGCCCACGAAGAAACTATCGCTTGCATTTCGGCTCGCCCATCTCCAAATAAGTCTGAAGGAAGCTTAATATGCAAACATCTCCGATTAGGGCTTATATGAAATTTCATATTACTATTGAGCGGGACGAGGACGGAAGATATGTTGCTGAGTGCACCGATTTGCCAGGGTGCCTTTCGGAGGGAGATAGCCCGGAAGAGGCCATGGAAAACATAAGCGAAGCTATAATCGGATGCCTGAAATCCAGGCTTAAAAAAACAGGAGAGAAGCTCAAGCTCCCATCCATCGATGGAAAGCTCGATATATCTATCGATGTCACAAGTTGGCAGAGGACGCCAGTCCCATCAGAGCCACTGCCAGTACAGCTAACACAAGCAGCTTCTTTATCTTCTCCATCTCATCCCTCCTCATCCAGGATTCCTGATGAATAGAAAATGAATCATATTAATCATATTAAGGCATCGTCTGCTCTGCCACACCCCTTTCTCGTTCCCTTTCCCTCTACCAGAGCAATATTCCCGCGTACCTCACTGCATAAACCACGCCCACCACTATCACCAGCATTCCGAAGAATTTAGTGGTCCAGGCCCCGATGGAGACATATTTCTCTCCAATTCTTCCTCCCACGCTTCGAGAGAAGGTGGCAATGGGAATGATGGGCACGCCATGCCCGATTCCGAATATGAAGAGCATCACGCCTCCCGCCAGGGGAGTGATATTTTGCGAGGCCAGCCAGATCAATACCGGAAGAACCATGGAGAGAGCACAGGGTGCCCAGCCCAGGGCAAAGAAAATGCCGAGCGTGAAGGCTCCAATGAAGGAGGAGTGTTTGAATAGAGCTACAGATGCCTCAACCGACCTTTGCAGCAGGCTTTTCTTAGTTTCGCAATACTCTCCTTCACCTCGAAAGCGCCGAATTCGAGATGTGACGGGCTCTAAGATCTCATCCAGAGGCTTGATATTGCTGATGCCCAGAAGTATCATGATCAAGCCGGCTATCAGGTCGAATATCCTGGAGTCTCTTATGAACAGGCCAACCTGAGAGATGAACAGCCCCAGCACAAAGAATACGGCAGCCATGCCAAAGGTGAAGGCAATGCCTATCATGAAGCCTTCTCTTGAGGTAGAGACGCTTTTTCTCAGGTATTCATCCTTTCTTCTTATGGTCATAACATAGGAGAACACGGCAATCATGAGGGCTATGGAGCAGGGAGCAAGTGATGTCAGTATGCCCAGCAAGAACATGGCCGATGCGGAGACATCCTGCCGGAAGACCTCTCCTTCAAGGCCTTTCCAATCTGAGCCACCAACATCTTGCAGCTTCTGGTAAAGCTTCTCGCTACTCTGCTCACCGTCTTGCACCCCATCGCCTACCCGGTAGACATGATAGACTGCAGCTATGTTGCCGTCTTTGTCGATGATAAGGATGGTTGGGTTGGAGGAGCCGCCTCTCACATTCCAGTAGTCTAGATACTTGCTGGCAATAGTGTAAGGCTCAATATCCTCCGCCCAGGGCCAGGTGACATTAACCTTCCACCACTTCTCAGCCAGGGACCTCCCGTCACGCGAGTAGGAGTTCTTCCTCATGTTCACTGTGACTATCTGGACCTCGGGGTGCATGGCCTTGAGTTTTGCCAGCTCCTCTACCTGTCCTTTCAGGGACTCTTCACATTCAACGCAGAGGGGAATTTCGATGTTGGTGATATGCAAGATAAGTGGCGCGCCAGCAAAGTCGGAGAGAGAGAAATTCTTGCCGTCAACTCCAGTGGCGGTAAACCTTGGGGCCTTTATGGCTTCCTCGGCAAAGACGGAACAGGAAAAGATGGACTGGAAAGCCAGAGTGAAAAGGAGGATGAAAGCTGCCGATTGCAGCTTTTTTTTGCTAGGTTTGACGATTATTGATATCACTCTCAGATCCATGCGGCGCGGTTCTGATTATAGTAGTATATGGCGTCCTTCACATAAGCATCGATCCTTTCCGGGCTCATGGCATCAATCTCACTGTGCCAGGCTACATCCACCTTCCCATCCGGGCCCTTGGCCAGGGTAATGAAGATTGTCGTTGGAACGACCGGTTTTCCGATGCCGAAGGGATCATAAACATCCAAAATGCTAAGTGCTTTTTCGATGCTGCTTCCTTCTGCCAGCACATCGTAATATTCCAGATCGCTGCTATAGCTGCCCACTGCAGCGTTAATTCTTGGCGTCTGGGTCCTGCAAGGTATGCAGTTGGTTTGATGAATCAAGATGAGCACCGGCTTATCCTTGAGGGCATCCAGGACCCAGGTAGGATGCAGAGCCTCCGAGCCGGAGTTATCATGCTGATTGGGGTATGTTGTCCACCAGTCGTTATCTCCTGATCCTACGGCATTCGCATGGCGGTAGCTATTCCAATCCTCGGAAAGGGCTGTGTCCGATGCCACGAATACAGTCATAGAAAAGGCAGCCATTGCCGCCAGAACCAATAATGTGAAATTCCTGAACCTAACTAGCATGATTTAAACCCCCAAAGTATAGTCTGCTCATTTCATCGCTAAATATTTAGAGCTTGTCTTTTTGCTTGTCTGAGAATTCATTAAGGACCTATCGAATTCAATTTGGCTTTGGTTTGCAGCATAGAAATATTAACGAGGACCAGGATGTGACGATCATATTTATTGTTTTTGGGAGGCTCAGAGCAGATTTTCCCGGTACTTTTCTAAAAGGCCAATGACTTTCTTTATGTCCGTGCCCTGATCCCTGGCCTCAGCCAGATATGTATTGAAAAGATCTTTTGTTATGGCTCTTGGAACCGGCTTGCAGTTTTCTCCTTGCAGCATCAGCTCGAAGCACCGTGTCTCTGCCTCGGAGAGCTTCAATGCTTTATAATCTCCATCATGGTGCTGGTACAAAGAGAGTTCATCAGGGTTCGTGGCCAGAACCTGGTTCACTAGAGGAGTGCCTGGTATAGGCTCTGCTATGCTCACAAAGACGTCGTCGAGCATTGAATCTTCTACAAAGCTCATGGTCTCCTCAAAATCGTTTCGAGTCTCTCCGGGATAACCCACGATGAAACTGCCGCCCACTCTTATGCCCAGGTTTTTGGCAAGCTCTATCGCCCGGCGATTATCCTCGACCTTGACTCCCTTTTTCATGGCTTTCAGAATAGTATCGCTTCCACTCTCCAGTCCGAAGAAGACCCATCCAATAGTATAGTCTCGCACAGCCTCCAGAACGGTCTCGTCTACCAGGTCCACTCTCATATCCGGCACAGAGAGGTTCCTCTTGCCCAATATCGCAGAAAGTGAGCGCAGCATATCCACAAATGCCTCTCGATTGACTTTATTACGATAACCGAAGAGCGAGCCGGTGCCTCCGCTTATGGCCACCCGGCGAATGCCGCACCGCTTCATTTCCTTAACCTCGGAGACTATATTCTCAATGCTGCGGCTTCTAATGCTCCGGCCAAAAAAGCGTGGCATCTGGCAGAAGGTACAGCTACCAAGACATCCCCTATGCGTCTCGATATAGACATTGGCCCCGCGTACGTTTTGCTGACAAAGGTCATCCGGTATCAAAGGAAGGACATGGTCCAGGGATTGACCGGCTGAGTGGGTGATTTTATTATCTCTCCGTCATTTCTATAGGAAACACCTGCCAGCCCCTCCGGCCCTTTTTCCACCAGTTCGGCTACAATATCCTCGCCTTCGCCGGTAACTACTGCTTTTGCGTTAAGCTCTCCCAGGACCATCTCCGGGCATAGGCTTACCGGCCCACCCACGTAGACATTCTCCCTTGCAGCCACAAACTCCCTGATCTTTGGGTCGAGAAGCTGCAGAGTCGAGTAGAGGCTGAGGAGGACTGTTCCACTCCGTGACTGCAACTTGCTTGTGACCTTTACGTCATGTCCTTTGTCTCTGAGCACCCCTCCCAGGACCAGGGAGCCGTAGGTGTATGTTCCAGGAGATACTATATCGATCATCATTTATAATCCCGGCTTGGCCAGCTAAACCTCGATGAACCATAATCTTCTCAAGGTATAAATCCACTTGCAGTATTGACAGGCAAAAAAGCGATAGTGAATGTGGATTGTAAAAAGAATACCAGAATAATAGGCTCTATCTGAACAGTTCTTTTACAACTTCTGTCAATATGGGACCGGACTGGTCTATCACAGTAGCCTCGTATAGCCATCCCTTTCGCTCAGGCAGAGAACCGCTTACCATGATGGCTTTGCCCTCGTATTCTACCAGATTTATCTCATGTGAGACTACCAAATCTTCGGATATGGATGCCGGCTTGATTATGCGTGTAAGTCTGACGGTACAACATTGAGGGCGAGGTAACAAAATTGAAAACCTACCATCCTTCACTATGCCTAGAAATTTATCCATTTCGAAACCACCTTGAAAGACATTCGACTCATTTAACTATGCATTAACTGCGTTAATTAATTAAATATCTTTTGATTCAAAAGGCAAAAAAATGGGGAATTGCTGGCGGAAAGGAGGGTCCGCCGACATATCTATGCAGGAGGTGAGTCTCAGTGCATTGATGTAGCGCGGCTGCCCTATAAATTAACCAGGATGGCGTCCACGATCTTGTCGAACGCCTTTGCAGCTGCCGTCTCCTTCTTGGTAAAGGTCTTGCCCATGTCGCCCAGTCTTCCGATATCCGCGTCCAAAGGTATGGCACCTAGAAACTGCACATCCAATTCTTTGGCCGCTCTCTCGCCGCCGCCCGTTTTAAATACCTCTATCCGTCCACCGCAGTGGGGAAAGATTAGACCGCTCATGTTCACGATGATCCACAGC
>JBFYLJ010000047.1:0-28053 GCA_041305465.1 Methanothrix sp.
AGCTGCTCAGGGTGGCCGACCCGCAGAGCTATTATGTGCAAAATACAGTGGACCTGGACGAGCTGATTGCCGACGTCGTAGAAAAGAAGATCGACTTTGATGTATGCTTCGCCTTCATGCACAGCGATGCGGGCATGACCTATGGGGCAACGTTTTCCGCCATCTCCCGCGCCAGGCTTTTTGCAGTGGTATTCGGCAAGAATGCCGAAGCTCTGGGGGAGAGCATCGACTATCCAGCAGAAAAGATCGTGGCCAAGGCCACCCATAACCCAAATCCTCTCAAGAACAAGATCGATAAGGTGGCATTATGAGCTGTATCGAGCAACTGAAGTATAAGCTGCACCTGGAGCGCACCTCCTTCAAAGAAGCACGCGAGTATATCGAGAAGAACTCTGATGAGGTTTACTACGTCGATCCCGGCTACAAGATCTTCAAGGATTACTACATAATCGGCGTGCCGCCCGTGGCCATGGGCGTGCGGGGGACGGAGATGCTCTTCACCTATGTCAAGCCCTGTCATGGCACATTTGTTATGGGAATCGATTCAGAGGAAGAGATCGCACGTCTGCGGAAAAATGAGACAGAGAAGATCAAGAAGTCCCTGAAGTCTGCCGGCCCGAAGGGCAAAGCCGATTCCGGGACGGTTCCCGTCAGCTTTGCTGATATATATAAAAAATAAGCGTGGCTGAAAATATGCGGATTATGATTCTGGCGTTTGCAAGCTTTCGGGAAATTCTCGGAAAAAAACAGGAGCTTCACTTGTCGGAGGGCGCTACGGTAAAAGATCTGCTGGAAGAGCTTGCCGCCACCAGGCAGGCGTTTAAGGAGGCGGCCTTTGACGATAACGGCGCTCTTCGCGATTATGTTCTGCTCATGGTAAACCGGAAGAGAATAGATCCCACCCAGGACCTGTCCAGATCGCTTCAAGATGGTGACGAACTGGCCATCTTCCCGCCCCTGGCTGGTGGTTAGAGCCTTATGATTGAGATCACAAAAGAGGAGATCTGCCTTGAAGAATTGATAAGAAGGGCCAGGAGCAAGGATGCGGGAGCTATGGTCACATTTCTGGGCACGGTCAGAGATGACGGCATAGAGAGGTTGGAAGTAGAGGCCTTCCGGGAGGCAGCGCAAACGGAGCTGAATGCTATCGAAAGAGAGGCCATGAGCCGCTTTGCTCTCAAGGCAGTAGAAATCGTGCACCGAACGGGGACGATGGCTGTTGGCGAGAGCATAGTGGCCATCGTCTGCTCTGCCGGTCACAGGGAAGAGGCTTTTTTTGGTTGCAGATATATAATTGAAGAGCTGAAAAGAAGAGCGCCCCTCTGGAAGAAAGAGCTGGGAGAGACGGGTGAACACTGGGTGGGACATGACGGCAGCATCGTTGAGGGCGCGAAGGGGCAGCCTATGAAACTGGGACCATAGCGGCCCACAAGATAAGTTTTCTTGCGAGTACAACCATAAGAAATCAATAGGCTCCGTATCGATGACGTGGATTTTTTTGGGTGTCATCAGGCACCGGAAATATAAATTCGCTATGCTTGTTGAATGGCCAGCACTGTAGCGGGCGCAGGGCTAATCACGAACTCATGGTATGCTTTCGCGATTCTTCCTGTATTTTTTGCGACGATTGGTTCTGTTGCAATCGTTTTAGTTTCATGTGTGCAGCGAAAGTGTCTATTAATATTAGGAATGCCTTTTGAGATCTGGAGTGCTAAAATGAGACTAAGAGTAATCAGTGCCAGAAATGAGATCCCCAATCTAAATCCCAATGAGAAGACAGTTCATCTAGCTTTTCGAGCCAGTAATGTAGATTTCTTAAACCTTATGCAAAGGTGCCCCAGGCTGAGAATGATTCAGGTTCCTCCATCCTACCGCAAGACCATGTCCAATGCCATCCAGGTATTCCTGGATATGCAGGGCATTGATATGCTGGAAGGCGACGTATGGGGCCACAGAAAGGACCTGGACGAGTATTTCACCGTGGACGACAGCACGCTTGATGAGATTCGTGCCTTGGCAGCCGGCGGCGCATCTGCTGATGAGGTGGCCGATCAGATTCAGAGGAAGGCCAGGATCGGATCAGAGCTTATCAAGTACATTGCCAAGACCAAGATTACCGCTTGAGCCAGCAATGCTCTGCAAGCTCAGCTAACCCTCCTTTTATTTTTATTATCGGCCCAAAGCCGCTCTAACTTCAAAAATCATCTCATCCCGTCTATATTATCTCCAGCGGAGGAATTATATCCCGGAATGGAAATAACACAAGTGGGAGATAAGGGTGGTGTACCATGAGCAAGCATCATAAAATCAGAGCAGTTGTCCTCCTTTTCATCGGCCTATTCATACTTTTCACTTTGATGGCAACCTTCGCATCTGGCCAGGAGACCAAGACGGCTTACACCAGAGATGGTATTCATTTCATCAGCAAGGAACGGGTGGACGAAAACATAAGATATGAATACGCCAAGCCCGGGGATTATAGAGAAGTGTCGGTCCCGCTGGATACGATGGTAGTAGGCGGATCTTCTATTGCGCAAAATATCTCCATGCCGAAAGAAAAAGAGGTGACTACGCTGGAGGAAAAATCGCCTTTATCGTCCAATCATAGTGCTTCATCAGCACTGGAAAACAAATATCCATATGCACCACTTTTTATCGGGCTGCTGGTAATTGGCGGGCTGGTCTTCTTTGTCGCATCAGTCTTCTCCGGACGTGATCGACAATAATAAATTGATCTCCCATAAAAAGGCCTTCAAGCCTCCCAGGGCATCTGGTTCATCATTTTATTTATATACTCCGCCTTGGATAACCCGCGACTCTCCTTCAGCTTCCCTTTGAGTTGTGATCCGTGCTCTTTGAGCCATTCGAACTTGGTGCAGGAGTCCAGATCCGTGCAGGAGCTACATAGCTCATGTCCTCTTTCCCGAGCACAGATCCTGATGGTACAATCTGGGGGGCCACCTCCGCTCTCGCATCCGGCACAAACGGCGTACTTTTCCATCCAGTCCAGGCCCCTATCCACGGCAGTCCAGTCGATAACCTCTCCGCCCGGCACAAGAGGAGACCACATAGGAATCTTGCAGTTTGCAATATGCTTTCTCGTCAGGCCAGCGCTCTCGGCTACTGAGCCGTTTCCCAGGGGACATGAACCGCAGACAATGCCACAGGGTCCTGCTTGACTCTTGATTCTGTCCAAGGCTTCACTCATAATAGTGTTATACGTCAATCTAAAATATTTATACTATTCTTTTCGGACTGCCAGTGTCGTGGTTGATGGGATGAATAATGAGTATCATCGCGATCTTGTGAGGCAAAGGACGATATTCAACGTTTAATTGTTTGCAGGTCGCGACACCAGGGCTTGCCTGCGTGCCAGCGGGGCTTGACAGCAAGAGGGGCCGTGTGGATTGCTGCGGCATCGCGCATATTCAAAACCACCTGCGTGCAGTTCAGGTTGCGATGGGTTATTCTTTGACTCATATCTTTCCTCAATAATGGCGCAATTCAGATTTAATTAAATTTAAATATTTAAAAATACTATCAATATATAGGAGCCTCCGAGAGGCCTCAAATCATGCAGGTCAGATAAATCTTGAAGGCTCACCCATACATTTTTCTGAAGCTTACAAGTTCGACGGCCTCGGACCGCATGCATAGCCCAGTCGCAAGCGGTGCCGGCCTAGGCCAACGAGAATCGGATCGACTGCAAATGCTAGATATGGAATGAGACAACAAGAGAACGGATCTTCTGTTGCTAACCCCTCGCCATAAACAGGTAGAACCTAGCCTCTCCGCGATTGACCAGCCGCCGGGCAAAGCCTGGCACCTCTGCCACCTCATCCATCAGCGGCCGGACCAGGACATCCGCGCCGACCTTAGCTGCCAGCAGGCCCATGGCCAGTTGCATCTCCAGAGGCGGGCGGATGGAGTAGAGCAGGCTCGCCCCCCGGTACAATTCCGGTCGGGGCGAGAATATGTCGTCCTTTTCCACCCGCAGGCCGCCCAGCAGCCGCTCCTCTTTATCTGTGAGCACCACATCCAAGCCGCGCGCTTGCAGGCCCATGGCTACCTCGGCGAAGTGGCCCGCTCCCACCTCGACCACGCGACCCTGGTAATTTTCGGCGATGAACCGCGCCAGATCGTCTGCGCCCAGTAGTAACGACATCTTCTAACCTATTGTAGCCCCAGTTTCCAGCTTTGTTTGCAGTTGCAAGACATCAGACTACAAGCAATTATCGCTTTATTTGAATTCCCTGTTGCTCAGTCTTCCTCTCGTCCTGCAGACGCTTCTGTTGCAGTGGCCTTTGCGAGTATGGCAAGGCCGAAATAAACCAACGTTTTGACTTCGCGTGAAACATGACCCGTTCAAATCTCACGCGAAGAGCCTTTATCTCGTTGGGTACAGGGGTAGAGAAGACCCCAGACTTCAGGCGGGGGATGAATCGTACCCTTCTCATGATTACTTTCGCCACGCTCCAATTGACTTAATATAGCATAGAGCTGCCATATTTAAATCAGCATGAAAATCGCCTACAAGTTCCGGCTATACCCAAACAAGCAACAAGAAGCACAATTGGCATTAACCCTGGATACGTGTAGACATCTTTGGAATAAAGCACTTGCTGATCGCAAAAATGCCTGGGAACGCGAAGGCATAACCAGATCTTACGAAGATCAGGCTGCGTTGCTGGTCTTTGAGAAACAGTCCAATCCTTACCTCAATGCCGTCCATTCTCAGGTCGAACAGGATGTCTTGAGGAGGCTTGAGAAATCCTTTAATAACTTCTTTCGAAGATTGCGCGAAGGAGCTCAAAAAAAAGGATACCCCCGGTTCAAGTCCATCAACCGTTATAGCTCGATTACCTATCCCCAGTCAGGGTTCAAGCTGAACGGCTCCAGGCTGATACTGTCAAAAATTTCCGGTGGCATTAGAACCTTTGTACATAGGCCAATTGTTGGCAGGATCAAAACCTGTTCGATCAAGCGAGATAAGACAAACGCATGGTATGTCATATTTACGACTGAGCTTGAGAATTCGGTCAAGCAGGAGCCTAAGAAAACGATCGGATTGGACCTTGGCATAACTCATGTCGCCGTAACTTCGGATGGTCAGTACTTCGACTATCCAAAGTACTATGTCCAAGCTGAGAAGATGAATCGAGCTGCTAATAAATCGTTGCACCGCAAGAAGCTCGGTTCCAATAACCGGAAGAAAGCCCAGACAAAGTTGGCCAGGATCGCAAAGAGGGTAACCAATCTTCGCGAGAATTTTTTGCATCAGGTATCCAGGAAACTGGTAAACTCGGCAGACCGAATAGTATTTGAAGATCTGAGCATCCCTAACATGCTTAAGAATCACAGTCTGGCAAAGTATATTCAGGATGTCTCATGGGGAAAGCTAATACGCTTCACGGTTAGCAAGGCTGAAAGAGCTGGCAAAACCGTGGTATTGGTTAATCCCTATAACACTAGCCAAAGATGTTCCGCTTGTGGTGAGATCGTGTCCAAGAAGCTAAAAGATAGGGTGCATACCTGCTATCGATGTGGTCTAATAATTTGCAGAGATCTCAATGCAAGCATGGTAATCAGAACCCTCGGACTGAGGGGGATAGCCCGTGGAGAACTGACCTGCGGCTTTGGCCTATGTCCAAAGTAAGCGTCGGTTCGTCGAAGCAGGAAGCCCCATCCTTTGGGGTGGGGAGGAAGTCACCTTTATCCGGCAGGTTATCAATGAGCGTGAGTGGAATTATGGTCGAGATTGGAGATGTAGCTCCCCTGTTCTGTCTACCCGGTGGCAGCGAGCGGGAGTTTTGTCTGAAGGACTATTTGGGAAAATGGCTGGTGCTTTACTTTTATCCCAAGGACAACACCAGTGGCTGCACTCGCGAAGCGGTGGACTTCACCGCCGCCCTTCCCGTCCTGCGAGATTTGGGTGCTGAGGTTTTGGGCGTCAGTCGCGATTCGCCCGCAAACCACCGTAAGTTTGCCGAGAAACATAGCCTGAAAGTGATGCTGGCCAGCGACCAGGAGCACAAGGTTACCGAAGCTTACGGGGCCTGGGCTCTAAAGAAGATGTACGGCAAAGAGAGCTATGGTGTGATCAGGACGACCTTCCTCATTGATCCGCAGGGAAAGATCTCTCACATCTGGAAAAAAGTTGCCGTAAAAGGGCATGCTGATGCCGTAGTTAAGAGATTGCAGGAGCAACGGCATGAAAAGCCATAGACAAGGACCAATCCTTATTTAACATCACAGGCAAGTTTTTCGATTCATGAAAGTCCTCCTCTTTGATCCCGGCGCCGGGGCCTCCGGAGATATGATCATGGCATCTCTTCTTGACCTGGGGGCGGATCTCGACTCTGTTCGCGAGGCTGTCGAGTCAACTGGGTGCACCCTGGAGGTCTCCCGCCAGGAGAAGAGCCATATCATGGCCATCCGGGCTCGCGTCATATCTGATCGGAGATTCCAGTCACTGGATGATGCCATATCCATCCTTCACAATTCCAGCTTGCAGGGCAGTGCCCTGGAAAATGCTCTTACTGCCCTGGACATCCTGGCAGAGGCTGAGAGCCGGGTGCATGGAGTGGCAGCGCCGCAGGTTCGATTTCATGAGATTGGCGCTCTGGATGCACTGGCAGACATCGCAGGATCCTGCGCGGCGCGCCAGAGCCTTGACGCGGAGCGCGTGCTATGCAGGCCGGTATCTGTAGGAGGGGGCTACGCCCCTTCGGCGCATGGGCTGCTTGCCGTACCTTGTCCTGCGGCACTGGAGATCTTGCGATCGCATGAAATACCCTGGAAGGGGGGACCGGTAGAAGTGGAGTTGTTAACCCCGACGGGCGCGGCCCTGCTGGCCACTTTAGTCGATGAATTTGTGCCTGAATTTCCCCCCATCCAGGCTGAGCGGGTGGGCTACGGCGCAGGCAAGAGAGAGCTGATCCTGCCCAATGTTCTGCGGTCCATGATCGCAAAGGCTCTCCTTTCACCTCAGGCGGAGATGAAGCACGGATCGCATGGGGACAGAATTGCGCAGCTGGAGACAAATGTGGACGATGTGACCGGCGAGGTTTTAGGTCATTTGATTGAGCAGCTCATGCAGGCCGGGGCCCTGGATGTGTCAGTTCTGCCTGCCTTGATGAAGAAGGGGCGTGCTGGATCTGTGATCCGCGCCATAGCCAGGCACGAAGATATAGAAATGCTGGCCAGAGTTATGATCCGAGAGACAGGGTCCTTGGGGGTGCGCATCTTTCCCAGCATTCATCGTCTGGTGGCAGAGCGCGAGCAAAGAGATGTGCAGGTGGATATATCCGGGGAAATATACAGCGCGAAGGTGAAGATAAGTCTCCTGGACGGCGAACTATTGAGCATCAAACCGGAGTATGAAGATTGCCGGAGAATAGCCTGCGAGACAAATCTGCCGCTGCGCATAGTTATCAAAAAAGTAGAAGAGGCAGGGTGGCAGGGCGCAGCTTCATAATTCGTGCCATCCCTTCTAACATATATCTTATATTATTACATAGCTGCCCAACCAACTTGCCTCTTTTATCGCTTTAATTCGTATAACTTGCTTATAATACTAATATAGTTAGGATTGTAGTCGATGTTATATATACTTTTCGTAAATAATAATAGTAGCAGCATGCTCTAAACCGAAATGAGCATCTGTATATGACGATTTAAAAAGAATACAAAGGACCGACGGCTCGCAAGTTTGATTAATCTGCCCCGCAGGGTATCTCTTCTCATGCAAATTGATTCATCCATCCGGCTCTTTGATTGCGCCAAAAAGCTGATGCCAGGCGGCGTATCCAGCCCTGTGCGCGCCATCTCGCCCTGCCCCTTTTACACGGCCCGAGCAGAAGGCCCCTATCTATGGGATGCAGATGCAAATCGATATATCGATTACTGTCTGGCATATGGGCCCATGATCTTGGGTCACTGCCATCCGGCAATTGTCCGGGCAGCTACCGATCAGATGACTCGTGGCTGGCTCTATGGAACGCCCTCCTTGCAAGAGGTCGCAGCGGCAAAGAGAATAAGCAGACTCTACCCCAGCATGGAGATGCTCCGATTCGTTAGCACCGGTACGGAGGCCACCATGGCGGCCATCCGCGTGGCACGCGGAGCTATGGGCCGCGATAAAATCATCAAGATCGAGGGCGGCTTTCATGGAGCACATGACAGCGTACTAGTAAAGGCTGGCTCAGGGGCTACGACTCTAAGCATTCCCGATTCAAAGGGGGTGCCTGTTGACACGGCCAGAAACACTCTTCAGGTTCCCTATAACGACCTGGCGGCTCTTGAGAGCGTCCTCAAGAGCCATCCCGACCAGATAGCCTGTTTGATCATGGAGCCTGTCCTGGGCAATATCGGCCCGGTGCTGCCGCAGCCTGGCTACCTTGAGGGCGTGCGCCGCCTGACAAAGGAGCATGATGTGCTTCTCATCTTCGATGAGGTTATAACCGGTTTCAGGCTTTCATTGGGCGGAGCGCAAGAGCTCTTCAACATCAAGCCAGACCTTACAACTCTTGGCAAGATAATAGGTGGGGGCTTTCCAGTGGGCATCTTTGGCGGCCGGCGCGATTTAATGGAGCAGGTGGCGCCCGGCGGGGGGATCTATCAGGCAGGAACCTTCAACGGCAGTCCGGTCTCACTTGCCTGTGGCATGGCCACCCTGGACATCCTGGAAAAAGAGAAGGTTCTCGATAAGCTCAATACCACAGGAAAGCAGATGAGAGAGGGGCTGCAGGAGATTGTAGACGACCTGCGGCTGGGCTACCATGTGGTGGGCATAGCCTCCATGTTCAAGATATTCTTTGGAGAGGAGCCCCATGATTATACACAGGCCCTCAAGTGTGACAAGAACGGCTATCTGGCCTTCTTCCGCCGTATGCTGAGTGCCGGCATCTTCCTTACCCCTAGCCAGTATGAAACCGATTTTATCTCGGCGGCTCACAGCCCGCAAGTCATAGAAACCACTCTGGAGGCAACTCTATCCTGTCTGAAAAGCTGATCGTGGGCAGCCGGGGTAGCCCTCTGGCATTGCGTCAGACCCAAATTGTGCAGGATGAGCTTCTATCTCGGGGCATAGAAACGGAGTTGATCTTGGTCAAGACCAGCGGAGATGTCTTCGTGGACAAGCCTTTGCACCAGCTCACCGGTTTTGGCGTCTTCGTGGCGGAGATAGATGAGCGCATGCTAAGCGGCGAGATCGATCTGGCCGTGCACAGCATGAAAGATCTGCCCACAAAGAGGCCGGAAGAGCTGACCATCTCCGCTATCCTCAAACGCGACTCGCCTTATGACATAATGCTTTGCCGGGACGGATCGGTGAAACGTTTAGAAGATCTAAAAGAAGGAGCAACGGTTGGCACCTCCAGCATGCGTCGCACAGCACAGCTTCGCCGAGCCCGGCCTGATCTGAATATATTAAACTTGCGAGGAAATCTGCAGACAAGAATGCGTAAACTGGATGAAGGCAGCTATGATGCCATCGTCCTTGCCAAAGCAGGTCTCGAGAGGATGGGGCTGGAAAATGATTATGTGCGATTGGATGATGATAGGTTCGTTCCCTCTGCCAACCAGGGAACCATAATAGTAGTAGCCAAGAAGGGATCGAAGGCAGCTTATTATTCCCGATTGATGGATGACGCACCCACCAGAACTGAGACCATGATTGAGCGCAGGATACTGGAGACGGTGGGCGGCGGCTGCGTGGTGCCGATGGCAGTGCACGCCGTTGTTTCCGGCGGCCAGGTGCGTGTGCTGGCAGAGGTCCTATCATTAGACGGCAAGAGGTTTGTGCGATTGGATGAAAAAATCTCTTTACATGAAGATGATCATTTGAGCCGGGCAGAGGATATGGGGCATAGGCTCATGAAGATGGGGGGAAGAGAGTTGGTGGACGAGGCGGTGAAGGAATTTGGCACACGGTAAAGTTTATCTGGTGGGAGCCGGCCCTGGTGACCCTGAGCTCATGACCCTGAAGGCGAAAAGGCTACTGGGCGATGCGGATGTAATCTTATTTGACCGGCTGCTTGACCCGAGAATGCTGGAAGGGGTCAGAGCGGAATTGATCGATGTGGGCAAGAACGCTGGCAGGCACAAACTGAATCAGGATGGCATCAACCAGCTTCTTATTGAGAAGGCAGAGGCGGGAAATATTGTGGTGCGGCTGAAGGGTGGCGATCCTTACCTTTTTGGCAGGGGTGGAGAGGAAGCACTGGCCTTGCAGGAAAAGGGCATACCCTTTGAGGTTGTGCCCGGTGTTACCTCATCTATTGCCGCTCCAGGGCTTGCCGGAATTCCTGTTACCCACCGGGGTGTGGCCTCTTCGCTTGTCATTGTGACAGGTCACGAGGAGCCGGGAAAAGAGACTCCATTGGATTGGGCGGCCATTGCCGCCCTAGGCGGAACTCTGGTTGTCCTGATGGGCGTCTCCCGCCTGGAGCAAAATGCAGCGGCTCTGATTGAGGCAGGTAAATCGCCCCAAACACCGGCGGCAATGGTTGAAAAGGGCGGCTGGCCGGAGCAGAGGATGATTTGCGCAACTCTGGCGGATATCGCTGAAAAGGCCAAAGAGGCAAGGATCGAGTCGCCAGCTATATTGGTAGTAGGCGAGGTGGTCTTGCTGGCCGAGAAATTGGGAAAAAAGAGAATCGCCATTCTTCGGCCTGCTGCCCAGCAAAAGGAGTCGGCTGCCCTGGCGGAAAGCTACGGCTTCTCACCTATCTCTGCCCCTGCAATTGCTCTCGCAAAAAAGCCACTGCCTGAGGATCTGCATGGGAGGCTCGACAAAGCAGAATGCGTGGCTTTTACCAGCGCCAACGGTGTGAATATGGCGCTGCATAGCCCGGACCTTCGAAAGGCATTGGCGGAAAAGATGATCGTGGCCATTGGACCCAAGACTGCCCAGGCTCTGGCTTTACAGGGCTTGATGGCAATGATGCCTGAGGAGTACAGCTCAGAAGGAATGGAGAAATTGCTGCGAGGAAGATGCAGAAGCATTCTCTTCCTTCGCAGCGCTCAGGGTAGCCGATACCTCTCAGAGGGCTTGAAAGCATCGGGGATCTATGTTGATGACATTTCCCTATACGAGGTTGTACCCTCCGGCGATCCCCTGCTGGACGATCTGATAAAAAGAGCGAATAGCGTGGACATCTTTGCCTTTACCAGCTCATCGACTGCTCGCTATCTGATAGAAAGGGCAGGAGCGATGGGCCTGGAGAAGGAGCTTCGTTTGGCGCTCGCTGCCGGCACGGTAGCTGCCATTGGCAAGCCCACCGCAGAAGAGCTGGCCCGGCTCGGAGTGGAAGTGGACATAATGCCGGAAAGATTTACATTTGAAGCTATGCTTGCTGTTTTGAGGGAGTTGGCCCGATAAAATGATAATATTCTCCAAAGCCCTGGCGGATCAGGCTACTGTTTGGGAGGCGCTGCGCGCTTCACAGTCGTGCCAGAATCTGCCGCCGGATTTGCTGCGGTTCTCTGCCCAGTCAAAACCTGTTGTGATGTGGAATTTGACTGCTCACTGCAATCTGGCCTGCCGGCATTGCTACATGGATGCCAGCCGCGAGGCCCGAGAGGAGATGTCTCTGGAAGAGGGCATACATCTGGTGGACGAACTGGCCGATATGAAGGTGCCCATCCTCATCTTCACAGGCGGAGAGCCCCTTCTCAGCCGCAATTTCTATGCCCTGGCCTTCCATGCCCGCGAGGTGGGGCTACGTACAGTCATCTCCACAAATGGAACATTGATCACCCCGGAGGTGGCCGGGCTCCTGGCGGAGGCTAAAATCAGATATGTAGGAGTGAGTCTTGATGCGGCGAAGCCGGAGCAGCATGATGCCTTTCGCGGCGTGGCCGGAGCGCATGCCAGGGCCCTGCAAGGCATCAAGAACGCCCGCGATGCTGGCCTGAAGACCGGCCTGCGCATCACTCTCACACGCGACAACTGGCAGGATGTTCCTGCTCTTCTCAGTCTGGCATTGCAGGAGGGTATCCCCAGATTCTGTCTTTATCACCTTGTCCCAACGGGCAGGGGAGCGGGCATGGCCGACAGGGACGTTACGCCCGAACAAAGGCGCAGCGTTATCCGTTTGCTGGCCGAGGCGGCAGAGGAGCTGAAAGGCGAAAATATCGAGATTCTTACCACTGACTCGCCTATGGATGGGGCCTATTTGCTGGAGCTCTTAAAAGATGATCCCCGAAGCGAGAACGTGAGAAAGCTTCTCACCAATGCAGGCGGCTGCTCTACGGGAGTAAAGGTTGCCAATATCAATCAGCGAGGCGATGTGCATCCCTGCCATTTCATGCCTCAGGTGGTTGTGGGCAATGTACGCGAGCGCACCTTCCGGGATATCTGGATCGATCATCCCTGTGCAGAGTTGCAGGCACTGCGGGATATCAAGTCCAGACTCAAAGGGGCCTGCGGAAGCTGCAAGTACCTGGATTTGTGCGGAGGATGCCGCCAGAAGGCTTACTACTATCATGCAGATATATTGGCTGAGGATCCCACCTGCATTCTGGAGCATACCATAAGAGAGTAGATCCAGCCGATCCAACTTCATTTTTCGGCCGGGGATACATCACACGTGGTAAAATAAGATCAAAATACACAATCGGATTTAACCATTTTTATATTTATATTTAAGCGATATCATAAATGCGGATCTTTCCGATGTTCTCAATTATTGCTAACCGCAAGCTATAATTAATACCACATACAACAATAAATGGGAGATATAAAATGACACACCATGAAAAAAAGAAAGATGAAAAGGAAGAGGCAGAAGCAAAGGTCGAGCCCATTAAACTCGGTGATAAGAGGGGCGGCAAGAAGAAAAGTCTGCTGGACACCTGTGAGTAAACGCATTAAATTGGAAAATATTTTTTTAATATTTATATCATAAATTGTTGAAAATAATTGTATTACTGATTCCATCGTTAACTTTTTTTAGACATTTTTGAAAGGAGGCTGTGTCCACAGAAGGATTTATCATCATTGGAATTCATCGAAAAAAGGCTTATGCTTCGATCTCATCGACCTGCTTATGTGCATTGGGTAGGAAATCATGCACGCTGTCATTTCCTCTTATATTTTCCACATCATATCCGGTTTCTTTTAAAACCTTCGATTTTTTAATCCATCTCACGTTCGTTCTTTCGTACGTTTCTCCAGTTGAATAACACCTGACCATCGGTGCGCCTATAAATTCTACCCGCAAGCCGCATAACGGGCAAATGGCTACCTCAGCTTCTCCTTTTTCATTCTTGCGTTCTGTATTAAACAAGTTTTATTCTCCTTAACGTACATTTGCGTTTGGTGTTTCTAATGAGATGCATCAAAGCAGAGTTCACCAGAGGATTCTATTAATAATGTCTATTCGGTATAGATTCTATTTAAATTTTTTTATGAAAAGTTCATAACTATTCATAACGATCGGATGTAATGTGTTTTATATTCGCAATAGCTCGTTAGTATCTGATTATCCTGGATGGTCATGACTTAATTAGGCTCCTCGCAATTTTCTATGGGTAGCCGGTTAATTCTTTATAGCAACTCATGCAAGAAAGTTAGCTGTGTCTCTCTCACAGGAAGCCCTCTTTAAAATGGCATTGAATCTTGAAGATCCTTGGCACATCAAGCGAATAGATTTCTGTGCCGAAGAAAAAGCAGCTCGATATCCATGTTGACTTCGAATCAGGCAGCAAATATCCGTGTGCGAAATGCGGCAAAATAGGTTGCAGCGTGCATGGTACTATTGAAAGAACCTGGCGTCATTTGAACTTTTTTCAGTTCAAAACCCATATCCATTGTCCCGTCCCCCGTACTACCTGCGAGAAGTGTGGAGTAAAGCAGGCAAAGGTTCCCTGGGCTAGAAAAGGTAGCGGCTTCACTTTGCTCATGGACTCTCTAATAGTCCTGATGGCTCAGCACATGATTGTTACTGCGATAGCAGAAATGATTGATGAACATGATACTCGGATATGGAGAGTTTTGAAGCATTATGTTGATGAAGCTAGATCTAATGAGGACTTTTCGAAAGTCAGTTCAGTTGGTGTGGATGGGACATCAAGAGCCAAAAAACACAAATATGTTTCCGTATTTATAGATCTTGATGGGTCAAGAGTAATACATGTATGCGAAGGAAGAGATGCTTCAACCATTGGGTCATTCAAAGAGGATCTGGAACAGCACAAAGGATCTCACAAAAATATTAAAAATTTCTGTTGCGACATGTCTCCCGCATTTATATCTGGAATAGAAGATAGCTTCCCTAATGCATCAATTACATTTGATAAGTTTCATGTTATGAAATTGATGAATGAAGCTGTTGATGAAGTCAGGCGGAATGAGCAATAGCATAACGATTTGTTGAAAAAGACAAGATATGTCGGGCTTAAAAATCCAGAGAATCTTACGACAAACCAAAATAAGATACTTATGCCCCTGAAAGACCTCAGACTAAAAACCATGAGAGCATATAATATTAAATTGGCCCTTCGCGACTTTTGGAGCTATAAATATCGGAAATCTGCCGAAGGCTACCTCAAACGGTGGTATTTCTGGGCAACACACAGCAGACTAGATCCTGTAATCGAATGCGCTAAAACAATAAAGCATCATTGGAATGGCGTTACTAATTATATTAAAACAAAAATCGATAATTGAATCCTTGAAGGCGCAAATAGCCTGATTCAAGCTGCAAAAGATAGTGCAAGAGGCTTCAGATCAACTAAAAATTTCATTACTACTATTTATTTTATGACCGGAAAACTCAAATTCAATTTACCCACATGAATCAGCGAGGAGCCTTTATGGCCTTTAGCCGATATATTCTTAGCTCAGGTGCACCATGGTTAACTCATGAGTGCTTCAGATAAAACAATTTCATCTCCTGCAACGGGGTGTCAATTGGAGCGAAAATCACTCTTCGACAGTCCATGCAAATCAGGGAGCTGATTGAAGCTGGGGCTTTTATTAATGAGTCGGACTTCGTAAGAGATGCCATCCGCCACAGGCTGACGGAAATAAAGGTAGTCAGGTGCCGGGATATAGACTATGATACCGCCAGGAAAGAGGTTACGGGCTACTTCAAGCGTCATGGAGAGGCATTTCCGGATGAAGCTGCTGAAGATCTGGAGCTCGACTTCGATCTGGTGATGAGAATCACGGAGGAGTTAAGAAAGGATGGCACATTGGAGGAAGCCTGATGGACTATTACGAAATCGGAGACACCATTCACGGGTCTAAGATTTAAGTGGAATCCAGAAAGATCGAAGGATACAGGGTAATCGTAAAAACTGGGAGACATAAAGCTCAAAGTGTTACGCTCATCGAAAATGCCAAGGCTGTTATTGTTAAAAAATTAAAATATGCTAATAAAAAAATCAAACGAGTGCGACAGTTCGACTTAATCTCAGACCAAACCGGCCCCATGCCCCCGAGCGCGTGCGTGCAGGCGGGCCCACCCGGGCAGCCACGGCGACCCCGCAAGGATCGTCAAACAGGATAATGATACCGCTAGCATCGGATAAACAACTCTATTCTGATCTTTGCAAAGTAGCTTTATATTTGCATACACAGAAGTAGCATCTAATGAAACGACTTTACGATTATGCCGTTGTCCTTCGCCCGGATGATAACGGTACATTAGTAGCCTTCGTGCCTGCTATTTTGGGTTGCCATGCTTGGGGGCAAACTCCCGAAGAGGCGCAAATGGAACTGCTCAATGTCTTCGACATGAAACAGCGAAGAACCAAATAACTTGCTGTTATCTCGTTCACAGCACGTCGGCTCTTGACGCGGGATTTCGCTGAGATTTTACAGCAAGGCGGGCATACTACCGTAAATTACATAACTATTAATAATTATAATTATGAAAAGAATAACGTTTATATGGTACTATTGGTAATATACCAATGTAACAAAGGATATCTAAGGAGAATACCAGAGCGATATGGGCAATAGCTTTGATCTTGACAAAGTGGACAGGGCCATTCTTGGCAGTCTTCGGGAAAATGCACGCATGAGCCTCCAGGATATGTCAAGAAGATCCGGCATCTCCGATGCTACCATACAGTTTCGATTCAAACGCTTGAAAGCCAATAGTGTCATAGAGCGGTTTACCATTATGGCCAATCCAGCAGCTACGGGCTATTCGGTGACTGCTATTATGCTTGTCCAAACGGATAATGAAAGACACGATCAGGTCGTCAAGGCTTTAGCGAAGGTTCCAGAGATAACTGAAGTTTATGGAATACTGGGGGAGTATGATCTCTTCCTCAAGGTTTGGTCCAGAAGTCTCGATGAGCTGAATGCCCTCATAAATGATCGCATACGGTCAATTGAAGGCATTGAAGACTTTCATGAGATCGTGGTGGTAGAGCGGGCAAAAGATGAGACATCTCCGGTTTAAAGGTTGAAATGGCTACATTCAGGAGCATTACGGAGAAGGCAAAAGGTTTAGGTCCATTGAAGATAACCGATCTGGGCCAAATCACAAAAAAAGGCCAGAAGAAGCAGGATCTTTCCTCAAAAGATAAAGGGACAAGCTCAGATATCCTGGAACTCGCCGCCCACCCTCTGCCGATGGCAAGCGAAAAGCCCCTGGAAAGGCCCAAGATCACCATAATTGATTATGATGAACAGCATTATCACGAGGCAGAGGCAAAAGAGGTAGAGGAGTGTTTCAGGTTCAAAGATATGCCCACTGTAACCTGGATTAACATTGACGGCCTTCATCAGATGGATGTCTTGGAGAAACTCGGTTCTTGCTATGGAATTCATCCTCTGGTCCTGGAAGATATCCTGACCGATCAGCGTCCCAAAATTGAGGATTATGATGATTACATATTCATTGTGCTTAAGATGCTCTACTACGATGAAGAAGGTGATAAGAAAACAGAAGATGAAGATGATCTGGGGGATACAAACTTAGATATGGATCAGGTAAGCATGATCCTGGGGCCAAATTTTATAATATCTTTTAAAGAAAAAGAGGTTGACGTATTCAATCCTCTGAGAGATCGGCTGCGCACGGCCAAGGGCAAGATAAGAAAACAGGGTGCGGACTATCTGGCTTATTCCATGATTGATGCCATTGTAGACCACTATTTCTTGATCATGGAGACGTTAGGGGATCGATTCGAGGATCTGGAGGATTCAGTTGTGTCCGACCCGCAGCCGGGCATTCTTCCCACGATTTACAATCTGAAACGAGATATGCTGTTTTTGCGAAAGTCGGTATGGCCTTTGCGAGAAGCCATCAGCAAGATGCAGAGGACTGATTCACACCTCGTCTCGGAAGCGATCAAGATCTACCTGAGAGATGTTTACGACCACACCATCCAGGTGATCGAGAACATTGAGACTTTCCGCGATATGTCTGCATCACTACTGGAGACCTATCTCTCCAGCCTGAGCAACAAGCTCAATGAGGTTATCAAGCTACTCACCATAATCTCCACAATATTTATTCCCCTAACATTTCTGGCAGGTCTGTATGGAATGAACTTCAGGTTCATGCCGGAGCTGGAGTCTCCCTTTGGCTACCCGGCTGTTTTGATACTGATGTTGCTGGTCGTAGTAGTAATGATGGTCTACTTCCGAAAGAAGGAATGGATTTAACATGGATTCTATCAAGTTTTCCTGCCCAGAATTTTCTCGTATCGCTGCACAATTCTCTCCAGAATGTCCATGTCATAGGGCTGGTGGACGGGAACCAGGATATCCGCTTCTATTCCTGCAGAGTCGGGCGCAACCGTCAGGCCATCATCCTGTACGATAAGGCGCAGATCGCGGGCCATCTCTTCGATCATGGGAGTGAGCGGCTTGATTGCCCGGGCGGTTTTAGCCCTCTGCCGAAATCTCTTGAGAAGCGAGTCCACCTCCGCCGCCAAGGGCTCGACATCCCCGTTGCCCGATTCTTGGCAGATTCTCTCTGCACTCTCCTTGAGCATAGAGAGTGTTTGCACTCCTGCCTCCAGCATCTGGCCGCTGTAGTACTGCGAAACTCTCTTCGCGTATCCGGGAGCGAGCACCAACAGCTCAATCTCTTTTAAGCGCTCCAGGTCCTCTGCCTCTGGCTTATAGGGGTTTACTACTATGTAATCCAGAGCAAGGCGCAAAGCCAGGCTCTCGTACATGGGAGAGACGCCCACCAGCCTCTTGTCTTTGAGAAGAGCCCTTCTGATGGCCTGGGGATCGGCAGAGCTGATGCCGAAATAATCGGCAAAGCCGCTCGTGGTGGTGAGAAGCTTGGTACGGCTGAACTTTTCAGACTTGATGAGGCCTCTCTCCTCCAGCTCTTTTACGTGATCGTAGCTCTTGTTTCCCCTAATCTCCACCAGAACGCTCTGTTTGATGGGCTGTTTGTAGGCGATGATGGCTAACGTTCTGATGAGAGGAGCTTCGATCTCTTTGGGAGCAAAAGAGAGGACTCGCCCGGCGAGACCAAAGCGAACCTGCATGGAATAGCCTTCGCCGATGCTCTTGATCTCTAGTCCTGAGTTGCGGGCGGCATACTCTGATGCCAGGTCTTCGGCCAGGGCCCGCGCCCGCTCCTCAGACAGCCCGGAGAGATTGGCCAGTTCCCGTGGTGCGAGGGTTCTGCCCGAAGCAAAGAGGGCAGCTTCGATGACGGCTTTAGCATAAGAATCTGCAGTCAAGACAATCCTGAAAACCATGCTCATCAAGATGATTTAAGCTTGCGCTAGAAGCGAGCAGGATGGAACGGGTTTGAAAACATGAAAAAAATAATGTGGGAATATCACTTGCATCGAGATCTTCTTGCAACAGTTGGCTTGGATCCATCATGGGAGATAAAGTCATTCTGGATTCTTCTTGCAACCCTTGTTTCTTCCTTATTTTCGGCCATATTAATCAGGTTCGAGATGCCTTCCTGGCATATAAAACTTATGCAATATGTATAAATATAACATACATCAATTGATTATTATGTTAGGTGCGAATTTACATGATGTGGTGATCGCATCAATAGTGTCATTTGTAACTTTTGCAGCGGTTTTGTATCTAATTTATTCTGAAGTACGTTTCATTTGCCATACTTGAGATTCTCGAACCTGACATCCAAGAGAATATTACACGGCAACTTCTACGCATCTAGCCGTGACTGTTTGGCTTGGGGATAGGAATGTTATCCTCCTTTAAACCCGATTTCCATTACTCCCGCTTGCTTTTCGCCAGCTCCCCTGCGAATTTGAGATAATTGCAGGCAGGGCTTCCCACGGGGATGATATTGCCCCGCACATTTCCGTCTTCGATCTCCAGCTCGGCTACTGAGGGGGCAGACATGCGGGGTAGCAGGGTGCTGCCCGGACAGATGAGCAGAAGCTTTCCTTTTTCGATCAAAGGGCGATGGATGTGACCGAAGACCAGAACCTGCACATCCATCTCCCTGGCCATCATCTCCGCTCCTACCAGATCGGAGCCGTGCGAGGCCATGTGCACCAGGCCGATTCTAACCCCCTCTACCTCGATCACCCTTCTCTCCGGCAAGAGTCTCTTCAGCTCGGGGCAGTCGGAATTTCCATGCACTGCCTCCAGCTTTCCCAGATCGGCCAGGGCGGCGTGGCACTTAAGAGAGATGAAATCGCCACAATGAAGGATGATATCGGCATTCCTGGCAAGCGCTGCAACGGCAGGAGGGAGCATCTCACTTTCTAGATGAGTGTCTGATAGAGCGATTATTCGGGTCATCTTTGAATCCTGATTCTAGCTAAGCTGCTACATCATATTTAGCATGGCGGTCGGAAGGCATTTATATAGAATAAACTAACCTCTAGTCCCAAGAATGAAGTTTGGAGTATTTGCTTTCAAGCCTTAACTCCTCATGTGGTAGGGAATAATCCCAATCCAAGCTTACTATCCAAGTCTCTAACCTTCTTCGGCAACTCTGAGATGAGAGTTCGATCGCCAATCCTGACATGATACACCTTGCTGTACTGCAACAACAGATCTCCAGGAGACATCTTCCGATTTAGCTCGGCTTTTTTCAGCATCTCTTCAAGCTTGCAGTAGGCGTAGAGGGAAAGGAAGGAAAGGCAGATATCAAGAGCGGTTTGAGATCCTCCATTGCCAAACGAAGCAGCATAGAGTTGCCGTATTCGGTGACACTTGGAGCCTGCACATCGTCGAATTTGTTCATGCCTCGCGACTTTATTAGGCCCTTCTCTTGATCAAGTTTTCCGATGTACAGAGATGTCTTAACCCGCTTTTTGATTACATTGTCCCAGTGGGTTGTCGATTCGTAGATGTAATGGTTCCTTCCTTTGACTTTTATCTCAAGGCGCTTCACGCCTTTGGTTCTCTCCCCTTCTAGCCAATCCCTTGCCCATTGCTCCATATCCCCAGGTAGGGAAACTATATCTATATATTTTTATTATTTAAAGACAATGCAAGAAGATTGATATAAGTAATATGTATTCCCTACTAAGTGGGAGTTAAGGTTACAATGCAATGCGCCTGGATGGCAGCGTGATCGCCTCAAATCAAGCATTGCACGGTGGCGGGATCTATAGCGAAAAAGTCGATGTGAACTTGATTTCAGGTTCAATAGACCACAATATAGCAAAGAAGGCTGGAGGCGGCATATACAACGAAGGCGGGTCGGTCAGCGGGCTGAGAGAATTGGTGCATAATAATAGGCCCAATAACATTTTCCCGCTAAAATCTTAGCGGAAGATAACTTTTAATATTTTTCTATTGGCAGCAATTAAAACCGTCCGCAATTGCCAAGATACTCTAGGAATTAACGAGAAGCCAAAGTTTATTTTCCAACGATCAAAATTAGCTCCTCATCAATGACCTCCCCCGCCCCCATCAATAACGACGAAGTCTACCAGCCCGCCGAGGACACCTTCCTCCTCCAGAGAGCCGCACTAGCCGAGGCCGGGCCCGATGACCGCGTGCTGGAGATCGGCTGCGGCAGTGGCTTTATCTCCCAGGAGCTGGGGCCGAGGGTCGCCCGCCTCCTGGCCACGGACATAAATCCCCATGCTGTTCGGGCAGCGAGAGCCAGGGGAGTTGAGGTCGTAAGAGCTGATCTGTTTCGGGGCATCAAAGGGAGGTTCGACCTGGTGCTCTTCAATGCACCATACCTGCCCACCCAGCCGGAAGAGAGGACCGGCCAGTGGATAGACCGCGCCCTGGACGGAGGAGAAAACGGCCGAGAGACGGTGGATCGATTTATCGAGGATCTGGCCGGGCATCTGCTTCCCGGCGGAAGAGCAATGCTGCTCATCTCCAGCCTGACGGGACTCGCCGAGGTGCAGGAGATGGCGAAGGCCGCCGAGCTGACTGCGGAGGTGGTGGCCGACGAGGGATGCTTCTTCGAGCGGCTCTATGTTCTGCGGCTTGGGACCATAGGCACTTCATTCTGATCGGCCTCAGGAGCAACATAAGGCGGCATGGCATCGAGCATGCCGACAAGCCTGTCCAGAACTTCATTGACGCCCTGGCCGGTCTCGGTTGACATTTGCATAATATCTTTATCGTCTCCGAAACTCAATATGTCCGCCTTATTGGCAACAACCAGAACAGGCAGCGTTAGCCAGTTCTTAAGATCCGAAGCCAAAGAGAGCTGGGAATCGATAAGATAGCCGCAGTGTTCACTGGGATCGAGGATATAGAGAACTACTCCCTGCAAATGGCTTAGGGCAGCTACAGTCTGCTGCTCAATCTCATTTCTCTCTTCCATGGGCCGGTCGAGCAGTCCCGGTGTATCCACAACCTGATACTTTTGCTCTCCTCGAATGAAGTGACCCACAAAAATACCACGCGTGGTGAATGGATAATTGGCGATCTCGGGCCGAGCACCGGTGACCCGCACAATGAAGCTTGACTTGCCAACATTTGGGTAGCCAGCAATGAGAATTGTCGGAACCGCCGGGTTTATGGTCGGCATCTTGCGCAGGAGGTTGCGGGCTTCATTTAAAAATAGCAGATCTTTTTCAATCGATCTCATAACCGATGAGTAGCGCCCGAAGGCCGACTTTCGGGCTGGGGTCGTGTCAAGGCCATGAGACCTTCTAATAGTACCTACATACTCTTTTGAGATCAGTCTTATCTGCCTTGAAGCCCAGCCCAGGCGAGACAGGCTGATGCGGATCTTGTCCACTCCCGCAATTATGTCCGCCATCTCTCTGTAGAAGGGCGGCAGATTTTCAAAGGATGGGAATTTCTTGATCAGATTGCTGAGATTGTCTGAGAGAATATTGCCGGCGTTTTGCACCATGGACTCGTCATCTGTGGCACGAGAGGCGCGCCTAAAGGACTTATTTAAAAGCTCTTCTGATGTTAGTACGGTTGGAAGCTGTTCGAACATTATATATCTGGTACTGGACTAGGGTGATAAACCTTTAGGCGGCTACCGCCAGGAAATAGACATTTATAAATGGTTTTCGGAAGGCTTAAATACTGGTTCTGCATCTATATAGATGAGGTGGCCTCTTGAAGAGACTAGGCACCGCTCTTCATGTTGTACAGAATAAATTGATTCTCCAAAGCGAGCAGACTGTTGGAAGCGAGACCAATATCCCCAGAACCAATTACTGGGTTGTGGATCAGAAGAGGACCAGAGTCGGAAAGGTTTTCGATATATTCGGCCCCATTAATCATCCGTACATCATCGTTCGACCAAATCGAGGAGTAGATGCCGCTGCCCACGTCGGAAAGAAGCTCTATATCGACGAGGCGCCGGGGAGAGATAGCAAGTGGAAGAGATTGAGAAGCTGAGAGAGATAGAGAGGACGGAACCGGAAAAGCTCAAGGAAAGGACTCGGCTCAAGCGCGAGAAAGAGAAGGTAGACGAGTTCGAGAAGTTCACAGTGGAGTGTCCGGAATGCAAGAGCCACACCCTTGTGCGCGACTATGAGCGTGCTGAGTTGGTCTGCTCTGATTGCGGTCTGGTCATCGATGAAAATTTCATCGACCAGGGGCCGGAGTGGAGAGCTTTCGATCATGACCAGCGTATGAAGAGGTCTAGGGTGGGAGCGCCCATGACCTATACCATCCACGACAAGGGCCTCTCCACTATGATCGACTGGAGGAACAGGGATTCATACGGCAAGACCATATCTTCCAAGAATCGTGCCCAACTGTACCGGCTGAGAAAGTGGCAGCGGCGCATCAGAGTCAGCAATGCCACTGAGAGAAACCTGGCTTTCGCGCTTTCGGAATTGGATAGGATGGCGTCAGCCCTGGGTCTTTCCAGAAACGTGCGAGAGACGGCAGCTGTTGTCTACAGAAAAGCCGTGGACAAGAACCTCATTCGCGGGCGAAGCATTGAGGGCGTGGCCGCAGCAGCGCTTTATGCTGCATGCCGGCAGTGCAATGTGCCCCGTACCCTTGACGAGATTGCTGAGGTTTCCAGGGTATCTCGAAAGGAGATCGGCAGGACCTACAGATTTGTCTCCCGCGAGCTGGCACTTAAGCTCATGCCGACAAGTCCCATTGACTACATTCCACGCTTCTGTTCAGGCCTGAATCTGAAGGGCGAGGTGCAGGCCAAAGGAATTGAGATCCTGCGTCAGGCTGCAGAAAAGGAGCTCACCAGCGGGCGCGGGCCCACGGGCGTGGCTGCTGCTGCCATATACATCGCCTCCATCCTTTGCGGAGACAGAAGGACGCAGCGCGAGGTAGCCGATGTGGCGGGTGTGACTGAGGTTACAATAAGGAACCGCTACAAAGAGCTGGCAGAAGAACTGGACATTGAGATAATCCTCTGAGATTATTTTGAATAACTCTTGCAGTGGAACTATTAAGTTATTCAAAATGATAACTTTTTTCAAAGCATGTTAACGAAAGCAGACGTTGAATAAACAGAAAGCAGGAATGACAGGCCGATGAGCAAGAATAGGACGCCTCCAAATCTGGTAATCACTTTGCGATCGATCCTGCTGGAAAGATACTTGCCCAGGAATATGGCCATGATTGATAGAAGCAAGAGCGCAATCATGACGCCGATAAAAACCATTTGAGGATCATATTCTGTGGCGAAGAGGGCTGAAGCGATCTGAGTCTTATCCCCCCACTCAGAGAGGAAGATCATGGAGAATCCTGATGCAAAGGCCCTCCTGGCGGAAAGGTTGCTCTCCACCACATCATCATCCTTGTCACCCTTTAAGATTAATATGCCAAATAGAATAAAAACTAATCCGCTGACGGTCTTTACCAGATCAACGGGAATGACATTCGTCACCCATGAGCCCACCAGTATGGCAATCCCATCCGCCAGCAGGAAAGCCAGCATCACTCCCAGAAGAAGCCGGAAGTATTCTCGGGTTCGGGAAGAGAGCAGCAGAATGGACAGCTGCGTCTTGTCGCCCATCTCAGCCAGCCCGACTGCCAGCAGTGGAATTATGATCTCATTAAGCTCGATTGCAGACACCTTTTATATGGTGAATTTGGGACCCTAGGATTCTGGTTTTGGTGTTAATAATTGTTGTGTCGTCTAACCGGTTCGACCTATTCATCATAAATGATATCTGAGCATTTCAATGGGATCAAATCCTTTGTCATTTTCATGATGCAATCTTTAAATAGTATTATTAAGGTCAACACACTAAAAGGTAGGTGTGGTTTTATGTACGAAAAGATCTTAATAGCTACGGATTTTTCCAAACACGCTGAAAAACTAATTGAATGCGTTGGAGAAATACCCGGCGTAAAAGAGGTCGTTCTACTTCACGTTCTCGAAAAAGATCCTCTCGCCAGGGTCTGGTCTCCCGGCGACGATCTCAAGCAAGCGGAAAATCAAATGGAGGGGCCCAAAAAGGTCTTAGAAGAAGCCAATTTGAAGGTAAAAATAAGGGCAGAGATCGCGGAAGAGACACCGGAATATGCGGTAATCAGACATGTGGCCAGAGAGGAAAATGTCTCGCTGGTGGTGATGGGAGCTAGGGGAAGAAGCATGTGGCAGGGACTGCTCCTGGGCAGCGTCTCCAGCGGCGTTCTTCGCTATGGCGATAAGGATCTTCTCATCATGCGCTACAAGACCTTGGACGAGGAAAAAGAAGAACTGGGCAAATTCTGCTCGCGCATATTCGAGAGAGTCTTGGCACCTACCGATTTCTCAACTGCCGGAAATGCAGCTATTGAGAAAATAAAAGAAGCGAAGCTCACAAAAGATGTCCTGCTGCTCAATGTTGTGGCTAAGGGCGAAAAACAATCCCAATTGGATGCGTCTTTAGAGAAGGCACACGAAAAGCTTGAGGAGATGAAGGCAGATCTGGCTGCTGCTGGAATTAGCGCCAGGGCGCTAGCGGTCTCTGCGGCTGCTGAAGAGCCAAGAACTTATGGCTCAGGCGGCATGGTCAAGGTAGGGCCCTCTCACATGGCAGCTGTGGGCGGAGTTGTTGATAAGATCCTTACTGTAGCGGAAATTGAAGAAGCTTCATTGATTGCATTGGGCTCTCATGGCAAGGGCTGGCTGGACGAAGTCAGCATTGGCAGCGTGGCATCTGATGTGGCCAGGATGGGGCAGAGGCCCGTGCTGGTTGTCAGATCCAAGAAATAGGCATACTCATTCATTCCAAACTTTTTAAAAATCTTTTGAAAAACTCATGTCGCCTATCTTCCCCAGAAGGGTTCCTTCTTGCGCTTGATATCCAGGAAATTCTCCAGCACCTCGCGCTCGTCCTCCGCCAGCTTGGGCTTCAGCTCCAGTTCCACAATACGAGCATGCTTCTCTGGAATGTTGACATAAAGGATGTCGCCTTCATGAATCTGGCGGCCTACTGTGGGTCCATCTATGGATATAGCCACTTCCTGCCCGACGGTCGCGGAGCCTACGTTTTCATTGCGCGCCTGGATCCCCCGAATCTCGCCCACATTGGCGCCGTCTTCTCTCATCAGATTAACATGGGTGCGAACCACACCACCTATGATCTGAACACCCACAATGGCAGGTCTGGACTGACGGAAGACGCAGTCCGGCAAAAGACGCACTGCACCGGGCCGGATTACTGCCTCCAGCCGCTCCTGCTCTATACGCATCTTCTGCTCCTCCGTCCACTGCTCATAGCTCTCCAAAATGGTGTAAATTATATCGCTGCAAAATACAGGCACATTGGTCTTCTGAATCTCGCTGACGGCATCGGGCAGGATTTCCACATTAAATGCTAAAATCGCAGAGAGCAGGGATTCTTTGATGGCCGAAGCACGGATCACATCTCTCCTGGAAACGGGGCCGACATCGGCATGATGAATGGCAATATTCTTGGCCTTCAGCTCGCCCACCAATGCTTCCAGTGAGCCGATGGCATCTGCTTTCAGGATCACGCCCTCGCTCTCTGCATCGATACGCACCGCCTCGAGTTCCGATTTCAGTTCAGTG
The DNA here is from genome assembly GCA_041305465.1 of Methanothrix sp. Classification (GTDB taxonomy): domain Archaea; phylum Halobacteriota; class Methanosarcinia; order Methanotrichales; family Methanotrichaceae; genus Methanothrix. The sequence continues at coordinate 26,361 of JBFYLJ010000047.1, forward strand.
GAAAGAGACTCTATCTCTTCTGCATTGGCCACCACGCGAATGGTTGATCCTGCCAGTGCATTTTCCAATTTGGGTGCTGCAATCTTTACACCAGATGCTGCCGCCACATGCTTTACCGGCAGAAATCTCTCCTCGCTTCGAATCTCCATCAGAGGCTTGGGCTTTAGCAGGGCTCTTATCTTTGTGACGATAGGTTCGTGGGCCGTGCCTACAATTACAGTATCGCCCGAGTTGAATTCGCCGTTGTAGAGTATGACATCTAAAGTTGTGCCCAGGCCCTTCTCCTCTTTTACCTCTAAGATCGTGCCCATGCCAGGGCCGTTGGCCGTCAGCTTCAGATTATCCTTCAAAAATCTCTGCGCGAGGCCCACCAGAATCATGAGAATATCCGGTACCCCTTCTCCTGTGATGGCGCTGATAGGCACAATTCCAATCGTCTTGGTAAAGTCGGTGATCCGATCGTACCTGTCACCATCAAATCCATGTTTGTAGAGTTCTCCTACCAGCTCATAGATTCTTGTATCCAGCGTCTCGGACACTCTTTCATTTTGTGCCTTGATGCTTTTGCCAAAGGGAGCATTGGTAACCGAGTGCCATCCGCTGATGCGGTCCATCTTGTTGGCAGCGACCACAAATGGTGTCCTAAAACGCTTGAGAATGGCCAGCGACTCGATGGTCTGGGGCTGAAAGCCCTCGTTTACATCCACGATCAGCACGGCTAAATCAGCCAGAGAGCCGCCTCTACTCCGCATAGAGGTAAACGCATGATGCCCTGGCGTGTCGATAAACAGCAGTCCTGGAATCTGCATCTCTTTGCCGAAATGAGATCCACAAAAATCCTGTACCACGTTTAGCGGAACCTCAGTGGCTCCGATATGCTGGGTAATGAGCCCGGCTTCGCCTTTGGCAACGGCCGTCCCTCTGATCTTATCCAAAAGAGATGTCTTGCCGTGGTCTACATGCCCCATCACCACTACTATGGGTGTTCTGAGGTTGGACTCAATGTCCTTTGCTTTGCCAGACTTTTTGGACTTATGTTGCATACTGGTCGCGCCCTTAAAGAAGTAAGTCTAAAAATAACATTTCATTTTAAGAATTTAAAGGCTCCGATGAGAGGAGGCAGAAGATGCATTCTGCCAGGGTCTCATTCGTAAAGCCATGCTTCATCTATTCGCTTGTAGGCCACCAATTCGCTTGGGCTGAAGTGCAACGCTATCTCGCGAGCCGCTGAGACGGCCGAATCCGAGCCGTGCACGACATTTCGTCCGGTTTCAATGGCCAAGTCTCCTCGGATGGTTCCAGAGACGGCATCAACAGGATTGGTAGCGCCGTTCATCTTCCTCATGGCGGCAATAGCGCCCCGCCCCTCAATTACCATTGATACGCAGGGCCCGGAGGTGATGAAATCTACCAGGTCCTGGTAAAATTTCTTACCCACATGCTCCGCATAGTGCTCTTTGGCCTTCTCCACCGGCATGAGGGTGAGCTTCATAGCTACTATCTTGAAGCCTTTCTCCTCAATACGCCCCAGTATCTTGCCAATGAGCGCACGCTGCACACCATCGGGCTTTACCATGACAAAAGTTCGCTCTAACTCTGCCAGGCCTTATGCCCCCTTTCTGGCCCACTTGATTCTTCTCGTTACACGGCCAAGAGCTACGTTATTCTCGCACTTGGCTGAGCAAAAGTAAAA